>CAZKSG010000017.1:0-1212 GCA_964555335.1 uncultured Anaerolinea sp.
TACCCTTCCCTAAATCCGTACGAAATCCGAGGCTTGGTTCTGCATAGTCATGCTACTATGAAAGCAGCACCTTAGAAAGGTAGGGCATACACTATGAACAAGCGTCTTCGTGTATTCATCCTGATCTCAGTATTGGTGGGCATTCTGGGCCTGGCGCGAAACCAGGAGGCCGGGGCACAACCATCCATGGAGATCGATCGATCTGTGCAGGCTCAGGATATTTCATCTGCGCCAGATCAGGATATTTACCTGGGTCATGATGGTGGGACAGTCAAACCGCCGCCCTCCAAGGAAAAAATATGTAAAAATGGCGACTACACTATTGGGGGAGTGGCTGTTCTCAGGGTCAGGAATCTGGCAAAAGAGTACTGCCTTTTGGTTTCTTTAAAGAAGTACCAACAAGCCTCGGGACGTGTCCCACATGGCGCCGGAAAGATCCTTGCTGACATAACTCTCTTTCAGGTGGTATATCGCCACCATCATGTTAGCAATCTTCCCGCAAAGGATGGAAATGTTGAACTCTGTTATGCGATTCCGCCCGGTAAAGAGGCAGGCATCTACTTCCTCCATCGTGGAAGGCAACTCTGGCAGCCAATTGACACCACAGTGAATAAAGGTATTGCCTGTGCCCGAATACATGCTTCTGGTTCCTATGCGTTGATTGGCAAATAATTCCTTTGTTCCATGATTGAAAAACGGCGGGGAAGAGAGTACCTCTTCCCCGCCGTTCTATCCATTTATGTTCCATCGAAGTTTCTTGACGAGATCGCTGCCGGCGCTGATTTTGATAGGCTCACTCCTGGTGATCTATCTTCGCACCATCGCACCCGGACTGACCTGGGCAAACGGAGGTAGTGATGGCGGTGACCTGATCGCTGCCGCTGCAACCGGGGGAGTTGCTCATCCAACGGGTTATCCGCTTTACCTGCTTCTGGCGCGTCTCTTTCAACTTCTACCGTTTGGTTCCCTGGCTTTCCGCACGAACCTGTTTTCCGCAATTGCGATGGGATTGGCAGCTACTTTGGTATGCACGCTGGTCCAGGATGTATCAACCCCTTCCACTCATACATCGAACTGGCTGGCAGGTTTGGTGGCAGGCTATGCTGCCGGCCTGGCGCCTCTCGTTTGGTCACAAGCGGTAATCACTGAGGTGTATGGACTGCAGGCATTCGTAGTGACTTTCATTTTGTATCTTTATACAAAGCCAACCCG
>CAZKSG010000017.1:1312-30403 GCA_964555335.1 uncultured Anaerolinea sp.
GACTGCAGGCATTCGTAGTGACTTTCATTTTGTATCTTTATACAAAGCCAACCCGGACATCGAGCCGCCTGGATTGCTGGCGTGGACTTACGCTGGGAATTGCCGTTGGGAATCATAGTACAACGCTTCTTCTTGTACCTCTGGCACTGGTCGTTGGTTCAGTGCATCGCCAGGTAAGAGCGGATCAAGGTTGGGTCAGGAACTTTAAGTTGGACCACGGTGCCTTCCTGCGACAGTTGGGGACGTTTGGGATGGGATTGTCCATTTACATGCTTATTCCCTTGCGAGCATTTGCAAATCCACCTGTGAATTGGGGAAATGCTATCTCGTTGGAACGTTTCTGGTGGCTGGTATCGGCCCAGCTTTATCAGAGCTATTATCTTCATTTCGATTGGACCGGGATCTGGGTCCGTGTTCAGTCTCTGGCTGCACTGGTGCTGCAGCAATTTGGATTCCCCGGTGTAGTGCTCGGGCTGATCGGGTTGATCGCGTTTGGAAAATTCTCACGTATATTCGTCCTCACGATTTGGACGGCGATCATATACTCTGCGTTTGCCATCGTATACGAATCCACCGATTCGTATGTGTATCTGATCCCCATGCTGTTGTCATTTGCCATTTGGATCGGGCTGGGTATTGATGGAATGACTGCTCAAACCATGCGGTATCCTCGCCTCCTGAAAACGACAATCGCTCTGTTATTGTTGTCCTATTTTGTAGGGCGGCCGATGACGTACATTGATCAAGTTGATGCGTCAACAGATCTTCGGGCAGAGACTTTTGGCAGGGACGTTTTATCCACTGCACCCCCAGAAGCGATCCTCTTTGCCAAAGGGGATCAGGCTGTTTTTGCGTTGTGGTATTTTCATTTTGCGCTGGGTGAACGCCCGGATCTTGCAGTGATAGCAGTGGACCTGCTGCATTTCGATTGGTATCAGGAAAATCTTCAGGCCAGCTATCCATCACTTGTCGTTCCGACTCCATTCCCCTGGCCCGAAACGATTAGCATGGCTAACCCTTCCCGACCGATATGTGGTGTTCAATATTCCGATACCACCATACTAAACTGCTCGCAAGATGCAATACCACCCTAGGAAGAAAATCTTGTACTCCTGGTTTTTAACACGGTTTAATACCCCGTTATTAGTATTTTGCCCCATTTGTCTCATATTCGTAGACACGGTACAATTTACAAGTATTGGCAGAAATTCAACCTGAGATTTTGAAAGGAGTCACAATGACATCATTACTCGAAAAAGGCTTTCTTGCAGGAATTGGGTTACTCTCCATGACTCGTGAAAAGGCCCAAAAGCTTATTGACGAACTTAGTCATGAAGGTGAAGTTCAAAAAAACGAAGTAAAACAGTGGGTTGACCAGCTCTCCGATCGTGGCGAGGAAGAACGTCAGGCCTTGCGAAAATTGGTTCGGGATGAGATGAAAAAGGTCCTGGATGAAATGGGATTGGCGACCAAGGAAGACATTCAAAAACTGCGTGAAAAACAGGATTAAGGCGACCCACTACGAGCCCCAGTATTACAGTTCACCTCGCTCGTGGAAGGTGTTTGAAAACCCGGTTGCAGAGGCATGAAGTCTCAAGCTCATAGTTGTTTTGAGACTTCGAGATTTTGTGTCTTTGCGATACCCAATTCGACTTTTCAAACAGTCACTAATCGCTACCGAAATGGAAGTTAATGCTCAGTTCCAGGCGTTCTATTCGTCATTTGCAGCGCTATAGTGAGATCGTCACCATATTTGCCCGGCATGGTTTTGGGTTTCTATTTAACCGACCCAATCAGCGTGCCTGGTTTAGGGTCCCATGGCGTTCCTCCCAGGAAGAAGTGCCGTCTCAGGTTGATAACCTGGCGGTTCATTTTCGGCTGGCATTGGAGGAGGCGGGGCCCACCTTTGTAAAATTCGGTCAGATACTCTCCACCCGCGCAGACTTGCTGCCCCTCTCCTTTATTGCGGAACTGGGCAAGCTGGTGGATTCGGTCTCTCCGGAGCCGTGGGATGTGATCCATACGCTTCTGACCCGGGAACTTGGGCAGGAGCCAGAAAAACTGTTTGTCTCCATCGACCCGCAGCCGATGGCATCCGCATCCCTGTCGCAAGTTCATGCAGCGGTGCTTCCAGACGGACAGGAAGTGGTCATCAAAGTTCAGCGCCCCAACATCAATGTCGTGATCGATACCGATCTTGAGATCCTGTCTTCACTGGCGGCCAGAGCGCAAACCACTTCGTTGGGAAAGGTCTCTGACTTCACAGGTATTGCAGATGATTTCAGTTTCACCCTGCGTAACGAGCTGGATTATCAACGTGAAGGGCGCAATGCGGACCGTCTGCGTGAGAGCTTTGCCAAAGACACCGGTCTTCTTTATATTCCAAAAGTGTATTGGGAATTAAGTACCCGGCAAGTGTTGGTGATGGAGCGCATTAACGGTATCAAGATCAGCGATATCCCTGCGTTGGATGCTGCTGGGTATGACCGCCATCAGGTGGCGCTAAACAGTGCCAGTGCCACGGTCAAGCAGGTACTTGAAGACGGCTTCTTCCATGCCGATCCACATTCCGGGAACTACCTCATCCTGCCTGGAGAGGTGATCGGACTTGTGGATTTTGGCAAGGTGGGTTATCTCAGAGACAAAGACCGGATCGATCTGATCCGACTGATGCTCGCTGCCGTCGAAATGGATGTGGACGGATTGATCGACCAGCTGGCGCGCATGGGTGCCGTGCGAGAGGATGTGGACAGGCATAGACTCGCATATGACCTCCACCGTTTCCTGAACAAATACAATGGCACTCCCATCAAGTACATTCGCGCACGGGAATTGATCGATGAGATCACAGCCATCACGTTTCGTCATCATTTGCGGTTGCCCTCCACCTGGTGGTTGGTGGGGCAGACCATTGTCATGCTGGAAGGCATTGGCTTGCAACTGGACCCGGACTTCGACGTTTTCAAAGCGGCTGAACCTCACATCCAGCGTCTGATGCCCAAACTGTTCCTGCCTCATGACGGCTGGATCCGAAGCCTTCTGATGGATGGCGCGAACTGGGGCGAGTTGCTTCACCGTCTGCCCCGGGTCGGGAATCGGATGTTGGAGCGGCTCGAACGAAATGAGGGCTTCCGCATGGAACTCAAGGATGCAGACCATATTCTGGGCAGGGTCGACCGTCTGGTCACACGTTTGGCACTCAGCGTGCTGGTGGCTGCTTTTGTGATCGCCTTGCCGATCCTGCTTCAACTTACCGCCCCCGGCAGTCTGCCGCGATGGTTGATCCTGATCAGCTTGATCCCAATCCTTGGCACGGCAATATGGCTGGGGGTGTCCCTGCTCAACACGCCCAAAAAATAATTCAGCATTCACAAACAAAAACAGGCGGAAATATTTTCCGCCTGTTTTTGTTTAAAAATGGTTTGTGACTCATTTACACCTACGTGTCAAAATTCACTTCATTTGCGACAGATACAGCTCTGGCTGATGGTGTTAAAACAAAGTCGATGGATGCTTACAAGCTACTCGTACTTGTCGCTTTGAGATTTCACGTTTATCTGTCGTAACCCCGTTTACTTCTGCTTCAACAATCTGGCTGAGTTCCCCATGATGCCGATATCCGGCAGGGACTGCGCGGCAGCGGCAAGCACAGGCGGCAGGAAACCAAATGCAGCGAGGGTCAGCCCGATGATATTGTAGGCAGTGGTAAAAAGCAAATTGGTTTTTACGATCCGCATGGTGCGTTGGGCGATCTTCAACACACCGGGAACCAGATTCCAATCTTCGCGCATCAAGGCGATATGCGCCGCTTCGATGGCGACATCTGTGCCTGCTGCGCCCATTGCAATGCCAATATCGGCTTGTGCGAGGGCGGGCGCGTCGTTGACGCCGTCCCCGATCATGACGACCACATGGCCTTTGGATTGATATTCTTTGACGATGTCGATCTTGTTTTCAGGCAAGAGGTTGGCGCGATACGATACACCCAGCTTTTCTGCCAATGCGGAAGCGGTCCTTTCATTATCTCCTGTCAGCAGTTCAATATGGCGAATACCCAGCGCGCGGACTTCTTTCAACGCGGCTGGGACTTCTTCGCGCAAGGTATCAGCGGCAGCGAAGACACCTACGAGTTCACGGTCGCTTTCCAAAAAGAGAAGCGTTTTACCTTGCGCTTCGAGATCGGCAGTGACGGATAACGTCTCTGCGGCGGGAATCATGCGGCGGTTGCCGATAACGATGCGGCGCGAGTCGATCACAGCGCGGATGCCCTGCCCGGGCACAGATTCAAATTCCTTGGGCTCGCTCAGGGAAATAGCTTCGTCGCGTGCCAGTCTGCGGACTGCCTCTGCGAGTGGATGTTCAGAATAGCGTTCGGCGGAAGCGGCGATGGCAAGGAGTTCGTTTCGCGAAAATCCGTTCAATGAAATCACATCCGTTATCTGCGGACGACCGAGGGTCAGCGTGCCTGTTTTATCCACGAGCAGAACATCGGCGCGGGCGAGCAGTTCGAGATATTTGCCGCCTTTGATCAGCAGTCCGCGTTTGGCACTGGCTCCAACCGAGGCTAGCATGGCAACGGGAGTCGCCAACGCGAAGGAACAGGAACAAGCTACAAGCAACACTGCCGCCGTGGAGAGCGGATTACGTGTAAAAAGGAAGGTCAATGCAGCGATGGCAGCCACCACCGGCAGATACCACGCGCTGAATTGATCGGCGATGCGTTGGATATCGGCACGATGCGCTTCGGCCTCCTCCACCATCTTGACCACGCGTCCGAAGGTAGTATCCACACCGATGCGGTCTGCGCGGATGCGCAGGCTGCCGAGTTTGGCAATGGTCGCGGCGTAGACGTGCGTTCCGCTCGCGGCTTCGACCGGCATGGACTCGCCTGTGATGGCGGATTGGTCAACGGTCGCCTGCCCGCCGATGACTTCACCATCCACGGCAATCTTCTCACCGGGTCGCACGATCACAATATCGCCGACTTTCACCTGTGCGATAGGGAGTTCCATCTCCAATCCCATTTGTTCGACACGCGCAGTCTGTGGGGCAAGGGAGGTAAGTTCCTTTACGGCACGGCGTGCACTTTCGGTTGTGAAGTTCTCCACGTAATCGCCAACGCGCATGAAGATCACGACCAGTGCCGCCGTGACCCATTGACCCACGACCAGCGCGGCGATCACACCGAGGGTCATCAACGTGTGCGAGATGACCTGTCGCTTGAGCGTGGCGCGGATGACGTTCATGAAGACGGGATAGCCGCCTGCGATTACGATGGCAAGTCCAAGCAGGAAGGGGATGCGTTCGTTCAGGAAATCGAACCAGCCCAAGCCTTCGCCGAAGATGACCACGCTCAGGATGATGGCGAAGACGCTGATGAGCAGGAGAGTTAACCGGCGGTTGAAATCGTCGGTCGAAACAGGAGCAACTGGCGGGGCGGAAGAGGCGGGCACGTCATATCCGGCGCCTTGAACCGCAGTGCGAATGGCCGTCAGATCCACCTTGGCGGGGTCAAGTTTTACGATGGCTTTTTCGGTGGCGAGAAAGACATTCACCGATTGCACACCGGTCAGCTTTTCGATGGCGTGTTGGACGTGCTGTGTACATTCAGCACAGTCCATGCCTGAGATGGGGATTTCTAACGTTTGGTTAGCCATGGGATTTCTCCGTCGGAGAGTTGTGATTCAGACGTGTTATGACTAACATTTATTTCGGTCTGTTTCCCATACCTTTTCGATTTCTACTCGGCCTTTCAGATCGAGAAGCTTTTGTTTGGCTCGCAAGCTCATGCCTTGTCACGACAGAAAGCGAACTCCCAGACTAATCCGCTAAATCGTGTTCCAGCCAGCAGCAAGAGTCTCGAAAGTAACAGGATTGTGGATTCGTTGGCAGGATCATGTTTCCTCGGTAAAAATGATTTCAAGCCATTCGAGAATTTCATCGTCGCGTGATCGTTGAAGCTCAAGGTCAATCTGCTGATTCCGGCATGTAATACTTTTTTCGGATCGCCGCCCGCTATGATAATGCTCGATGATGTTGGCCGACTTGTGGTTGGATAGGTGTCGTATTGTACAAAGACCTGTGCCGAATGCCACGATACCC
Organism: uncultured Anaerolinea sp.; assembly: GCA_964555335.1. Classification (GTDB taxonomy): domain Bacteria; phylum Chloroflexota; class Anaerolineae; order Anaerolineales; family Villigracilaceae; genus Defluviilinea. The sequence continues at coordinate 7,415 of CAZKSG010000017.1, forward strand.
AATCGATTGGCATGTGAGATCTCATCTTCGGTCATGGACGCGATCACAAGCATGACATCGGCGTGTAAGATATCCTTGTATGTTTGGCTGGCGGGCTTGCCATCAAACCGATGCGTGCGGAGCGCCAGAAGAACTGTCTTGTCATTCTCGATCCGTTCCCATGAGGGGGAGAACGCAGCGCGCAACCCGCCCTGCCATTGTGCATCGATGGGTTGAATTTGAAACGTTGTTTGCCTGCGAAGGATGGCAGAGAGACCGTTATATATGGCGATCCATTCGTCTTTGGGCAAGTCGCCATTTTCGTCGCCGTCAAAGCAATGCAGTGAGCCGAGCGTACCCGATGGGGCAGAGTCGAACCAGATATCCAAGGCAGAATTCCAATCGTAGCCGGATGAGCCGTAGGTAGGCATACCCAATTCGCTGCACAGGCTGCTGAAGAAGATGCGGCGATTGGTCTCAAGGTCATAGTCCCCGCCGCAGTAGACGAGATCATCGGGGCTGTGCAGATCGTAGTGTTCAATGAGCAGTGGCGACAAACCGTAGTACATGATAACCAGATCTGGATTCACCTCCTTCATGGCACGGACGATCACGTCCAGTCCCTTTTGAAGGAGACGTTCTCCCGCATAACTCATATCGAACGGTGCCGCTACATCCAGAGAAGGCAGCTCGTACCCAAAATCAAATTTGATCAAGTCCGGTCGATAGGTACGGATAAATTCCTTTGCCCGTTGGCCTAATACATCCTGCACGGCTGTTTGGGTGATATCAAAAATCCCATATCTTGATTCACCGTGCGAAAGCCACAACGGATGGCCATCCGTTGCTCGCAGCAAGTGGGATTCGTTCAACCCCAACGTGGATGGATCCTGACAACGCAGGAACGCCGCCCAGAGGCCGATGAAATAACCCTGCTTGCGGATATCTTCCAACAGCGCTTCGAAATTCGGAAACCGAACCGGGTCGTGTTTCAATTCGCCGTAATGTCCCTCCCATTTATCGTCGATAACAAAGGTTTTTGCGCGCATGCCCGAGCGCTGCAACTTCTGAAAAATGTCGCGCACCAGGGACTCGGTCAATTCTTCGGGTGGCAGTGCCAGTGCAGACTCCGTGCCCCAGGTGTTGTATTGCGGAGCAAGCATGACATCGGCTTTCCTTGGCGTATTCAGCTTGGGTTGGATGGTTTTTTTGCGTAAAAGAATTCGGTAATAATTGCGGATCGCTTCACGAAAGTTGTCACCGAAGGCGATGAGAAATGAAAAACCGATTTGTAGTGTTCCAGGTGTCTCAAACTGTTTCCAAAGGTCACTGCGCAGGTTCAAAACCGGACTCAACCCGATCTCGCGCAGTTCGAGCCTGAAATCTCCTGTCGGAAGTTCCGCCAAACCCCAACAAGCTGCACTGGATTGTTGTCGTTTTGCGCCAATGGCGTTCCAACGGTCGGAGGTACTGAAGGTGCAGAAGTAGTGTGCCGGCAGCCCCCATTGTTGCGTGAGACCCGGCCCGCGCATGGCGCCCGAGCCGAGCACTGCAGTCACGGAGAGCCGTGAGTGCAGGTCAATTACCGGACTGATGTTGGTGCTCATGGAGAGTCCGGGCACCACGGCGTAACGGCTGTAAAACGCAGGTCTGTACGAGTCATGTTGTGCTTCGGGGAAATAAACGATCTGGAGAACTTCCTCCTCCCGAAAGGCTTCGTATAGCAAAGGATCAAGGGAGATAAAGTCTGGATGGAAAGACCAGGTCACCGTGAGGCGTGAGCCGCTGTCTTTGATGAGGTAGATGATGGAGACACGGTCGCGATCGATGGGGGAGATGATGGTTGAAGCGTTGGAATTCCAGCCAGTCTGCCGTGTGACGATGAACGGTCGCTGGGGGCTGCGCCCGATGATACGGTCTTCACTGTCACGGAGCGTAAAGTAGTCGGTTTCGGCATCCCATTCCCACGAATAAACCGGGGTGGAAACCAGAATTTTGTGGTCGAGCAGCTGGATTTTGACGGACATAGGCTTTTGCCTCTTGACAAAGACTTTTCGTTCTTGTAAACTAATGTTACCGGTCACGTGACCGGTAACATTATACTACTCTAACGAATATGCCTAATTCCCGCCCTACGATACGCGATGTAGCTCGAAAAGCTGGTGTGTCTCACCAAACTGTTTCGCGCGTGATCAACAGGCGGGAAGATGTTTTACCCGCAACACGAGCGTTGGTGGAAGCTGCCATCGAAGAACTGGGGTACCGCCCCAGCGCCATAGCCCGTTCCATGGCTCGTGGCCAGACGCACACCCTGGCTTGTATCTCCCCTAACCTGACAGACTACACCTTTGCCAGCGTCATTGAAGGCGCGGAGTCCGAAGCCCGGCAGCACGGATATTTCATGTTGTCCTCCTCCGCCACCGATCCGGAGTCCTTCCGCGAGCTGTTGGATGAGCTGGTCGGCCACCGCCGTGTGGATGGGTTGATCATCATCAATCCCTATTCCGATCGGCGGTATGAGTACATTCCGCAAAGTTTTCCTGTGGTGTTCGTGGGGGCGCGTTCGCATGGCGAGCAGATCTCGTCGGTGTGCCTTAACGATGAAAAGGTGGCCTACGAAGCAACCCGGCATTTGATCTCCCTGGGACACACCTCCATTGCCATGGTGACCGGCCCGATGGAGGAGGATTGTTCGCAGGATCGCGCCGAAGGCTACCGTCGCGCATTGCAGGAGGCAGGCATTGAAGTGGACGAGACCATGATCATCGAAGGCGATTGGTCTGCCACCTCCGGTCAGGATGCACTGCTTTCATTTGTGGAACTTGGCCGCGTGCCGACTGCCATCTTCGCTCAAAACGACCGTATGGCAATGGGCGTTCTCCGTGCCGCGCGTGATGTGAACCTGAATGTTCCATCGAAGCTGGCAGTGATCGGTGTGGATGATATGCCCTTATCCTCCTACTTTGATCCACCGCTAACCACCATGCAACAGGATATGCCCCGTATCGGGCAGGAAGCCACTCGCATCCTCCTGGACATCATTCAGGAGAAGAACAACACAGTGCGTGAAGTGAAGTTATCTGCGCAGTTGATCGTACGACAATCCACGTTACATATGTAAAGGAGGTGATTACCGATCGGAGTAATCCAGCTAAAGCAATCCACCCTACTTGTACTTTCACTTTCTAATCATTCAAGGAGAAGAATAAATGAAGAAAAGTTTTGTTTTCAAGGTGCTTAGCTTGTTCGTGATAGCATCTTTTGCTTTGGCAGCTTGTGGCACGGCAGCAACCGAAAAACCGGCGGCAACTGAAGCACCGGCGATGACGGAAGCCCCAGCGGTCACTGAGGCCCCCGCCACCGAAGCACCAAGCGCTGAAGTTGCTTTACGCTGGCGCACTCGCCCGGACAATCAGGAAGAGATTGACGTATACAGCAAGATCAGCACCGAACTCGATGCTCAACTCGATGGTATCACATTAACCTACGAGCCGGGCGGCACCGAAGGCGCGAACTATCAGGATCAGCTTCGCTCTGAAGTGGCTGCCGGTACCGCGCCCGATGTGTTCTGGATCCCCGGCACCGATGTGGCAGATTTCGCCACCCGCGGCCTGATCCTCAACATTTCCGATCTCGCCACGCAGACCGAGGGTTTCAACGTGGGTGATTTTTATCCCGGACCGATGTATCATCTGACCTACAATCCGGAAACGGATGCCTCCGGTGCAGACTCTGGCGCGCTATGGGGACTCCCCCGCGATGTGTCCACGTTTGCCCTCTACCTGAACCTGGATCTGATCAACGAAGCTGGCGCGCCCGATCCACGCGAACTTGCCAAGGAAGGCAAATGGGATTGGAACGCGTTCCTCGATGTGGCACAGAAGACCCGCGCCCTCGGCTCTGACATTTACGGGTATGGTGCCAGTGCCTGGTGGGGTCCGTATGGTGTGTGGTTGAACGCTTCCGGTGGTGGTTTCTTCGCTTCCGATCGGAAATCCTGCGCGCTCAACACCCCCGAGTCTCTTGCCGGTCTCGAATTCCAGCGCTCACTCTATCAGGATTACGGTGTCGCCACCCCGTATGGGGAAGATCCTGAGCCGCCGTTCCGCGCCGGCAAGGTAGCCATGTTCCAGAACGGTCGCTGGGCGACCCCCGGTGTCCGCACTGTGGACTTCAACTGGGATGTGGTCGAACTGCCGAAGGGACCCAAGGGCACACCCGGTAATTGGCTGTTCTGGGGTGCGTACGTAATCAACGCCAAGACAGAACACCCTGAAGAAGCGTGGAAGCTCGTCCAGGCGCTGACCACGGCTGAAACCCAGGGTAAGGTTGCTGCACTCGGCGCCAACATCCCGAGCCGTGTCAGTCAGGAAGCGCTCGATGCTTTTCTCACCTTCACTCCGCCCGCCAACAATCAAGCGTTCCTGAACGGCATCGCCGATGCTGCCGCCCCGACCGCGGAAGGCCCGTTGTGGGCTGGTTCCTGGCCTGAGTTCGACAAGATCATGGGTCCCGCCATTCAGGGCGTGTTGACCGGTGCAACGACCGTCGATGATTTTGGTACGACAATCTGCGACGAAGCCAACAAAGTCTTCAACCAGTAAGCTGCTTTGAAATCAGGAGCAGGCAGACCCCTGCCTGCTCCGCTTTTTCCAACTCACAAGCAGATCCCCAAATCACAAAGCCTCTTTGCGATTTTGCGATCTTTTTGTGGAAGTCCTCCCAAACTTGAACACCCAAGGAGATGAGCCATGAGCAAGGTTGCATCATTGGATGCCCGCACGAACCAGATCTTGCGTTTGCAAGTCATTTGGCGTGTGGTGTTTGCAGTGCTGGCTGCCGCAGGCATGCTGGCACCCTGGATCGGCTGGGTGACTTTTACCTCGAATTGGCAGAAGATCCTGGTTTCTGCCATTTTGTTGATTGCGACACTCGCCAGCCTGGCAGGGTCTCTGCAATTGACCCGTCGCAATCATGCCGGGCGGCTGATCTCCCTGACCCTGGATTATCTGGCGTTTGTGCTGTGCGCGGTGATCGCTCTCAACGTTGGTGAGATCTTCATTGGCATCGATGCCCTGGGCGAAACGTTCGGGCGGGGTCTGCCTTATCTGGGCATCGCGGTCGTGGGATATTTCCTCGGTGCGATCGAAGACTACTACCCTAAACGCAATCTCTCCTCAACCAATAGCCTTAAGATTGTGAGTCGCTGGATCATTCTGGGCGGCTTCGTGCTGTTCCTGTGGCAGGTCGGCGCTGCCAATGGGCTACTGTATTTTCTGGGCAAGCTGGCGCAACCCAAAGGGTTTATTGCAGTGGCAGGCGCCTTGATATTCGGTTTTTCCCTCTGGTCGATGATGCGCCCGGAAGTCGCCCAGGCCCTGAAGGCCAAGACCAATCATGAACAGATCATCAACGGCTGGCTGTTTCTCTCCCCCAACCTGTTGGGTTTCTTGATCTTCTTTGCCGGTCCTCTCATTCTTTCGTTCTATTTCTCATTCACCGATTCAGATGCCTTCAACCCGCCAAACTGGATCGGACTTGACAATTACGCCCGTATTCTCAACGTCCGCTTCGCCTGGCTGTCCTCCCCTGACCAACTGGCACGTGATGTGGTGGATATCAAGATCTATGATGAGGTGGGACGAATCATTCTGGGCAATGGTGGATTGCTCTTCGCCGCCGCCGACAAGTTCTTCTGGCTGGCGTTGCGCAACACTCTGGCCTTCGTACTGTTTGCTGTACCACTGAGCGTATTCCCCGCCTTGCTCCTCTCCAATGTGCTCAACAGCAAGCTCCCCGGCATGAAATTCTTCCGTGCGGTGTATTTCATGCCGAGCATCGCCGCAGTGGTGGGCATCTCGCTCGTCTGGCAATGGCTCTACAACGCGACCATCGGCTACATCAACTATTTCATCACATTGGGCATCGATTTTTGGAACAATCTTTTCAATGCTGCCATCGTCGACCCCAAGATCCAATGGGTCTCTGATGAGAAGACCGCCCTTTTCGCCGTAATTTTTATTGCGGCCTGGCAGACCATGGGATTCAATACCATTCTCTTCCTCGCGGGCTTGCAGAACATTCCCGGTGAACTGTACGAAGCCGCCACCGTGGATGGTGCCGGCCCTTGGGATAAATTCTGGGGCATCACCCTGCCCATGCTCGCACCGACCACCTTCTACGTGGTCTCCACCACCACTATTCAAGCCATGCAAGTCTTCGAGCAGGTCTTCATTTTGATGAATCCGCCCGAGGGACCGAACAACTCCACGATCACACTGGTCCTATATCTGTACCGCAGTGGCTTCCAGAATTTCAAGCAGGGCTATGCATCTGCCATCGCCTGGGTGTTGTTCATTGTCATTTTCGGTCTGACGTTGGTACAGTTCCAGCGCCAGCGCCGCTCCAGCATCTATGAAGGCTAGGAGGCGAACCATGAATCCCCAATCCTACAAACTGCGCCGTTTTCTGGGCAACTTTGCGGTCTATTTCGTGTTGACCTTCTTCGCACTGGTGATGATCTTTCCATTCCTGTACATGCTCGCCACCTCGTTCAAGATCCCCTCGGATACGTTTCGCTATCCGCCGCGCATGTTACCGCGCGACCCCATCGAGATCAGCGTAACCGGGTACGATGAACCGCTGCCGCTCTATTACGTGGAAGTGGATGGACAGCAAAAAGAATATGCATTGGCTAAAAGCAACATCAAAGTAGGAACCTACGCCCCGCCCGAGGATCTCAACTCCACTGTGGAACGGTACCTCTCGGAGGTCAAGCCCACCGGCGGCGCGATGAATCCGCAATCGGTCATGGTCAATGGCGAGGAACAAAAGCTCTTCGATGTGGAAGTGGATGGCCAGGTGACACCCATGATCCTGGTTAGCCAGACCACTGTCGGCGAGTTCATCGATCCGCAGAATCCCGAAGAGAAGGTTTATCGCAACGTTCGTCTCAGTGAGCCGGTGGAGAATATCGGTTGGCATCCGGAAAATTACCAGCAGGTCATCGAGCTCAACAACATGAGTCGGGCGTTGACCAACACTGCGCTTGTCACCATCCTGGTCGTGCTCGGTCAACTGGTCACCTCTGTCTTTGGCGGTTATGCCTTTGCCCGCCTGAAATTCCCCGGGCGCGACACGGTTTTCGTCTTCTACCTTGGCACGATCATGATCCCCTTTGTAATGCTCATCGTGCCGCTTTACCAGCTCATGGTGCTCATCGGCTGGACCGACCGCCTCGCTGCCCTCATCATTCCATGGATTTTCACCGCCTACGGAACATTCCTGATGCGCCAGCACTTCATCACCTTCCCCAAAGAGATTGAGGAAGCCGCACTACTGGATGGCGCCTCCCGCTTCCAGATCCTCAAGGATATTTTGATCCCTGCCAGCGTGCCTGCCCTGGCGACCCAGGCCACGTTCACCTTCCTCTACGCGTGGAACTCATTCTTCTGGCCCCTGGTCATCATCAACGTGGGCAACGAAAAGAACCACGTGTTGACCCTGGCGCTCAACGTGCTGCGCGGACGTGCCTCCGACACCCCAAACCTGATCCTGGCGGGCGCGGCGATCGCCATCATCCCGCCGCTGATCGTGTTCATCCTGGGTCAGCGCTTCTTCGTCGAAAGCGTGGCAAGCAGCGGTGTCAAAGGATAAGCTCAAGACCGACAAGCAACCGCCAGCCGGATCCGGCTGGCGGTTTCGAAGAAACTTCACAAGCAATCACATTACTTTCAAGGAGAAAGGCTCTCATGTTACAAAAGAAGGACGGACAATATCAGGTCTACGGCAACCCCATCACCAAAAGCCAGACCCGCGCAGCGGACAAGTGGAAGGACATGCTGGCAAAGAAGTTCAACTACGACCCCGATGAAAAATTCAATCTAAGCGTCGAGAATCATCCTTACGGTCACGAGATCTTCGGGCTGAAGTCCATCGTCCGTGACGGGCAAGGTGCGCCGCTGAACAAGGAGAACGGTGTTATCGTCAGCACCATCCGCATGGGCTTTGGACACTACCGCATCGCCATGGCGGGCGTCTCCGCCGCCAAAGCGATGGGCTTTACTCCTTACTGGCTAGACCTGCTCTCCATCCCCGGCATCACCACCGATGTGATCAACTGGTGCAACACCAACTATAGCAAATATTCGCGCATCTCCCAGCGCTATCCCTGGTTCGACAAATATGTGTGGGAATCGCTGACTACTGGTGAACCATCCCTGCCCGGCTTGAACACGCTCTTCAACAACTGGATTGTGACCTGGCCCTGGCGTTTCCTCAAGACCGAGGTCAAGGACTACAAGATGAGCGAGTTATTCAGGAACCTGTATGGGACACTGCCCTCCGAAATGCCCATCCTCACCTCCCACATGTGGAACTGCATGGGCGCGGTCGCGGGTGGCATGACCAATGTGGTGGATATGATGTTTGACAACTGGCCCATGGCCTTCCAGCTCACAGAAGGCGCCAAACATGCTGTGCAATCACCTTCGGGCTATTACGGCTTCCGCGTCATGCGCGGCTTCGACGACCAGGGTCGCATCCTCAAGCCCACCCCCACCGACGCGCTCTTCTACACCGGTCACCATGTGGACCATGAGTTGGTCGAGAACATCGAAGCCGATTGCGACGACCGCTTGCGCCGCATGAAAGCCGGGGAACCACGACGCTTCCTCGTCACCATGGGTGGTGCGGGTGCCCAGCGCGAACTGTTCAAAGCCATCATCGAACATGCTGTCCCCATGATCCAAAAGGATCAAATAGCCCTGTTCATCAATCTCGGCGATCACAAGAACAACTGGGAATGGCTGCAAGGCGAACTTGCCCACCACAAAGACCTGATCCACACCCATTTCACCTGGGACGACACCCGCGAATTCACCGACAGCATCCGCAAGAAACCTGCGCACGGCTTGCACGTCTTCCTGCACGACAACACTTTCCACGCTGTGTACGCCACCAACTACCTCATGCGCGTCATGGATGTGATGATCACCAAGCCCAGCGAACTCGCCTTTTACCCCGTGCCGAAGATCTTCAACGCCCGTGTGGGTGGACACGAAATGTGGGGCGCCATCCGCGGCGCGGAGATAGGCGACAGCACCGTCGAGACCCGCACCATCCCACAAACCTTGCAAGCCATTGACCTCATCACCGCCGAGGATGACCTGCTCACCATGTTCTGTGATTGCATCGTCAAGAACAAAAGCATCGGCGTTTACGACGGCGCGTACAAGAGCGTCGAACTCGCCACAGGCAAAAAGTTCAAGCGATGATCCAACTCCAAACCACCCCCACCCATTCATCCTTTCGAGGGATGACCTCCTCCCTCCTTCCCGATTTGAAGAAATATCTTGAAATTGGCTATATCAAACTCCCCATCTGGTTAGTGGTGTTCCTGTTGCGTCGGAACTTCCGCCGTAACGAAAGTATGCAGCGTTACACTGCTCACGCTGTCAGCGAGGGCAGCCGCAGGGAGTCGAAGTATTACTACGGCCAAGTCATGCAAACCTCTGCCGAGTTGGGTCTCGAGATGCCAGACCTGAACGGGATGGGAAAATATCTCGCGGCGTCTTGAAATCGAATCAGGGTGATCAAACGAAGACGCCCCTCCAGCTTGGAGGGGTGTCTGTTTCGTAAAACGGAAACTGTTGTCTCAACTGAACAGAGACTACACACCATCCTTTGTTAGTGACTTGCAGAAGCTGGCTTCGTCTGCGAACGGACAGTCACACTCGAAGAGCAACTCGCCCGTCTTTTTGCTGGCCTCGATCTCGATTGTATACTCGCCTGAATCGCCATCCACGAGGATGACCGCTTTGCCGTCGTTGACCAGATCCACGCTCCAGGCGCGATTATCTTTGTAATAGGCGCGTCCGCGTTGAATGGAGCCGGGGTCGGCATAATGCGATAATGGAAAATTAGCGATGAGGTCGGGGGTGAGAGATGGCATGGGCAAAGTATACTCTTTTGAGATTTTCTGTAAAACAAAATCGCCCTGCCAGATTTCTGGCAGGGCGAAATTATAGCCGTATGTCAGCGTTATGCCGCGCCCTTGTTCGTTGTCCGGGCCAGTTGAAGAATTTCTGTCTTTCCCCTTGTAACAAGACCATATATCTCTTGTCCAATTTCATAGGGGTTGACACCCAGATGAGCCGGATCGGCAATGTCGTAGCAAAATCCATCTACGATTTCAGAAAGCAGGTATAAACGACCGCGCACGGATAGGAACTCACTGTGCAGTGCTTCCTTTTGTCCCATTTCCATTACGATGATCAGATTGAATTGATCAAGAAGCTTCTCATCGATTTGCCGCGTGATGTGACGATCCAGTCCGACAAGCCCGAGTTTATCTGCAACTTTTAATGCGACGCTAGGGACTGACAGACCCGACTCTGCCCATGTTCCAGCGCTTTCAACGGTCCATTCTCCGTCGGTCCTTTCTGTGTTCAAATGTTTTGAAAGGCACGCAGCAGCAAGAGGCGAACGAAACTGATTGGCGGTACAAACAAATAGTATCGATGGCATAAGATTTCACACCTTGGCAGGATGCAATGATGCTGCTTATTCTACAGAACAAGCAGCCTATTATGGTACCAGGTTGAGTTCCTGCAATCTGTTAATAATTTTGGCCCTATCCCATAGCAAAGATCCACGTTCTGGACCGGGTGTTGTCCATTCTTGTTTGACTTGATCCTGAACGATGGAGCTTGCTGGTATTTCCTTTAGCAGGCAGGATAAATGGTTGATCTGCTCAGGACTTAGATCTGTGGCCGTAGACTCAGCAAAATGTGCGTACAACTCCGGGATCTTTACCCAGACATCTGGTTCGAGTAGTTTGACGCGTAAAGCTTCGATCAGGATATTGTTGCGCTGCATGCGCCCAAAATTATCGGCGTTAGGAATCACTTTTGCATAGGCAACAAACTGTGCTCCATTGAGAGTCTGAGGTCCGGCTGGAATTACCATACCAACCCACGGGTCGGTTACTGTCTCGGGAACGGTAATTGGAATTCCACCGACCATATCCACCATATCCGGGATCTGGTCCAGGTCTACGGCAAGATAGTGATCTGTGCTAGCAGAAAAATTATTCAATAGTGCTCTCGCAGTGATCACTGTTCCGTGGGTCATGGCTTCCTTCAGATTCGTAGTCGCGGAACGGCTGCGAGCTTCATAAAATACTGCACCAAGCTGAGTAGCATTGACCATGGGATTCGTTAATCCAAGTCCAGTTGTGTCGACCCACAGATTGTTTGGAAAAGCATAAATGGTCACAGTTTTATTTGGAAAATCAACCCGCATCATACGGACCAAATCAGTGCCTTTGTTCCCCCTTACATCACCACTGTTTGAACCAAGAACCAGAATGTTCCAGACTGCCGATTCGCCACAGACTGTTGTCTGATCTGTCGCTGCGAAAGCGGCTGGCATCGCCGATGAATTACTATCAGGATTCGTAGTCATTGATGCATTGGCATCCAGAGAAGGTCCCATAGGTGTCTGATACGCCTTGACAGCGAATACTGATACAGCAAGGATCCCCCCCGCCACAATCCCAAATATAACTATTCCAACTATGTTTTTTGTACTCATACTTTCTCCTTTTTGCAAGACCTTATCAGGCAATTGAGATGCCTTAAAAGGCTCCTTTCCCGAACACGACCTCAATGGTCTTGAACAGAATATAAATATCCAGCCACATGGACCAACATTGAATGTATTCATCATCTAATTCAGCACGGCGGGCGAACGTTGTCTCATTCCTTCCCGAGACTTGCCACAAACCAGTCAGTCCGGGCGTCACCCGGATATAGTTTTTGAAAGCATTCCCGTACAATTTCTGTTGCTCAGAGAGCATGGGGCGTGGGCCAACCAGGCTCATCTCACCGCGGGCGATATTCCATAGTTGAGGTAGCTCATCGAGGCTGAACTTTCGCAGATATTTCCCCACAAAGGTGATCCGTGGGTCATTTTTCAATTTCTGGTATTTGTCCCATTCCTGTTTTAGGGCAGGATCCTGAGCAAACGCATCTGCTAATACCTGAGCTGCCCCAAGATGCATGGTGCGAAATTTTAATAGTTTGAATGTTTTCCCGTTACGGCCAATACGCATCTGGCGATAAAAAACTCTACCTGGCTCATCCAACCAGATACAAAAAGCGATCAGCGCCAGAACCGGAGACAACAATACCAATCCCGCCAGCGAGGCAACCAGATCGATCAATCGTTTGAGAACCTGAGAAGATGGATTAAGTAAATTATTTTTTACCTGCAACCCCAGAATACTGGAGAAATCCATCGCTTCAAGACTGTTCAATCCGTATCTGCCATTTTTATCCTTGACCATAATGACCCACTGGAAAATGGTCCGGTATCGTTCCACCAACCGATCGATATCATTTAGATCGTCAATGACAATGAGTGCGGTTTGCAGCGACAATCCACGGACTTGCATTTTGATCATCGATGGCGAGTCTGATGAATGAGCATCAGGCGAACAATCAGTGCCCTGATTGTCCTCAATCATTGCCACAGGCCGCAGACCCAGATGAGGATTCGTTTCAAATTGTTCCTTGATCTTGAGAGCTTTTTGCAGGTTGCCGATGATCACTATAGGTTCCCCCCACAATTTCCAGCGGATCATCCATTTGCGCATGAAATAACGGCTCAGAGGAATGATCGCCAGGCTGAGCAGCCAGCTAATCACTAATGCTATGCGTGAATAATAGGATGTGGTCTTCAGGATGAATGTGATGCCTACCATTACCATAAAGGCAAAACTGGTGCTAATTACAATCCGCCGGAGTTCCTCCACAGAATTTAACCCTATGCTCGGGTAGAGTCCATTACGCACATACAGAAGCACGAGTGTGATCGTCATCAGAGCAAAAATCTCCAGGTAGGATGGGTCAATAAAAACCCCGGGGACCTGGCGGATCTGCAACGCGAGAATAATCGAAGTGAAGAGCCCGAATAGATCTGTTGCAATAAGAAAACCTGCCATCCAAAAGCGACTGTTGGCTTCGAAGAGTGATGTCCGACTTTTATACGTATTGCCTATTCGATTTGTAGTCGGTTTGCGGTCAGCGATGATGATCTGTGAATCCATGATACATACTCCTGTAAATTATCGGCTGCAAAATTCAGGAAGTTACTTTATAAGAACGGTTATTTTGAAATACTCGAACGATTCGCTCCTGCAGGTAAAGCAGGATAAACCTGGTGTTATGGAAGAGATAACGTTTCCAGAGTCGGCGCGGCTCCTGGAGGAGACGATATAACCATTCCAGTCCAGTCTTACACATCCAGAGTGGGGCTCGTTTTTTTGCGCCAGCAAGGATGTCGAAAGCCTGCCCTACACCCAATATCACGGGTACATTCAGCCGGGCAGCGTGCTCGAACATCCATCGCTCCTGTTTGGGACAGCCCAAGCCTACCCATAATACGTCTGTGCCAGAAGCGTTGATCTCATCCACGATCGTTGCATCTTCCTCGGGCGTTAATGCGCGGAAGGGAGGAGCATGGACCCCGGCAATGTTTGCATTCGGGAACTTTTGAAGAATCCCATCCAACACATCTTGAGTGCTGCCGTAAAAATAATGTCGCCAGGTACGACAGTCTTCATGGGTAAGAACTTTGTGCATAAGACCCGGACCGTCGGCTCGATCACTCATGGGATACCCATTCGAACGGACCGCAATCACCAGCGGCATACCGTCCGGGACAACCAGGGTAGCTGCATTAACTGCCTCGGCAAGTGCGGGACTTTGTCTGCTTTCCATCACAACATGCGTATTGGCAAAAACAACCGTGCGACCATGAATGGGTGTGCGAATCCATTCGCTCATACGGGCTCGAATTTGCTCATGGTCAAGATGGTTTATTCTTACCCCCATGACCTTGCAGCTTTCGATGTTGTGCGAAGGGCTTGTCATCATTGGACTGTGCTCTAGAGCGACCTCGATCACGTGTGTTTTTATGGACTGGTCAGTATGGTGAGTTTTCATGATTGATCTCTTGCAGGCGCCACACTTCGAATGGCTTCCATAAACCCTGAAATCATCTTCTCGATTCCAGATTCCAGTAGACGTTTCTTGGCATTTTTGCCCAATTGATGTCTCAGCTCAGGGTTGTTAAGCAGTACATCCAGCTTCTCGGCAAGTATCTTGACATTCCCTTCCGGGAATACCATTCCTGTTACTCCATCTTCCAAAAATCCCGAGGCGGCTGCACCAACACAATCGCTTGCAAGAACGGGTACCGATTGTGCAAAGGACTCGTTTACCACCAATCCCCAGGGTTCTTTAAAGGTTTTTGTTGTGATCGAAGGCAATACAAACGCATACGCTATGGAATAGAAACTGCAGGTTTCCTCGGGGCTGATATACCCACTAAAAATAACCTTGCTCTCGATGTGGAGGTCCCTTGCCAATCTTATTAATTCACCCTGTAGCGGGCCGGTACCCGCAAAGAGTAAAGTTGCATCTTTTCGATCCAGCGTAGCGAACGCACGGAGGAGCAGGTCCAGCCCTTTTTCAGGAACGAACCGGCCGATATACAGGATAATCTTTTGATCAGCAGGAATGTTCAGTCTGTTTCGCAGCGAGGATTTTTTCTCCTCGTCGAGTTCTGTGACATAACTGTCATTATCAATGGCATTCTGTGCGATGAAAATTTTCTGCTCCTCAACGCCCTCCGAAACGAGATATCGTTTTACATGCTCTCCATAGACCACCAGCGCATCAGCATTACGATATATGAAACGTGTAATGGGAAAAAATAGTCGATGGGCAAGGGTATCCACGCGGTGCCATAATCCGGTCCACAGGATGAACGGTTTTTGCATCATTTTGGCTGTCAAAAATGTTAGCGGAAGTGAAAAGCGGCCAACGATACCTGAAAGATAGATGTCATACTTGCCCTGAACTAGTTTCGAAAGCAAGCCGGGGACAATTTGAATTCCAGCGATCTTGAATCCATCCAGATGTTCTTCTCGAATATTGCTTTTTCGTGCACCATGCTCAGGGAGCCAATAGGATTCGTCGCCCTTTGAGTAAAAATAGAAATCCACATCCACCTTGTTCGAAAGCATTTCAAAAGCTTTCACACGGTAATGCTGGACAAAATTTGTCACCAGGGCAACACGAATGTTTTTCATATAACTCCGTTTATTCCAACCCTCTGGACCATGTCAGTTCACTTTGCCTCATGACCCTTGCCAGCAGTCTCTTGGGGCTCGCCAGAGCAGCAAGAAATTTGTAAGACAGGCTCGAATTCTCCATGCCAGTTTTCCACATCTTTAAGAGGATGAATTCCTGATAGTAGGAAATCTTTTCAAATACGCTCAGATTGTCGATAAACACCTGAAATGTTTTTACCCGTCGCCCTCGAATTCGGTCTTTGTGACATCGGATGGCGTACAGATGATAGAGAATATTTTTTTGAAGATTCCGATTGGATAAACTATTCTTATGGACACGGATACGATACAAAAACGCAGGCAGGTTCGACAACACAAAGTGCTCCGATAGTCTCATGAATAAATCCGTGTCTTCAGCCTGAGGGAATTCCTCGTTATAGCCGCCGATGTGTGCCAACGCCGAAGTGCGAAAAGCGCTGGCGCCCTGGATCAGGCCTCGCAACCCGTGTTGTATTTCCCACCTGACCAAGGCAGGTGAAACAGGCACGGTTGAACTTCCAAAAACATTTTCCTGTTCGTCCATGTACAGACAGTTGCAGCTGATCGCTGCGATGCCAGGGTTGTTTTGAAGAGTGAAAATCTGCTTTTCGATGCGCTCAGGCATCGATATATCATCCGCATCTGTTCGAACCATAAATAAGAACTTGTTTTGGATGGCGTATACAAGAGCTTTATTAAATGCCTTGCTTGGACCTGCATGGTTCTGTTGCACAAGCACGATGCGCGGGTCGCCAAGCCCTGCCACATATTCATATGATCCATCTGTAGATCCATCGTCCACTACCAGTAGTGTGAATGTTGCATGGGTCTGTTGCAGAATCGAAGCAATTGCCCGAGGAAGGTAGGGCATCGCGTTATAGACTGGCATCGTGACAAGTACAGAAGGGAATGAAGTGTTTTCCATGGTTTACTACTTTGACATGTTATGGCAATTGGCAGTCTGCAACCTTCCTGAAAAAGAAGACCGGATGTTGTACTTGATGGAAATATTTGATATGGAGCAATTCAAAGCCAGTTTTCTCGCATATCGCTCGAAGTGACTCTTTGGAAAACAGGCATTCATGGCTGTAGATTCGGATCGCCCAATGGAACGGGTCCTCATTGACCTGGGACGGGAACGCATGAACCATAAAGCCACCTCCCAGACGGGCAGGTTTTAACAGGTGATTTAAATATGCCCAGGCTTCCGTGGTATTGTCGAGGTGCTCGATGACCGCGTTGGATGAAATGCCATCAAAGAAGCCGAGCTTGCTTTGATCATGGTAGGTTTGAAAATAGTAATCATGCTTCTTTTCATACAGATCACAAGCATAAAAATGGCTCTCTGGATATCTTGCCCTCAGGCCTTCTACGGTCCCCAAATTTCCTCCTACACCGAAATCCAAAAGATTGAATTGTTTTTGGCCGGAGTTGTCCTTAACCAGCTGGTACAGTTTTTCAATCAGGAACTCCTGTCCCTGTTTTTGTGAGTTTTCCCCTTCATAATTGAAGAGTTTGCTGGCTGTGGCGAGATCAGCTTTCAGGTTGTTGGAGAATAAATGTGCACACTTGCAGCATTGAAATTTTGTAATGAGAGCTGTTTCAAACTTAAAGCGTACAACATAAGCCGACCGATTTGAGCAGACAGGACATTCTCGTGTGATGACCTCTCTGGTCTTTTTGTTCAACCAGAGAGTCTGAACCACCCGATTGTTCAATGTTGCTTTCCGTACCGTCCAATAGTAGGGTCGAAGATACGAGAAGTTGCGGATCATTGTGTTTAATGAAGTGTTCATTGTGTATCCTGTACTACTCTTTCATAGAACTCGATTGTTTCTGCTGCAATTTTGG
Organism: uncultured Anaerolinea sp.; assembly: GCA_964555335.1. GTDB lineage: Bacteria > Chloroflexota > Anaerolineae > Anaerolineales > Villigracilaceae > Defluviilinea. Next base: position 24,426 of record CAZKSG010000017.1, read on the forward strand.
GCCAGCCGAATAACCGGAAGTTGTCGTTTTTAGAAAGGGTAAGAGTGATGGAGTTTTCAGCCTTCGCCAGTTCGTTCGGGGAAAGTGAATCGTGATAGGTATGTATCCACTGGCTGCCGACTAATCTTTTTAAGTCGATCAGCGAACCAAAGTATGGAACCAAAACTGGCTTGTTGAATGTCAGCGCCATCATGACACTGGATGAATTCAACATGTTTTCAAATGGAAAAACGACCAGGTCTGAAGCATTTAAGAACAACTGGATTTTTTCGTCGGGTACATACCCCAGATGCACGCGGATGCGGGAATCCTGAGCTGCCAATTCGCTTAATTCAGATGCGAGCGATTCTGAGCCCGGCTTTCCAGCGATCAACAGGATTTTGTCAGCCCCGTTCAGTTTCTGGAAGCTGCGGGCCAAAGCAGGGACATTTTTATAGGGGAGAATATGTCCCAGAAATAGAAAGACAAATGTATTTTCTGGTATGTCCAGTTCCCGCCGTGCCTGTTCCAGGCTCGTTGTATTAATAAAAACGTCCCGATAATTGCCGTGACCAAAAAGATGGGTGGAATGTTTGATCCCTGCGAGAGCCGGATAGGTTTCTGAAAACAGGTTCTGAGAATATTTGCTCAAGCAGATAAAACCATCGAGAAAACCAGGGAAAAACATCCAGAAAAAACGCAGAAGCACTGGATGATAGTCATTGTGGGGTACAAAGTTATGTGCCGTCCATATGACCTTTGCGCCTCGCAGTCGGGCGATCCATAGTAGCATAAAAACAGCCAGGGTTTTGACTAGGGCTTCCAGGGCATTCTTGAGCCCAAGATATTGTTCTGGCCAATGGATATGAAGAATATCGTAACGCCCCATCAATAATTGACGAACGGAGAATTCAACCACATCCACGTTCTGGTTCTGGACAGCTCTATACAGCAACCAGTTGTATGCATTGATGGATTTGAATTTATAGGCGGGCCAGCCCAACACACGTAAGCCGGGTTTATTTTGTAACATTTGCATACGTACCCTGAATCCTGGTTGAAATGGAGGATTGTAGAAAAAGCATCACAGTCATCAGCCAGAAGACACTGTTACGGCTTAAGGCGATATTCTCAAACAAGTTGTATATGAGCATAAAAATGATAAAAAGGAAGAGAAACAGGTCGAAATTTCGTGACCGCTGACCATTTTTGATAGCCCGGTAAATAAAGGAGATCAAGACCGCCACGTAAAGGCCGACGCCGATGACACCCAGATCTAGTGTAAGATCCAAAAAGCCATTATGCGCGCCGGGCGGCAGCCAAAGCAGGACCCTCCAGATTGCCGCCGATGGTCCATTCCAGCCGTTCCAGAAGCCTCCGTAGCCATAGCCAACGATTGGATTTTTCAGAATCGCCAGCCAGACCAACTTCCAGAGTGGTACTCTGCCGGTCAGGGTCGCATCCTTTTGAAAATAAGCGAGCACATCATTCCAATAGAACAGAAGGATGCTGGCGGTCAGGATTGCCATAAAAGTTGCCAGGATAATGATTTTTACTTTCTTGTCGCTGCCGAAGCGGTTCAATATAAAAAATATTGTGATCGTCCCCAGGCAAATCACAAGCAGTGCAATGCCTGTGGCAGAGGATGATTTAAACAGCAGCAGTAATGCGGCGAGCAACAATGCCCCCCAAATCTTTCTTTTTGTTGATTGCAGCAGGAAGACAAAGATCATTCCTGCCAAGAGCGAAGCGCGTGTCAATTCATTCTTTGTAAAGAAGACACCGGTCCATGCCTGGTCTGTAGGGAATAGGAACATGTATATGTAAGATGCAATAATGACGATGGCAAAAGCGATCCCTAAAAACTTGAAATTTTGATATAGAGAGAATCGGGTTGCCAGATACATGGCAAAGATCGTGGTACCGATTAGTGCGATGGACCGACGGAGCGTAACATCAGGGGAATAGGACCAAAGGACAGAACATAAAGCCCAGAAGACCAACAGCCAGACCGCCGGGATTTTTTGTGTCGACACAAAGAATGTTTTCGGTTTGGAGAATAGGCAGAGGATCGCAACAAGGTAGGTAACAACGAAAAATGCCTGCATGTAAACATTGTTTTCATTAACCTCCACCAGTCCATAGGAACGTTTAACAAATAAACGGACCAATGCTCCTGTATAGGCTACAAGAGACATGATCACAAAAAACATTTCCAGGGGCTTAACTTTAGGGGTAGGATAATTCACGCCATTGACTCCCTGGGGAGACTTCGGGATTTATCTAGCACGGTGATCCACAACAGAGCCGCTAACAATCCATCAGATACCCAACTTGTAAAGACTGCTCCGGCCCAACCCCACTGCGGAATGGCCCAAAGATTCAGTAAAAGGTTCGTACCGGAAACGATCAATTGAAATTTACTTCGTATCGATTGAAACCCTGCACCTGTAAGAGAATCGGCTGCCAAATAATGGCTTACTCGTAATGGGATCAACGGAACCAGCCACACAAGAACGATGGAAGAGTTCTGATAGCTATGACCCAGTAAAAGCGGCAACAGCGGAGCCGCAAAGACAAGGAAAGCACCTGCCAGCATGGCATAGAGGATCGCCCAGGGAAGAAGGCGCAAGGCAAACTTCTTGGTATTTGCGAGTCCAGATTCCCCGCGCTTGAAAAAGTGAGAATAGGTCGAGTGGAGGAGTGCAGTAATGGGTACGAAGGCAACGTCCACGATTCTGTAGGCTGCTGCATAGAACCCAGCAACCTCCAGTCCTGTCATTCTGGCTAATAAGGCTTTATCGATATCGTTATAAATTCCCTGGCTCGAGAGGCTGAGAGAAAAGTAAAAGCCTTCCTTAAATTCGGAGCGCATGGGTGCGAGGCTGAGTTTCCCCCATCCGATAGATCGATAGACCCATAAAAGAGACGGGATCACCCCCAAAATGCTGCTGAGAAGAAAGAAGATGGACCAGTTCCGTGCTGAAAACTCCAGACCCGATGAAATGAATAGAATGGCACTCACTAATCGAAACGTGGAATAAATAACATAGATCTGTGCAGTGGCAGAAAGTTTCTGGATGGCTTGAAATGCCTGCCCACAAATGGTGATGATCCGCGCAAACAGTAACTCGGAGATGGCAACACTCAAGACGAGCCAAATATCGAATGACTGAGCGAAAAGAACTCGGGCTGAAAGGACGGCGATCGCGGTCAGGAGAAGGGAGGAGAACAGCGTTGCTGCCAGTGCGGCCCCCCAATATTCGCCGAAACGATTGACATTTCTTGAAACATGCATGACCAGGATATTTCCGCTTCCCCAACTTGCATAGGGCGCCAGGACGGCGATCAATGCAGTGGTGCTGGCAAAGAGTCCATACTGTTCCGTTCCCATGGCGCGGGCAACCAGAAGGAAATAGGCTGCTTGAAATACAGTCCTGATTCCAAAGCCAAGGGTCATCCATGATGAATTCGTGAAGAGTGTTTTATATCGAAAGGTCATCATTTCGTACATGCTTCATAGAGAGATCGATGAGATGTTCAATGATCCTGGGATCAGATGGAGATTTTTTTCCCGATCAACGGATTTGCTTCCTTCTGATTTCCATCCTCCTCGTAATACTGCGAATACTTGGAGTAATAGCGATTGTAGTAATAGCCATATTTGCGACTGCGCGGGTTCACTTCGTTCAATACCACGCCTAGCACACGTGCATCTACAGTTTTCAATTGTTCCAACGCCAGTTGAAAATCTCGCAGCCGGGTAAAACCTGGTTTCGCCACCAAGATGACACCATCCACATGAGGAGCGAGTACTGCAGCATCGGTCACACTCAGTACGGGAGGTGTATCGATCAGGATCAGGTCATATTCCGCGTTCAACAGATCCAGAAAATGCGTCATCTTGCGCGAGCTCATCAACTCGGCCGGGTTGGGCGGCGTTTTGCCGGAGGTGATCACAGCCAGTTTCAAGTTCTCGACAAATTGTATGATGCCACGCGGCAGCGACTCGAGAGGGCGCATCAGAAGAAACAGGTCGCTGATACCAATATGGTTTCTTAAACCGAAGCGGCGATGTACCTGCGGGCGGCGCAAATCGGCGTCGATCAGAACTACTTTTTTCTCGCCTTGTGCCAGTACCACCGCCAGGTTGGATGTCGTGGTGGTTTTCCCCTCCTGTGGCGTGGCGCTGGTCACCAGGATGCGGCGCAAGGGTTTATCCACGCCAGCGAACATGGTGTTGGTCCGCAAGGTTCGGAACGATTCGCTGACCGGCGAACGAGGCTGGGACAAGCTGATCGGTCTTCCATTCGGTGCCTGGTGAGAGGCAATCAGTGCCAGAATCGAAAGACCAAATTTTTGGCGGAGTTCCTCCGGGTTTTTGATGGTATCGTCGAGAATATCGATGGCAAAGACTGTGCTCGCGGCGAATACCATGCCCGCCAGCATTGACAGCAGGATATTACGCGATGTCTTCGGGCTGATGGGAATGGTTGGGATGGAGGCCGGCTCAGACACTACGACGTTGGTGCTGGTTTGTGCTTCTGACAATCGCACCTGTTCATAGTTGGTCACCAGGTTGGCGTACAAACGCCGGTATTCGGTCAAGCGTGCTTCGAGTTGTAGTTTCTGCTCAGGGGTGACTCCGTTATTGATGATTTCTTGATTGGTGACGTCGATTTGCTGCTCCATGTCGCTGATCTGTTTAGCGAGCCCTTCGCGGGTGGCAGCATAACGTTGTGACTGAAGTTCCCTAATGCGGTCTGAAAAGACTCTGGCAATGGCATTCGCAATATCTGCCGTCAGGGTCGGGTTGGGACCTTCCACGCTCACGACTAACAATTGTGTATCACGCACCAATTCAACGGTGATGGCTTCCTTTAGCTGGTCAGGAGTGGTGGAAAGCATCAACTGATCGATCACGCCTTGCAATACCGGCCGTTCCATCAACATTTCGGCATAGGTCCGCGTCATGGTTTGGGAGTTCACGATCCCGGTGTAATCGATACTACGCATGGCAGGCGGATCACTTACCAGCAGACGGGTGGATGTTTGGTAAATGGGAGTGGTGCGACTGGAAAAAATAAAGGCTATGCCTCCAGCCAAAAATCCGGCTAATATGATTAACCAACTCCATGACCAGAATAGATAAAGCGCCTCACGAATGCCTTCAGGGGATTCGTGATTTTCAATCTGTTCAAATTGAGTCATGATAAATGCCTTTCGTACCTTGGCTACAGTGCTTTGGAAGATCTACTCAGTGCCGTGTCTGTTGCAGAGATTGTGTTCAAGCCCAATCTCAGAAATACCTGTTAAATCTTGTGCCTGATGGATCTGCCCTATAAAAAATAAATAGTATGAAGAGATTCAGAGGCTGCAAGATCATCGCTCCATTTCTCAACGTGGGGAGTTCGTGCTTCTTGATACATCATGATCTGGCTTGACCTGCTGCATAGAATTAGAAAAGATTTTACTGAGGGATTTCACACGTTTCATTGTCGCTTCATTGCGGAGGCGATTTAAAGGGCTTTTCTTGCGTTACTGTAAGGATAATGACCACTAAATAGTAATGAAATTCTGCGTAATGTCCCATCTTTGAGCGGAATCACGCATCCGTTGTTAGGACGAGGAAATTGCACTCTTCAACGATCCTGAATCGATGCCCTATAAATACAAATATGAAAACGGATTGGCTTGACCGATATCAGATCGGGTAAACCAGTGTTCTGCCTCGCTCAAGACTCGATGAACCTCGGGTATTCGAAGGATGGCAGCGCCCCCCAACAATCTTTCAGACCTTCGATTACCTGGCAGCGGGGTAGAGCTTTGTCATGGTCAACGACCATGACCCGAAGCCCCTTTATTATCAGTTCGTACACGAACGGGAAGGGCAATTCAGTTGGGAATATCTGGGTAAGTACACTTGATTGATCAATCTTCCGGTAAAAACGATGAGTGGATCCTTACCCTGTTGCCCATTTTGAAACAAGCCTTGGACG
>CAZKSG010000017.1:30503-39728 GCA_964555335.1 uncultured Anaerolinea sp.
AAAAACGATGAGTGGATCCTTACCCTGTTGCCCATTTTGAAACAAGCCTTGGACGATCTTGGATATGAACGCGAACGCGACTCGAAGCAGTTCAGGAAATGTGAACAAGGTCAAAAAGATGCCTCTACCTCCATGATTAAAGGCAGCGAAAGACGGCGTCAGGAACCCAAAGAGGCGAAGGTTTTGCACTATAGTGACAAGACTGAGACAGAAAAGGCAAACAACCACAAAATATCCAGGGTACGTGTCAGAGTGGAACATGCGATTGCAGGCATTAAGCATTCTCGAGGGGTGAAGGATATATTGCGAAACACAAAAGATGTTTTTCGGATTTGGTTATGGTGATCGCTTGCAGTTTACACAACCTTCGTATTCACTACAGAAAGAAACCACAGAAACTATAACCAAAAAACTTATTTCCGATATTGTCAGATTAAAACTTATCTTGTAATGTTTCCGTGGTGATGATTTTCTACGCGGTTTCCTCCTGCATGGTAGCCTAAAAATGCACAATTAAAGTGCTGCCGTTTCCCACCTCGTTTTTCATATCCAACACCATGACTTTTGACATAGTCGTAATCCTGCTTCCGGGACTGGGTTCGCACCCGGTTTTTTTGTATTATTTTGGCATCAACAAAGTCCCGCTCGTACTTAAAGAGTGTAACGAAACGAGCGGGACAAAGGAGTTATAACCATGTCTCAATCGATAATCGATGTCCAAAAATTGATCGCAACCTACGGACCCGTCACAGCGCTTAACGGTGTGAACCTGACCGTGAACAAAGGCGAGATCTTCGGCTTATTGGGTCCGAACGGCGCGGGCAAATCCACACTGCTTGCATGTCTGGAAGGGTTGCATAAACCCAAAAACGGTAGTGTGCACGTCAGCGGGATTGACGTGCAGGCAGATTCTACCGGCACCAAAAGTCAGCTTGGCATTCAACTGCAAAAGACCGCCCTGCTCGACGATCTGACCGTTGCCGAACTGGTGGAAGTGTATGCCGCGTTGTACGAAGTGTATCTCAACTCGGAACAGATCGACGCCCTTCTCACACGCTTCGACCTGCTCGAAAAGCGGAATACGCTATCGCGCCGTCTCTCCGGCGGACAACAACAACGGCTCGCACTCGCTGTAGCCATTGCCAATGACCCACAGATCGTCCTGCTCGACGAGCCGACCTCCGCTCTCGACCCGCACGCTCGCCGCGCGGTGTGGGATATTATCCGCGAATTACACAATGAGGGACGGACGATCGTGCTTACCACCCATGCCATGGAGGAAGCGGAAGCCTTATGCGGACGCATCGCCATCATTGACCGTGGTCAGGTGGTGTCGTGTGATACGCCTGCGGCCTTGATCTCCAGCCTCAAATTGAACGCGATGTTGAAAGCGACGGTGGAACTGCCGTTGGAGCAGGTTCGCACATTACCTGAGGTGAACAATGTCCGCTATACCGGTCAACACCTGGAGGTGGAAACTGCCCGACCCGAAGTGACGTTGGCTGCCCTGCATGAACTGGCAGCGCGCTCTGGCCGCTCCATCCGCGATGTGATGTTACGCCAACCCAATCTGGAAGATGTCTTCCTGAAGTTGACCGGTCACGCGCTGGCTGAGTCCAACCCATCTGCTTGAAATTGAAAGGAATTACCCCATGAAACGTTTTCTCATCCTCACCAAAGCCATGACCCTCATGCATCTACGCAACGGGTATGTGTTGTTCTGGAACTTTGCCTTCCCGGTCCTGCTCATGTTCATCTACGGCGCGGTCATGAGTCAATACATGGACTATATGACGCCCGGTGTCATCGTACTAAACGCCCTCAGTTTCGGGTTGGTCAGCAGTTCGACGATGATGCTCGAGATGCGCGAGAAGAGCATCCTGCGCAGATTGCAGGCGACACCTTTGCCTGCCGGTCAATTGATTGGTTCGTATTTACTGGTCAACGTCATCATTGGTGTTCTGCAAAGTACGCTCATCATTCTGGCGGGTGTTCTGCTTTATGACGTGCCCGTGACCGGGACCAGCCTGCTCCTGTCGTATCCCATGATCCTCGCCGGATTGCTCGCATTCATGGCGCTGGGTGGCATCATCAGCGGTATGGCGGCAAAATCCGGGACCGCCACCGCCGTCGGCATGACGATCTACTTCTTATTGATGTTTATCAGTGATATGGTATTCCCGTTGGATATGTTGCCGGAATGGTTGAGGAATGTTGTGGCTTATCTGCCGGCTTACCCGGTCGTTCAACTTGTCCGTTCCGCCTTGCTGGAAGCCACGCTCGATCCCAAATGGCTGACGCATCTGTCCCTGCTCGCCGTCTATGGCATCGGCGCGACCTTTATTGCTGCAAAGTTATTCCGCTGGGAGCCGAAGGCGTAATCGTTCTCGTCCCTCAGCCCTCTCCGGTTGGGAGAGGGCTGAGAGCTTCTTGTACTCACTTTCCACTTTCCCTCTTCCAGAGTACACTTTCCACATGACGGAAACTCGCCCATCGCACTTGGCTGATAGCGAACTCCCAATACCTGCCCAACACCTTGAACTCTATGGCAGGTTTTGGGATGTAGCATCCTTATTGATATTCAGCCTTGCCGCCGTCGCGGTTCTCTTTACCAATGAACTGACCTGGCGCGCGTGGACGATTGCGGCTTTGTCTATTGGTCAGGGGCTGTTATATTTTTTCTGTATCACACGTGGTGGCAGGCCCGTTTCACGCCGAAACCTTGCCTTGTATTTTGTGGGTGGAGTTTGTATGTGGGGGGTGGCATGTTGGCTCAATCCATTTACATGGTGGCTGGGTTTCACCTACTTTGGACAAATGTTTGGATTATTGCCACTTCAAGCAGTCATTCCTGGAACAGCCATTGTCACGTTTCTGATTGCCCTGATTACTTCGGATTGGAACCTCAGGCAGATTCCGCTTGGCGCCGTGATTGGATTTATGTTCCAATGGCTTGGCGGCATGGCGATCTTTCTCTTCATTTCTGGCATTATTCGCACCAGCCGCGAGCGAGCGAAACTCATCACCAAATTGGAAGCTGCTCAAAAGGAACTGGAACTTGCCCGTCAGCGCGATGCCGAACTGGCAACACTTCAGGAACGTGAACGCCTCGCACGCGATTTGCACGATAGCCTGGGTCATGCATTGGTGGCCCTGTCCGTGCAACTGGAGGCGATTCAGCGCCTCTACAAGGTGGATCCCGAAAAAGCCTCGGCGCAGGTGGATGAACTCAAGCATCTCACCCGCACCAGCATGGATGACCTTCGCCGCTCCCTGGCAGGCCTACGCGCGCCAGGTTTGGGAGAACGTCGTTTGAGCGAAGCTCTCCAAACGCTCAGCGTGGATCTGGGTCAACGCGCCCATCTTCAAATTCATTGTCACATCACGGAAGGAGCCGATAGTTTATCGCTCACGCATGCCGAAACCCTCTGGCGCGTCGCACAGGAAGCGTTGGCGAACATCGAACGTCATGCCGCCGCGCACAATGTTGATTTAAGTCTTGGCATCGACGCGCAACATACAACGCTCATGATCAAAGACGATGGGCGTGGATTTCTGCCTAATGCTGAGATCCAACCTGGGCATTATGGATTACGCGGAATGCGCGAACGTGTGGAAGGGCTCGGCGGCACATTGACATTATCCAGCAGCGGCAACGGCTCACGCGTCGACGTGAAACTGCCCATCCTCTAAAAGGCTTTTTTCAACCCATGCCTGATCCCATTAATCTCCTCCTCGTCGAAGACCAGACGCTGATGCGTCAGGGGCTGAAAACGATTCTCGATCTCGAACCAGGCTTGCACGTAGTCGGCGAAGCGGGAGACGGTGAAAGCGGAGTCCGCTTGGCGCTGGAACTCCGCCCCGATATCATCCTCATGGATGTGCAGATGCCTGTACTTAATGGCGTCGAAGCGACCGCCAAATTGTGCCGTGAATGGACACAGGCAAAGGTCATCATCCTCACCACCTTCGACCGTGACGATTACGTCTATCAGGGTGTGCGCGCCGGCGCGATGGGTTATCTGCTCAAGGACACGCCTGCGGACAAACTCATCCAAACCATCCGGCGGGTTCACGAAGGCGAAGTTTTTATTCAGCCGGAGATCGCCTCACGTGCCCTGCGTGAAATGATGCGCCCCACCACCTTCACCCTCGAAGCGCTTTCCGACCGTGAACGGGAGGTGCTGATCCTGTTGGCACAAGGCGCCTCCAACAAAGATATGGCGGAGAAATTATTTATCACGGAAGGAACCGTGAAAAACCACGTCTCGAATATCCTTGCCAAGCTCCAAGCCGAAAACCGCACGCAAGCCGCTGACATCGCGCGGAAGCAGGGGTTGGTTTAAACAATACGTAGTACGCACCACGAGTCTACCTCACCCAATTCCTATGATAGCTTTAGAGGATTGAGAACCCGAAAAAAACGTATTCTGCTCGTCGTCTACATCACGATTACTTGCTCGGTGGTGAAATTGTAGTTCGGCTGTAGAGATCAGCTTCTAATGAAAAAGATAACGCCTTGACAATCTCTTAAAAGAGAGTGGATTATCAAGGCGTTTTTCCATTAAGTACGCACTCCTCGAAGGGAAGTACGGCATGATCCTGTATGAAAAGATTCCTATTCCCACACGATCATATAACTATATAGAGCGTCTTAGGCTGTCCTTAGAATCCTGTCTCCATATATGGGATCAGGGTGTGGTATGTATTAACTTTGGTTCAATGTAGGTCTAAATTAATACCCGCATGCCAGATTTGTACCGCGCGGGCGTGATTTTGATCACAGCTTGAGCGGAAATCGCAGATAAGACGGGATTGGAATTCGCGACGACTCACTACGTGGGCGCTCATTAAATCAGATAGTTTCTTCATTAATATCAAGAGAAAATGTTTGGATTACACCATAATATTGTGGTCGGTCAGGGCGATTCCCTCCCGCATTTCCTTGAGATCAACAGAGAGCGATATTTTCCCGGTTTCGAAACGATTGCCAAATGTTTCTTTCAACACTGCCATTACACGCCTCGTCGTCTCCCTCTGGATATCCAGTGGGCGTCCTTCGCGGATCAAAAGCCCGACATGCACAAAAGCATAGTCGGGGCTCCCATTAGCAATGCGGTATTGCGAATGACAGATCGCACGGCTCTTAATTCCTTTCAGATTGATTGCGCCTGTTGCAACCACTTCTTCGTGTAAGCGTGCCAGGAGCGGTTGAACGTCAACGTCAAGGTTATCGCTGTATTCCAGCGTAAGATGTGGCATATGATTCTCCTTTATTCAACAGGCGGTGTGCCATGAGTGTGAAATGACTCGATCGTTTTCAGTCCCCATGCCTGACCTTTTTTGCGCTCGGCTTCGCTCCAAACAATGGGTTTCCAGTCGGGCGCAAGGATCAGACGTGCCCCGGCATTGGCGATCTCAAAACGATTGCCGCCGGGTTCGTAGACATACAAAAAGAATGTTTGCTGTATCGCATGTTTATGCGGACCTGTCTCGATAAAGACGCCATGCTCCAAACAAATATCGGCGGCGCGCAGGATGGCTTCACGGTTATCTACAGCATACGTGAAGTGGTGTAAACGCACCTTTGCGCCATAAGCGTCTTCGGCAAACGTCACATCATAGGATTTGTTCGTAAATGTGACCCAGGCTGCCTTTTCAGAGCCATCATCGAAAATGACCTGCTCGGTCATCCGTGCACCAAGAACATCCTGCATAAATTGTCGATTGGAGCGGACGTCCGCCGCGAAAAGGGCGATGTGATCCAATCGACGCAAGCCAGCGCCTCGATCTGAATACCGGGACGCCTGATTTTTCAACGCGGGTTTTGTCTCGGCTGATGGTTGGTACCACTCGGTCTCGTAATAGATTTCGATGGGATGTCCGTCTGGATCGTCAAAACAATAGGAGGGGCCATGACCGAGATTGTTCTCTTTCCAGCCTCTGCCGAGACCTGATCTCTCGATCGCTTCGACGCGTCGTTGTAGTGCCTGCGGACTCGCCGCACGCAATGCATAGTGTCCAAGGCCCGGTTTGGATGAAGACGTCAATTGAAGGGAGTGGTGTTCGTAATCATCCCAGCCGCGAAGGTAGACGGAATCACCCTCTCGAGCTGTCTCGGTCATTCCCATGACCTCAACAAAAAACCTCAAACTCTCATCAGGCTTGGGAGTGAGCAGCTCGACATGCCCGAGATGTGCAACATCGTGGATGATTTCATCTGTCATTTTTCGCCCCTCTCTACAAATGGACGCAGACCATGCAGATCATAAGATGTTTCTCCGGCAAGTAACTTGTTTCGAAGATTCGCTTCCTTTGCGAGTCTTGCTTCGGATGCATTGAGCACTTCACTGGCGCGTTCGCGTTTGACGCATACGCCTCCATCTGAATCGAGAATTACAATATCGCCTGTGGAAATGTTCGCTCTGCCGATGGTGACCACTCCATTGAGCTCACCGACCTTTGCTTTGGTCGCTCCTTTCACTCGAATGAACCGTGTCCAAATGGGTAAGCCGAGTTCTACAAGTTCCGCGACATCGCGGACGGCGGCATCCACAAGAATCCCGGCAGCCTTCCGAACTTTTACTTGCGTCGCGAGTAGTTCACCGATCAAGGCGATCGGGGTAGCTTCTGGCATACATAGCACTAACACCTCTCCTGGCTGAATATGTTCTATGACCGCATGGACCATCAAGTTATCATCCTGACCGCAAAAAGCAGTGCGTGCTGGCCCCGCGACTCGGCTGTTAGGCAAAAGCTGAATCAATGGAATATCGATCAATCCTTCACGCCCCGAGGCTTCATAGACGGTTGCCACGCCCAGCTCACAGAAATGAGTGATGTCATTCGTGTTCATAAGCTGTTCACCACCCACGGCAATGCTCGGAAATGAGTTTCCGCAAACTTGATGTTGTCCACGCCAGAGATGCGGCGGGCGTGGTTGGCACGGCGGGAGGCAAGTTCACTGTAATACTTATGCAGGTAACTCTGCGCCTTCATGGCGTCCATTGCTTTTATCTTTTTATCCATCACGGGTGTAATGTCAATGAACGTATTTGGTTTGAAATCGCAGAGCTCAGGCTGGTGCGGTTCAAAGAAATAGAGATCGGGCGGCGTAATGCGGCTAAATGAACTGGCAACTCCCGCGCCTGTTGACAATAACCGCGCTCTTTGAGCCATCTGACTGGCAACAGGATGATCCGGATTGAATGGGTCTGCAGGGTTATGGGTGAGCAGAATCGATGGTTTGAAATCCTGAAAGATTTCCACCAGTTGTTCAATCGCTGCGTCGGTCATGTTCAAGGGATAATCGCCGAGATCCAAACAGCGGAATTTTGCGCCGACACATTCAGCCGCCGTGACAGCCTCCTCGTGACGGATGCGCTTCACATTCTCCATCGTTTGATTCAGTTCCTTCCAAAGCTCGCCCGATTCCCCTCTTTCGCCATACGAAAGCGCGACAACACTTGCGTTGCCACCTTGTGATGTGGTCACAGCAATCGTCCCTGCCGCGCGCCAGACAAAATCGGCAGAGTGTGCTCCAATCACGAGTAATCTCTTCTCGCTCATAGATCGTTTCCTTTGACATTGAGAGAATTTGTACGCTAGGGAACAGCCGCCTCCAAACGGTTGTTCCCTGTATTTCTCTATTTCAAGTGTTTATCCAGGAAATCCAAGACTTTCTTTAAATTCTCTGGAGTTTCAAATTGTGGATCTCCATGTCGTGCATCGTCCAATAATTCATGGATAACTCTATCACTTCCACAAACATTTCCTACCTTCCGCGCAAAATTCACAGATTGCTGGTGGGGGACTGTGTTGTCCTTTGTTCCATGCTGAATAAAAAACGGTGGTACATGAGAATGGATATACGTTTCTGGATTGGCTGCCCGAACCAACTCCGGGATCTCGGTGATCTTCTTTCCGAGGAGCAAAGATTCTGGTGAGTTTGCACCGCTGTGTGAAAATTCAGGTGCCGGAGCCATACCCGACTCTGCCAGTTGCTCGTCCATTTTCAGAAAGTCCGTTGGCGGGAACCATGCGACCACGGCCTGCACATGACAAGGCTGCTCGGGGTTGCCTAGGCTGAGATCATCCAGTTCGGACACCTTCGCCGACACGCCCGCCATTAGCGATTGGTATCCGCCCGCAGAACCTCCCCAGGTTGCGATTCTCTCCGCATCGAAAAGATAGCTCTTCGCATTTGCCCGGATCCAACGGATGGCAGCTTTCACATCCTGTACCAATGCCGGGAATTTTGCTTCACCACTCATCCGATAATTGACGCCAACTACACAATAGCCGCGTTTCAATGCTTCCAGCATCGGTGTGAGTTGTGCATCACGTTTATCGCCGCCCATGAACGCGCCGCCGTGGATGGAGACAATCACTGGGAAAGGCCCATCGCCTTCCTCTGGCCAATAGATATCGAGTTTCTGCGTCGGGGAAAGATCTGCGTAGGTGATATCAAACATTTTGCGCTTGATATAATCCGTTCTCGCAGCGGGAATTTCAAATGGGACTGCATAATGCGCTTCGCTCATCAACATTTTCCTCTCTACTTGGCGAGCAGCCTGGAGACCTCATCCACCAAAGCGCTGCCGACAAACATTCCGATCAAGCCAATGATCCCTGAAAAATCATGTGGCACGGGCACTGGCAATTTCAATGATTTAAAGATCACGCCGATCACGATTCCGACCAGCAGTGAGATCAACATAACAACCATAGTGGACAGTTTCCTTTCTGATACATTTGGCTTCTCCATATTATTTTTGCATCCTCCATGGCGAGCCTACGCCGATGCTGCCACTCTGGCGACAGTTTCTTTCGCCTTGCGGTTTTTCTGATAGACATCAAAGGCAACTGCGATCAAAAGAACAGAGCCTTTTACAACCGTTTGTGAAAAATCAGGGAAGGTCGCTAATTGCATGGCATTGTTTAACACACCGATGATCAACATTCCCACCATCAAACCGAACACGCTGCCTTCGCCACCTTTAAAGCTGACGCCGCCCAAAAGTGCAGCGGTGAGACAGTCAAATTCAAGACCCTGGCCGGTTATGGTTTGGCCGGCAAATACTCTCGACAGCAGAAGGACCGTGGTGATCGATGAGATAAAACCGCAGATCATGAACAAAAGCACTTTCATTCTATCGATGTTTACACCGGCAAGGCGGGCAGCTTCTTCGTTGCCACCCAATGCAAATATTTGTCGGCCGAAGT
>CAZKSG010000018.1:0-38878 GCA_964555335.1 uncultured Anaerolinea sp.
GATTATTTGTGGAGATAGCTCCAACCATGTTTTTCCTTGATTGATGGACGGTCGTAATGACCGTCCGTTTTTTTATTCACAGAACATCACAAAAACATACAGAGCGAAAGTGCTTCGCTTGTTGTAAAATGGACGACATGAAATATTCAACATTGCGTTCCATTGTTCGATTTATCATGAAGCTCATCACCGACATCGAAGTGCACGGTATCGAAACACTGCCCGCGGGGAATGTCATTGTTGCAGCAAATCACCTGGGGCGACTGGATACTGCCGTTCTGCTTTGCATCATCGACCGTGAGGACCTGATCATGCCGGTCGCTGAAAAATACAAGGACCATCCCTTGTATGGCGCGATCGGAAGGGCCGCCAATGCCATCTGGCTCAACCGCTTCGAAGCGGATTATTCCGCCTTACGCCAGATTCTGGAGCGTATGAAACAGGGCGGAATGCTGGTCATCGCACCGGAGGGAACACGATCTAAAACTGAAGCGTTGCAGGAAGGAAAGATGGGAGTCGCGTTTCTGGCAGGCAAAAGCGGATATCCGGTTCTGCCTGTCGCTCTCACCGGGACCGAAGACCGCGGCATCGTACGGAACCTGAAACGCTTTCGCCGCTCGAAGATCACGGTCACTGCCGGTGAAATCATGACCATCGAACTCCCCGCGGGAAAAGGGCGCGAGCAGTCCATGCACGCTGCCACCGATGAGATCATGTGCCGCATCGCATCCATATTGCCTGAAAGCTATCGCGGCGTCTATGCAGATCATCCTCGTTTGAAGGAACTACTGAATTCTCATGCGTAATTTCATTCGGTGGCTCGTCCGTGTCTTATTTAACATCATTGCCCGTGTGGATGTGAAGGGTTATGAAAATCTTCCCAAACAAGGAAGCTTCGTGATCGCGACCAATCACCTGGGGATTCTGGATGCTCCCATTGCTTTTTATGCATTGGATTACTGGGATATGTTCGTACTGATCGGCGAAAAATGGGAGAAGGTTGCCCTCTTCCGCTGGCTGGGGAAGTATTTCAATTTTATCTTCATCGACCGCTTTAATCCCGACATAAAAACGCTTCGGAAAGTGATTTCACTGATGGAGAAGGATAACATCCTGGTGATTGCCCCCGAAGGAACACGCTCACGCGTCGGCTCGTTGATCGAAGCGAAACCGAGTGTCAGTTATCTGGCCACGAAGTTGAATCGTCCCATTGTCCCAGTGGCGTTGACCGGCACCGAGGATCAGGCGTTATTCGGCAATCTCAAAAGACTACGTCGTGCTCACTTCACGATTACAGCAGGAGAGGCATTCACCCTTCCGCCACTTTCACGCGAGAACCGCGACGAAACACTCAAGCGATATACCGATGAGATCATGTGTCACATCGCAGCGCTGTTGCCCGAAAAATATCGCGGCGTGTATGCCGATCATCCACGATTAAAAGAGTTACTACAAAGTAACTAACCATCAAAAACGCCTCATTTCGCTGAGGCGTTTTTGATCTCTATTGAATTTCCTCGAACGTTCCATCCAGATGCAGGTAGAACGTTTCAACGTTCAACTGCGGAAACAACGCCTTGAGCTTGGCGCATGTTTCCAACAGATCATGACGGTGACGTTTGTACGTGCCATCGCGTCCATACGCACGACAGTCTTCATGGTTGATCAAACATACCGTATTGATGGTATGGATCTGTACGGCCAGCTGAACATATTTCAGGACCATCTCATAATCATGTACGCTGCCCGCCAGCGAGATAATATCGAAATTATCGTATCCAAAACGAACCGTGATCCACGGCTGGATGAATTTCTGCAAACGATAATCCATACAATGAACAACTAAAGCATCGCAATGAATAACAGGTTTGTTTCTCGGCATTCGCTCACCTATAAAATTTCACCTTCTCCACGTTTCAAAAATTGGCCATCACCCGATTTACCCAACCAGGTTTCACCATCCACGATCAACTTGCCGCGCAGGAACACCTTTTCGGGCATACCCGTCAGTTCCCAGCCTTCGTACAGGTTATAGTCTGTGCGTTGATGTGCATGTGCAATGCCGTACTTAACTTTCTTTTCCGGGTCCCAGATCACAATATCGGCATCCGAACCAGCCAACAGTGCCCCTTTGCGCGGATACAGACCAAAGATCCTCGCCGGGTTCGTACTGTTATAGGCGACAAATTGGTTCGCGGTAATCTTCCCGGAACGTACGCCCGTTGTCCATAACACCGGCAGACGGTCTTCGATACCCGGGAGTCCATTGGGAATTTTGGTGAAATCATTCCTTCCCAGCTCCTTGCCAGGGATGGCGATCTCGCGTCCTTCGTAGACGATGGGCTTGGTCCCGTCAAAAAAGAAGGGACAGTGGTCCGTGCCGACCGTCTGCAAAATCCCTTGTGATAGGCCTTCCCACAAGCGGTCATTATCTGCCTTCGTACGCATCGGCGGCGAACAGATCCACTTCGCCCCATCAGGACGCCGCAGGTCATCCTCTGTGAAGAATAAATACTGCGGACACGTCTCCCCCATTACAGGCACACCGCGCTCACGCGCATACTTGAGCATATCCACTTCGCCGCCTACATTCATGTGCACAATATACACAGGCGAATTGGACTGTTCCGCCATTGCCGCGAGACGCAAGGTTGCTTCCACTGCTCCCCAGGCGGGACGTGTCAGCGCGTGATATTCAGGTGACGTGTGTCCAGCCGCCAACGCTTCAGGAATGAGTGTCTCGATAACGTCACCGTTCTCGCAATGCGCCATCACCAGCATTCCGTTCTCTTTTGCAATGCGCAATGCTTTGAAAATACCGCCATCGTCCAGCCGCAAACGACCGTTGTACGCGGTAAACACTTTGAGCGTGGTGATTCCCATCTCACGCAAAAGCGGGATCTCTGCAGAGATCTTCTCGTCAAATCGGGTCAGGTTCATGTGGAAGGAATAATCAATGGCTGCCTTCTCCGCCATCTTCATCCAGATATCCACTGAATGTTGAAAACCTTCTTTTTCCAGCACAACAAAGTCCATCACAGTGGTCGTACCACCAAAGGCAGCAGCTTTGTGACCCGTGTAATGGTCATCTGAAGAGACCGTATCAAACATAGGCAAATCCAAATGTACATGCGGGTCGATCCCGCCGGGCATGATGAGTTTGCCCTTCGCGTCCACCACTTCGGCACTTGGATGCTGCAAATCCCTGCCGATCAGGGCGATCTTCTCACCTTCGACCAGGATATCTGCTTCATATGTTTCAGTTGCGGTAACCAGAGTGCCATTTTTGAGTAGAGTTGCCATTGAATTCATCCTTGGTGTTTCATAGTAATGACCGAAATCATTACTACGGTTCATACGGTTCCTGTAATTCTTTGATTCCCAATAACCTGATTAACACATCCGGCGGGATTTCCACATCAGGTAAATCTGTCTTATACAGTTGTTCGTTCTCCGCCCGTTCACGCAGAGATTTCCACAGAAGTTGTCGCTCATCTCCGTCGACAACCAGGTCATTCAACGACTTTGCACGGAGCAGATATTCGCCAATGGTATACAAAAACGTGATCCGTTTCCATTTATCAGACCGGACCGGTTCTTTCAGCTTTTCCAACCCTCCGATCTGGAGTTTGTAATACTCCTCCCTGGCACGTGGATGATCCGCTTCATCCTTCAACAATTCGCCGCGGGTGGTCAATTCGTGTCCGCGTACGTGGGCAATGTATTCGATCTGCCCGCCGCGATCACCGAACGCCGATGGCTGGTAGAACGCCAGATAGTCCACCGCAACCACCTTGGGCGCCGTGCGAAGCGGGATCCGATACCATCCCAACAACCGGGCGATCTCCAGGTCTCGCGGGGTGGGTAACAGACAGACCAAAACGAGCGAAGAGGGCGTCAACGTCATAGTGATTCCATTTTACATCAAAGCCAAAATTAATAAAAAAGACGAGCCCGATCGCTCGTCCAATCTTACGGCAGGCAAACACCATGCCTTTTATCTGAAAAGGAATTTTACAACCATATAATTAATACAAACAACAATGACAATGAAAAGAGCAAGATTGACCACTTCAACGATGCGGTCAATCACAGGCTTTTTGTTGTTTTGGAAACCTTCATATCTCATCATATGCTCCAAGGGCGAAAATTAACCGTTAACAAAATAGCATATGGAAAAATAGATGTCACCTGTCAATTGTCACAATGTGAATGTATTTTGTCATATTTCCCGCCATATTGACACCTTGTTACGTCCGTTCGCTTTTGATTGATATAAAGCCTGGTCTGCCCGGTCGATAAGACCTTCGAGGGTCAGCACTTCGTCCTGGATGACCGCCAGCCCCAGGCTTGCGGTCACACGGATCGGCTGCGATTCATACCACGCCTGAGCTTGCTCAATGAGCCGACGGATCTTCTCTGCTGTTTCATACGCGCCCGCTTCATCCTGCTCAGGAAGCAGACAGATGAACTCCTCGCCTCCATAACGGGCGAAGAGATCACTCCTGCGGATCCGACTCTGACATTCCCTTGCAACCATTTGTAAAATCGCATCACCGGCCAGGTGACCATAACGGTCATTGACCTGTTTAAAGTGATCCACATCCAGCAGCATGACTGCCAGAGACTGGTGATATCGTTGAGCTCGTTCAAACTGGGTTTCGGCCAATTCAAAGAAATAGCGTCGATTGGTCACGCCGGTAAGCACATCCATACGTGCGAGACGTTCCAGTTCCATCTCGGCTTTTTTGCGGTCGGTGATATCTACCAACGCCATGACATGACCGATGATCCTGCTGCCTTCGTCACGAATAGGCGAAAGCTGTACCAGGAAATGCAGGGAGGCGTCTCCGCGCTGGAGCGATATTTCCTGTTCATGCTGTTCGCTGCTCTGGGAGGAATAATTGATGGACGGCCAGCCGCTTAGCACATCGGCATATGGCTTTCCGATGGCTGAGCTGCCTTTCGGCCCGATCAATTTCTTTGCAAACGGGTTGATCTCCACCACACGCCCGAGCACGTCCAAAACAAGAATGCCTGAATTGATGTTCTGCACCACCAGTCTATGAGCGATCGGTACAATCTCCAACGCACTATAACGGAACAAGGCGATCGCATATAGTACTGCCGAGATAAGGAGGAACAAAATGATGTTATCCACCTTGGGGAAGGGATCCCACTTCACAAAATCTTCGAGGCTGCGAATCCCCAACGGCAGGAAAGTCCCGATCACCAACAAAATGGACTGCCTGCGAAAGTACGCTGGGACGGTACGGTAATAGTGTAAATACATGAATATACTCGCCAGAATCAATAAGTATGCACCTGCCGCATAGACCCAAAAATAAAAACCATGCTCCGATTGTGTCTCTGGGAAACCCGGCAGCAGATAGATTCGGGTCCAATACCAGTGATGAAGTTCATTTGTAAACACCACACCAAGAGTAACCAGAGTAAAGGATGCCAACACGGTCTTCAGTGGCAGGGTCAACCAGTTGCGGTGATTGGTATAGTACAGCGAAAAGATAAACCACAGTACCGGCCCGGTCGTGGCACCGATATATTTCATCTTTGCCCAGAAGATCTTGCCATCCAGGGTTGTCGTGGATAGCTCCATGGCGTAGCAAAGCGTCCAAATGCCCATGGCGAAATTTTGCAAAGAGAATAAGCCGGCAATTTCCACCCTATCTCGCAACCGAAGGGAATAGAGTCCAAGCCCAAACAATATGATACTTGAGAAAATAAATAGCACGATATAAAGGAAAGATTCAGACACCATGACCTCAAAAAAAGTAGCTGATAGATTTCATCTATCAGCTACTTATAACACCAAATAAGCGAACTACGTCTTTGCCGAATTGACAGGCAGGTTCTCCTAGTTCAATCCGACTTCCTGATTGAACTCCACGATCAATTCGTCGATCTGATCTGCCTGCTTCTGAACATCAGTCCAGTAATTGGGTTGATACCACTGATCCTGGATCTCCTGGTAGGTACGTCCCTGCTGTTCGACCCAGGTGTAGTATTTGAGGTTATGCACGCGGCGACGGTCAGTGTAACGCAGTTCAAGCATGTTGTCAGTAGACTGTCCGTGCAAGTAATGAGCAAAGTCAGCAGCAGCGTCGCGTTCGCTATATTGACCAAATTCCTGATGCATCTCATGCAGGCGGGAGCGATACAGTTCCATCGAATCGGTAAGGACTGTGATCATGACGTCATTCTCATCCATCTCATAATATTTCGCTGCCTTGATGCAGGATAATACGTTTGAGATGCCGGAGAAACCGAGCAAGTCAAGTTGATTGACAGTGGCTTCGGGCACACCTTTTTCTACGAGATACGCACGTCCGTTCTCTTCGTTAAACAAGCGCGAAATGTTCACCACAGCATTATCATCGATCGCCACGACAACATCGGTATTCTTCGTATTGTGGATCCACGGCACGTGCTTATCGCCGATGCCTTCGATGCGATGAGCACCGAAGCCGTTTTCGAGCAGGGTCGGACATTGCAGCGCTTCGCTGGCAACGATCTTGCTATCGGGGAAAAGTTTCTTCATGTAATCACCGCTGGCAATTGTCCCGGCAGAACCGGTGGCAGAAGCCATGCCGCGGTAGCGGTCATTCGGTCCCATCACATGCTTCAATACTTCTTCCATCGCATGGCCGGTTACTTCGAAGTGCCAGAGATAATTGCCGAACTCTTCGAACTGATTGAAGATCATCAAGTCCTGGCCGGATTTGCGAAGTTCCCAGCATTTATCGAAGATCTCCTTGACATTCGATTCAGAGCCGGGGGTTTTGATCGTCTCTCCTGCCACTTTGGACAGCCACTCGAAGCGTTCCTTCGACATCCCTTCGGGAAGGATGGCGATCGAGTCACATGCGAGCAATGCGGAGTCGTACGCGCCGCCGCGACAGTAGTTGCCTGTGGAGGGCCAGACCGCTTTCTGAGTGGTCGGGTCAAACTGACCTGTGACCAGGCGCGGCACCAAACAACTGAACGCGGCGCCCACTTTATGTGCCCCGGTTGGGAACCATTTCCCAACCAGTGCAATGATGCGCGCCGGAACACCCGTCAGCGAGGAGGGAAGCTCAACGAAGTTGACTCCGCCATAGGTCCCGCCTGAAGCGGTGGGTTGATTGTGCCAGTTGATACGGAAGAGGTTACGGGGATGAATGTCCCAGAGTCCGATGCCCTTCAATTCATCCCTTACTTTTGCAGGGATTTTCGAGGGGTCCTTCATTTGTGCATACGTGGGAATGATAATGTTACGTTCTTTGGCTCGCTTGATGGCGTTCGCCCGGCGAGATTTTTCGATGGTCAGGTCGATTGTGGTCATATTGCCTCTTTTGGGAATGGATGTCTGAATAACCTTTGCCGGTTATGTTTTGTGAAGCAAAGTTGTCTGACAATTTGTATTATATCTCACAATCCAATCGGTCACAATATGGAAGGAATCATGACCTATACCCTATTCTTCATTCGAGTGTTTCAAAGTATTGTAGCATCCATCCCTTACCGGTAAGGAGGAGGCAAGATGAAGCAATCAGCAACTGCAGGCACCCTGTCTGGGTGTTTGATCTGGGTGATATCGATCGGGATCATTTCAAGTTGTATCCTTCCCATCTTTTTCGTGATCGGAAGTTTTACTTCCTTTAGTCAATTCGCGATTCGAACGACAGGGAAGATGATTTGTCCAGATGGGACAACCGCTGAAAGTTATTCATATGAGACAACCACTACAGATGAATATGGGAACAGCGAACCGGCTACAGCTGTTGAGCTTCATTGTGTAGACGAAAGCGGAAACGTTGTGAAGACAGATCCTGTAGGGTATTCGTTCCTATGGATCGGCTTCTTCGCATTGACTGGTATAGTCGTTTCCGCGATCCTTGCGTTTGCCCTTGCCGCCCCACTGGGTGTATTGATCGGACGATTGTTCAATCGTTCACAGAAATCCAATAGTGCGATGAACATCAAACCAAGATGACCTTTGCGCAAAAGTAAGAATTCTCTTGCGTTTCTGTATACTTATTTTAATGTAAAGCGTTTTGATTTGTTGTACTATAACTACAAGAGAAAGGAGGTAGCTAATAGATATACCGCCTGAAATTCAAACTGTACGAAGGACTGGGAAGCCTTAACTGGTCTAAACCCTGTTTAGAAAAACCAGACGTTCTCCTAACGATAGGAAGGTGGCATATCCCACTCCTGGCCTGAATATTGGTTCACAAATAGTCAGTACTGTATGACGGATGGGTAAACACCCATCCGTCCTTTTTATTGATGTGACATGGTGCAAAAGAATTATTTATATTTTGGAATCATCCCATTGCTTTTCGCATACGATCCAGCCCTTGTTTAAGAATTCTTCGTGAAGTACCAAAGTTCAAACGGACATGCCCCACTCCGTTGGGTCCAAATATCTTTCCGTCGCTGAGGGCCACCCTGGCTTTCTTCAAGAAAAAATCATAGGGGGATTTTTTCAAATGTAGTGCCGTGAAGTCCAGCCAGCCCAAATAGGTTGCATCTGGAATTGTTACTTTCACCTCAGGCATGTACTTCGTCACATAGTCTACAAGAAAATCACGATTCCCAGTAAGGTAACGGCGAAGTTCCATTAACCATCCATCACATCGACCAGAAAAGCCGACCTGTGCGGCATGCATTCCCATACTGCTGACATGCAGGCGCAACTGGCTCACTACTTTTTCATAAGGCTCGCGTAATTCCTTGTTTGGGATGATCGCAAAGCCACAGAAGAGCCCGGGAACATTGAACGTCTTGGAAGGTGCAACCAATGTAATTGTCTTTTTGGCTATCTCGGGCGAGAGCTTCGCCAGGGGCGTAAACGTATTGTCGGCCAGCAATAGTTCAGAATGAATTTCGTCTGACACAATGATTACATTGTTTCTGATGCATATCTCTGCCATGCGCAACAACTCATTGCGAGAAAAAATGATCCCAAGGGGGTTATGCGGATTACACAACAGGAACATGCCCGCCTGTTTTACCCGGCTCTCAAATAAATCCCAATCGATTTCGTAATGCAAGATATTGCCAGCTATACTCTTTACAAACGGAATGTCAATTTGTGGAATCCCAATATTGTTTTTTACTTCATGGAATTCGTTATAGACAGGCGTCTGGATCATCACGCCTTTTTGTGCATCAGGAATCGATCTCGCGGCTACACTAAATCCACTGACAATTCCTGTCACTGCAACTACTGCTTCAGGCTTTACCTTCCAGCCGTACAAATGCCCCATACGCGCTGCAACGGTTTCCTTTAATATTTTGGAAGGGATTTCGTATCCTAATACACCTTGATCGACAACTTTATGCAGTTCCCTCAAAATAGGAGGAGGCGACTGGAAATCCATATCCGCAACCCACATGGGGATCACGTCCTCAGGATAAAAGGTCCATTTGTTATATACGCCAAAGGTACGACGGTTGGGAGTGTAGTCGAAGTTGTATGCCATGATGTTCCTTATAGCGAGCTTATTTTTTATACGCCACGATCATACCATCCCGTGCCGGAATGAGGGACACGATCCAATCAGAATCATGGGTAATGTCGTGCGTAAAGCGGCGGATGGCTTCTGTCGTCGATTCGTGATCGGAGGGGTCGAGGGTTTGTCCATGCCAGAGCATATTATCAATGATGAAAACGCCGCCGTGACGAAGTTTTTCCTTGATGACAGGGAGCGAATCGGGATAACCTTCCTTGTCTATATCGTTAAAGATGATATCGAACGGGCCTGGCGTTTGACGAAGAGTCTCTACAGCTTCGGCATTATGAAACTGGACAACATCGGCGCTTCCCAACGCGGACAGATGGCGCCGCGCCTGCTTCGAGAGCTTATCATCCCAAACGGTGTGATGCACAATTCCTCCCCCATTTTCCCTGATCGCTTTCGCAAACCAGGCTGTGGAATATCCATAGCCTGAGCCCAATTCAAACACCGATTTTGCATTGATCATTCGAGCCAGTTGATAACAGTAATATCCACAGGCAGGGCCGATGATCGGAAAGTCGTTCTTCTCTGCGATCTCCTCCATTTTTTGCAGTTCCGGTTCACGTGGAGGCACAAGGCTTGCAAGATATTTCTGTACTTCGGGGTATAAGATCTCAGGCATGGGGTTCTCCTTATGAATAAAAATAAACAGACATACAGGTAGACAAGTGAATTATTGGAGGATTTCCAATGCAATCGGCAGGACTTTCTCTGCCCACATCGTATACATTTTTCCAGAAGGATGGAGTCTGTCACCCGCAATGAGTTCAAAGTCATCCAACGCCATGCGGGAAATGACCGTCACATCCACATAGCGTGCACCTGCAGCTTTTGTCTCCTCCAGATTGACCGCGTTGAACTCGTCGATCTGCTGGCTGATGAGGGTGGTGTCACGGGGCGCGGCGAAGGGTGTAAAGCCCCAGTCTGGAATGGACAGCACGATCACTTTATCTGGGTCGCCACCAGCATATTGGATCGCTTTGCCCAACATGAAACGGAAGTCTTCTCGATAGTTACTCGCTGGCGATCCGCGATACTGGTCATTGACACCGATTAGTAAAGTGACCATGTCATACGTACCCAACGGCGGGTTGGCTTCGATCCCCTGCCAGAGTTCGTCCACGGTCCAGCCGGTGCGCGCAATGATAGTGACATCGATCTGGATGCCATCCTTTTCCAGCATGTCTTTGAGCTGAACTGACCAGCGGTCCTTTGCTGATACACTTTCCCCAATGGTATAGGAATCACCAAGAGCAAGATAACGATAAGACGGCATTTCTGTTTGCGTTGGAGCTGGAGGAAAGGTTGGGTCAATATCAGGGCTTGAGGGTTGAGTCGAACAGGCCACAAGTACGATTATTATAAAGAGGAAGTAAATGTATCTCATGGTTGATTATAGTCATGAAACCTAAAATGGTGAATTAAATTTACAAGGGCACAGGGTTTCCTGTGCCCTTGCCCATAAAGAGAGACTGCCCTCCCCTTTATAGCGTTTTGATCTTCAACCATAGCCTTGGAATGCGACTGACCTTGCCCAATGCGCTTAACGATGCGCGCCGAGAAAATACATCGTAGTCGTTCTTTTCGATCTCATCCAGAATACCTTGATAAAAAACAGAAGCAGCGCCAATGGCAAGCTGTCCTTCACGCTCGAGCATTTTAACACCCGCCCACGATTCAGCA
This sequence comes from uncultured Anaerolinea sp., assembly GCA_964555335.1. GTDB lineage: Bacteria > Chloroflexota > Anaerolineae > Anaerolineales > Villigracilaceae > Defluviilinea. Next base: position 11,208 of record CAZKSG010000018.1, read on the forward strand.
TAAAGCTGACGTGTACGGTCGATCTGGAAACGCATGAAGTTGCGCCAATTTTCGGTGATGCGTCCATCAGCAATATCAGATTCTTGAATTCCATAATAGATCAGTTCTTCGCGCGGAAGATAAAGACGTCCATTATGGTAGTCCTCACCAACATCACGCAGGATGTTGGTCATTTGCAATGCCACGCCCAATTTAATGGCATAGGGAACCGCTTCATGTTTGTAGAAGCCAACAATGTACATGCTCATCAATCCAACTGTGGAGGCGACACCATAGCAGTACGTGGCAAGCTCATCGAAAGTCTGGTAGCGGGATTGTGAGAGATCGCGGGCAACACCGTCTATCAATTGCAAGGCATAGTGGCGTGGAATATGGTAACGGGTGAGCGTATCGGCCCATGCGGCAGCGGTCAGGTCGTTATCTTCGTACGAGGCGGTCTCAACCATTTTGCGCCAGTAATCCAGTTTGGTATCGCGCTCGGCATCCGATGACTCGTCCACAATATCATCCACGGTGCGACAAAAGGCGTACAAGGCGCGTACTGCAGAACGTTTTTCCTCCGGCAGGAGTCCCGACGCAAAGTGGAAGGATTTGCTGTGCTCAGCGGTGATCTTTTCTGCATGTTTGTATGCGGTATGAAGCGCCGCATCTCCTGCCCAGTAGGAAAAGAAAGGACGTGTGTGCGGATGCTGGATATTGCCTGCCAAAGCGAGGAGTTGGTTTTCCCAATTAGCTTGTACTTGCATGGTGAACCTCCAAAATTGGTGTTTCTCTAATTTTACTGATATTGTCATTTTTGTCAAGGTTTTGCAAAGATATAAATTAAACCTTGACAAATATTGAACAATTCATATAATGCATTCCTAGCTGTTGGTTCGAGAATCTTCGCCAACAAGAAATAGGAGACCCATGAAACAAACCGCTCTCGTAATTGGTGCAGGCATCGGCGGGATCGCCACGGCTGCCCGACTCGCAAAAAATGGATATGACGTTACCGTTCTGGAAAAAGAATCAACCCCTGGCGGACGCTGCAACCAGATCCTCCGCGACGGTCATCGCTTCGATATCGGACCGACGCTGTTCCTCATGCCCGAAATTTGGGAAGAGACCTTTGCCGCGCTCGGCGAAAAACTGAGTGACCACCTGGAACTCAAGCGCATTGACCCAACTTATAAAGTCCACTTCGACGATGGGCTGCAGCTCGCGTTGACATCCAATATCGGTGATATGCAGACCCAACTAGAAAAAGTGGAGAAGACGGCTTTTACCGGTTTTCTGAATTACATCGCCGAGGGAAGCAAACACTACAAGATGTCGGTGGAGAAATTCGTTGGGCGCAACTTCTACAACATCTTCGAATACTTTTCGCTGGGAAACCTCCCCCTCCTCTTCCAGCTCAAAGCTTTGAAGAAACATTACGCCAATGCCAGCCGTTTCTTCAAGGATGATCGTCTAAAAGCTGCTTTCACATTTCAAAATATGTATTTGGGATTGAGTCCATACGATGCACCCGCCACGTATTCCTTGTTGCAATATACAGAACTTGCCGAAGGTGTGTGGTATCCCATTGGCGGGATGTATGCTGGCATCCAGGCGTTGGTAAAGATCGCGGAGAAGTTGGGGGTGAAGTTCATCTACAATGCACCGGTGAAAAAGATCAATGCCAAAGGTTCGAAGGTGGAAGGTGTTGAACTGCAGGATGGGCGCGAATTCAAAGCCGATATCTTCATCGGCAACGCGGACCTTCCATACATCTACAAGGAACTGCTTCCTAAAAATAACGAGGCAAAGAGACTTGATAACAAGCTCTATACCTGCTCCACGATCATGTTCTACTGGGGCGTGGATAAGGAGTATCCTCAGATCGGGCATCACAATGTGTTCCTCGGCGGCGATTACAAAGCCTCGTTCGATCAGATCTTCGAAGATCACACGCTGCCCGAAGTACCATCGTTCTATGTCCATGCGCCTGCACGCACCGACCAGGGCGCTGCACCAAAAGGACAGGAAACGCTTTACGTTCTCGTTCCGGTTGGGCATCTCGACGCACGATCCGAACAAGATTGGGAGGCACTCGTCAACCGCGCCCGTGAAACCGTATTCACCCGTCTCGCCAAAGAAATGGGTGCCGATGACCTGCGGGATCATATCAAATTCGAGATCGTGTACCAACCCAAGGTCTGGAAGAAACGCTTCAATCTCGAAAAGGGAGCCGCGTTCGGGCTCAGTCACAACTTCTGGCAGGTGGGGTATCTGCGCCCGCAAAACCGTCACAAACAGTACAAGAACTTGTACTTCGCCGGCGCTTCCACGCATCCCGGCACGGGTCTGCCCATTGTCCTGCTTTCTGCCCGCTTAACAACGGAAAGAATTTTGAAGGAAAGTAGTACAATAGCTGTGCAAAAGGTGAACTCGGTCAACCCGAAGCTTGCCACATCTTAATGTTTGGGTCACGCACGAAGTGACCTCCAAAGGAAAAAACATGTACAGCACAACCCCCACCTTCAACTTGAAGGTCGTCCTTAAAGAAACAGGTCTTGCCGCCGATACACTGCGCGCCTGGGAACGCCGCTACGGGCTCCCCTCGCCAAACCGCACCGCGGGTGGACACCGTTTGTATTCACAACGGGATATCGAGACGATCAAATGGTTGATGAAGCGCCAATCGGAGGGACTTTCGATCTCGCGCGCGGTGGATCTCTGGAATGAAGAAACCGCCTCTGGCATGGACCCGTTGGCCGGCTCCGGGCAACAAACTGCTCTCACCTCTTTAGCAATGCCCATCCAATACCAGGCTCCCGACACAACCGCCGACACCCTGCGAACGCGCTGGATCGAAGCCTGCATGGAATTCAACGAATCAGCTGCTGAGAATGTCTTGAATCAGGCTTTCTCCATGTTCCCGGTCGAAATAGTCTGTCTGGAAGTCTTGCAGAAAGGGATGTCGGAGATCGGCGAGCGTTGGTATCAAAATGAAGCCAACGTCCAACAGGAACATTTCGCATCGGCATTGGCCATGCGCCGGCTGGATGCGCTGCTCAGCGCTTCGCCTGCCCCTACGCGCAACCAGACCGTGGTCGTCGGCTGCCCGGCTGATGAATGGCACACACTCACACCTTTGCTCCTTTCGCTCCTACTCCGCCGCCGCGGACTGAATGTGATTTATCTTGGTGCGAATGTCCCATCGGAGCAATTCACAAACACAGTCCAAGACCTGCATGCGAGTCTTGTTATTCTCGTTGCTCAGCAACTGATCACAGCGGCAACCCTGCAACGCACTGCATTGGTATTCTCCAGTCAAAAGATCCCCACAGCGTTCGGCGGCCGCATCTTTTCCATTCATCCCGAAATTGCAAAGTCAATTCCAGGTTTCTTCCTTGGGCACAGTCTTCCAGAAGCAGTAGAACATGTTGAATCGCTACTGAGTCACAAAATCAAATTAAATGAACCGTTGGCGGCTTCACCCAGTTATGTTGCTGCGCATCAGGCATTCGAGTCAAAGCGCGGACAGATCGAATTGACATTCAAACAATTGCTCGAACCGCTCGCCATTTCGCCGGAAAACATCAGAACCGGTGTCCACTTTCTCAGTGAGAATATCGCGGCTGCTCTTCAGCTGGGCAATACATCCTACGTCTCAGCCGAAGTGGACTGGTTGAAAGTTCTGTTGCAATCCTACGCGACGGAGCCGGAACAACTCGTCCATTTTATGGAAACCTATTCAAAAGCCGTCAACAAGAATATCAACGGACAAGGCAAGCCGATCTTTGAATGGCTGTCGAAAGAAGTGGAAAAGCTGAGAACAGGCTGACATGACTTCGATCTGGTGGATCCGCCGTGACCAGCGTCTGACGGACAACGCTGCGCTTCATACCGCGCTTGCGTCTGGTCCCGTTATACCTGTTTTTATCATCGACCCGGCGTTCTCCGGTTCATCTCCGCGCCGCAAGAATTTTCTCTACGAAGGTTTACATGCACTCGACAAGGAGTTACGTGAGTGCAATTCGTATCTTGTCGTTCGTAGGGGCAAACCGGTAGATGTATTGAGGCAACTCGTCGGCGAGGTGAATGCAGATGTTATTTTTGCAGAAGAAGATTTCACACCATTTGCCAGACAGCGCGATGCAGAGATTGCACGTCACCTGCCGTTACAACTTGTGCATGGACAAACGGTTCACCACCCCACAGATGTCCTAAAGACAGATGGCAATCCTTATACAGTCTTTACGCCCTATTCAAAAGCATGGAAAGCTAAACTGCCAACCATGTTGAAGCTGTATCCTGCGCCAAAAAAGATCGATACACCGGCAGGCATCAAAAGTGAACCGATGCCGGGATTCAACGTGAGTCCATCCTTTCCGGCTGGGGAACAGGAAGCGCTCGTTCGCCTTGAAGAATTTCTGCACGCGAAGATCTATTCCTATGCAGAGGATCGCAACCGAATGGATTTGGATGGCACATCGTCGCTGTCGCCGTATCTGCATTTTGGAATGCTCGGGATGAAACAAGCTGTCCATCATGCGCGACAGGCCATGGCAGGCACAAGAGGCGAAGCAGCCGCGAGAAGCGCGGAAATCTGGTTGAATGAGTTGATCTGGCGTGAGTTCTACATTCAGATCCTGTTCCACTTTCCGCATGTGAGTAAAACATCATTCAATCCGGCTCTGGCAAATATCGCCTGGCGTAATGACGAAAACGAATTTGAAGCATGGAAACTGGGACGAACAGGTGTACCTATTGTCGACGCGGCGATGCGTCAACTCAATGATATCGGCTGGATGCATAACCGGGCACGCATGATCGTCGCGTCATATCTGGTGAAAGATCTGTTGATCGACTGGCGCTGGGGTGAAGAATATTTCATGGAACAATTACTCGATGGCGATAAAGCCGCGAACAACGGCGGCTGGCAATGGACGGCAGGCACCGGAACCGACGCAGCGCCCTACTTTCGAATTTTCAACCCCGTGCTGCAAAGCGAGAAGTTCGACCCGAGCGGTGATTACATCCGCCGCTGGGTCACAGAACTACGAGGGCTGGACGCAAAAGATATCCATGCTCCGTGGGAAAAAGGGATCAAGGTTAAAGGATATCCTGAACAACCAATCATCGAGCGCAATAAGGAACGGACATTGCAGGCGTATAAATTATCAAAAGAGGCGCAAACGGCATGATGGAAACCAAACGCGACCTTTCCATCTCCGTGGAACGCGCAAACATGATCGTGCTGTTCATCAGCATCCCTGTAGCTGCTGCACAGTTCGCTCTCTTCAGGGCGATCCATGGTGGTGAAAGGATGATAATCACATGGAATTCCCTTGTTTTGATTCTCGTTGTACTGTTGGGTGTAATCGTGCATGAATGGATCCACGCCATCACCTGGGTTATCTTTGGACAAAAATCTTTTTCAATGATCCGTTTTGGTTTTCAATGGAAGACCCTGACACCATACGCACACCTGATGGAGCCCATGGAAGTGAATGCCTACAGGCTCGGCGCGTTCATGCCAGGATTTGTGTTGGGGTTTCTCGTATATGGGCTGAGCCTGATATTGGCAGATGGCAATCTCTTCTGGTTCAGTCTCTTGCATACCTCTGCAGCAGGTGGGGACTGGTTGATCCTATGGATGATCCGTGGGCTCAAGCGTGGTCAACTGGTGGAGGATCATCCCACCCAGGCAGGCTGTTACGTGATTGAAGCATGATCGGAGGCAGTACAAGTGGATATAACGATCCGGTTGCTGGAAGTGGACGATATCCCGCTGATGGCAAGGGCATTTGAAGAATTGGGGTGGCATAAGTCACAGTCGCTCTACGAACGATATTTGACAGAACAGGTATTGGAACTCCGCGATGTGTATGTAGCGTTTGTGGATGGAAAGTTCGCCGGTTACCTGACCATTTGCTGGAGGTCCAGTTACGAGTCGTTTCGCGAAAAGAACATCCCCGAGATCGTGGATTTTATCCTTCTGCCCAACTTCCGCCGCATGGGAATTGGCACGAAACTAATGGATCTGGCCGAGAGTGAGATCGCCAGGATCAGTTCGGTGGTGGGGATCGGCGTAGGCATGACACCCGACTACGGCGCGGCACAACGGTTATATGTGTTGCGTGGATATATCCCAGACGGGCTCGGATTGCATTGGAAAGATCATCATGTGCAGTTTCGTGAAGAAATCAAAGTGGATGACGATCTGGCTTTGTACTTTACGAAAGAATTGAACTAGGTATATGGTTTCGAAGATCTCCCCTAAAACAGGGCGCGCCGCATTGAGCGCGCTGGTCAAAGAAGGCTCACCATTGGGGCCCTTAAAAGTGATGGCACAACATGTGGGCCGGTTCTTTCAGATTCCCATACCTGGCTTTCGCCCGTTTGTGGTATTTGGTCCCGAAGCGAACCGCAAAGTTCTCATTACCGAGCGTGACAAAGTAGTATGGCGCAACACCGATCCAGTCACTGACCTGCTGAGACGCGGTGTATTGATCACCGATGGTGAGGAACATGACTGCTATCGTGAACTGATGGAAGCACCGCTCCATCCATCCAAATTACCGAACTACACTCAGATGATGATCGAACAGACCGGTCGTGTCTCATCGCAGTGGAAGGATGGTGAGGTTGTGGATATGCTCGTCGAGTCTCGCAAGACCGCACTACTCATCATCATGCAGACACTTTTCAGTAAAGATGCCTGGGATGACATTCCACAGATCTGGACGCCCATTCTGAAAGCCATCGAATATATTTCGCCCGGCATGTGGATCTTCTGGAGGAGAATGCCGCGTCCTGGATTCAAGAAACATCTCAAGGCAATGGATGAGTATTTATATGGAATTATTGATGAAAGGCGAAAGAGGAACGATGAGCAAAAAGGAGAAAACAGAAAGATCGATTTGCTTCAACATCTAATCGATGCAGGGCTAAGTGACGATGTGATTCGCGACCAGATGTTGACCATGCTCATCGCCGGACATGACACATCCACTGCCCTGCTGGCATGGACGTTTGCGTTGCTCGGGCAGCATCCTGACATCCACAAACGATTGGTTGAAGAAGTGGACACACTGAAAAAATCTCCGTTGCTCGATCAGGTCATCAAGGAAAGCTTGCGATTGTATCCACCCATCCATATCGGCAATCGTCGAGTAGCGGATGCGATGCAATTCAACGAAGGCAGCATCCCGGCCGGGGAGCGCATGTTCTACTCGATCTATCTCACTCACCGCGACCCAGACATTTGGGAAAACGCCGAGAGTTTCTGTCCCGACCGTTTCGCCCATGGACGCAAGACGCCCCCGTTCGCTTATGTCCCTTTTGGCGGCGGACCGCGGGCGTGCATCGGCGCGGCGTTCGGTCAGGCGGAGGCACGGCTTGTCATTGCACGATTGCTGCAAACGCACAAGTTCGAATTTACGAATCACAAGATCCATGCTCACATGGGTGCGACTCTTGAGCCGCGCCCCGGTGTGAGGATGAAGGTGACTCGCAGACAGAAGTAAAGCACATAGATATTTTAGAACTGAGAGACCACATGACCTATTTTGGATTTCTACTCCGTTTCCTGTTTCTCCCTATTCTGGTTTTTCTTGCCATCACCTGGTGGGATGACAAAAAGAGCAGACAGATCCATGAGTTCCGCAACGGGCGCGCTGTGTGGATTGGAATCGCTGTTCATGTTCTGCTGGCTGTGTTGTATACCACGCCATGGGACAATTACCTTGTTGCAACCGGTGTGTGGTATTACAACCCCAAACTGGTCACAGGGCTTGTGATCGGCTATGTCCCGATCGAAGAATATACATTTTTCGTAGTGGAAACGATCCTCTCGGGATTGTGGTGGTGGTTCCTTGCACGACGACTCTCTCCCCCTCAATTACCATTCAAGCCAAATAAAATGTTTATATATCTGTCTGCCGGCATCCTTGCCTTCGTATGGATGGCTTTCACCTACTTGTTCTTTAGCAACAATGAACCCATCACATATCTTTCCATCACATTGTTCTGGGCGCTGCCTCCGATCATCATCCAATTGCTTTTCGGAGCGGATATTCTCTGGCACTATCGCAAGCTGGTTTTCTGGTCTATCATCATTCCAGGCGTTTACCTCTCCCTGATGGACATCGTCGCACTGGCAGATACGACCTGGTCCATTTCAAAAAGCCAGACAACAGGAATTTTGTTTTTTGGCATTCTGCCACTTGAAGAGGTTGTCTTCTTTTTCATCACCAATATACTCATTACCTTCGGCATGACGTTGCTGCTGGCAAACGTCAGCCAGGAGCGACTGGCGAGGATCAAGGATCAGGTTCAGGCGTGGAAGGCGAAGCGGAGAATTAATCCGCAGGTACGTTAACGAGGTCGTGGATCCATTTACGGGAGAGATACCGTCGAAAGACAATGATCGCTTTGACTGCCTCTTCCAGCAATACCATCGCATACACACCATATACAGGGAGATGTAATACAAATCCGCCGATGAGCGCAGATGGCACGCCGATGACCCAGATCGAAAAGAGCTCGGTAAACATGGCATAACGCGTGTCTCCCCCTGCACGTAACGCTCCAATGAAAAGCATGAAATTGAAGACCCGTAGCCAGATGGAGACTGAATATACCAACATGATCCAGCGCAGGCTTTCGGCGGCCGAAGGGGATATCTCATACAATCCGATCACGGTCTCGCGTAGTAGGAGGACGATCACGCCGCCTAAAAGAGCAGATGCCACCCCAAGGATTGTAAAGCGACGCCCATATTCGAAGGCTATGTCCTTGCCGCCTGCTCCGATCTTGTTCCCAACCATGACCGCACTGGCATTACCGAGCCCAATAAAGAGAACAAACACCAACTCTTCGATGGTGGCATTGATATTGATCGCGGCAATGGCTTCTGTGCCTATGCGGGCATAGACCGCATTATAAGAAGTGATCCCCACGGACCATAGGACTTCGTTGAGCGCGGCGGGCATGGATGTCTTGAGCACGGTCGCTACAAAGGGACGGTTGAACCGAAAGAAGGAAAGCGGATTCGCAGCGAGTGGCGTTTTCAGCATATAGACCAGAATCAACAATAAAACACATTCGAACGTCCAGCCAACTGCCGTGCCAATAGCTGCGCCGCGCACCCCCAGTTCGGGGAAAACGCCAATGCCGAAGATCAAAAGATAAGCGAGCAGGGTCTTAAGTCCCAACGCAAGAACGGACACGATGACAGTGATTTTCACCATCGTAATACTTCGCAGTACGGAAATATACGAAACAGTGATTGCCATGGTCACATAGCTCAAGCCGACGATGCGAAGATAGTCACTACCCAGCCTGATCACTTCCTGATCTTCGGTGTAAAAACTCATCAGCGTGTGAGGGATCAACGTGGCGGCAAGTGAGAATCCTGCTGCAACAGAGATGGCAATAGCGAGGCATATCCCCAGCACCTTGCGGATATTTTCAACATCACCCTTTCCCCAATACTGTGCAGTAAAAATGGACATCCCGCTCGTTACGCCGAAGAGGAACAGAATGAGCAGGAAAAAGATCTGGTTGGCCAGCCCCAGCGCTGCAACAGCCGTCTCGCCCAATTGACCGACCATTAACACGTCGATCATGTTGAGGCTCGCTGTAATAAGTTGCTGAAAAGCAACCGGCAGGGCAATTGCCAGCATGGAACGAATGAAGTCTCGGTCGCGGAGAAAGGAAAGGGACATGGGAGAGGCAGGAAAAATCAGAAGTGAAGAGATTTACATAAAAAGTGAGAAGTATCGAACTATAAACTTCTCACTTTTTGCTTCTTACATATTACCGGGTATGCATTACTTATCTTCGGGCGCTTCGCGCACTATGTACAACGGTCTGCCCTTGGCCTCATCGTAGAGGCGACCAATATACTCGCCAAGGATCCCCAGTGAGATCAGCTGCACTCCGCCCAGAAACAGAACAGAGATCAGGGTGGTGGTCTGTCCTTCAAAAGAGTGTGAACCGGCCAGGCGCAAGGCTGCCACCACTGGGATGGCAATGATTGCCACACCAGCCGATGCAAACCCGAAGAAGGTTGCCACCTGAAGAGGAAAATACGAGAAACTGGTGATTGCGTTGAGCGCCAGGCGGAACATCTTGCGGAAAGGATACTTCGTCTCACCAGCTTTACGGGCGGCACGCTTATATTCCACGCCGATCTGCTTGAACCCTACCCAGGCAGACATGCCGCGCGGGAAGCGATGTTTTTCACGCATTTGCTTCAATACGTTGACCACTTTACGGTCCATCAAGCGAAAGTCGCCTGTATCGAGGGGGATCTTTACATCCGTGATTCGATAGATGAGCCGATAGAACAACGAGGCAGTCCACAATTTGAACCAGGATTCTCCTTCGCGCTCTGCACGCACAGCATACACAACCTCGTAGCCTTCCTTCCATTTTTTCGACATTTCGAGGATGAGTTCAGGTGGGTCCTGCAAATCCGCATCGATGATGACCACTGCATCACCACGGGCATAATCCCAACCGGCAGTGATGGCGATCTGGTGTCCAAAGTTACGCGCGAAAATGATCGGACGGATACGAGCATCTTCTTTTGCCAAAGCACGAATGATCTCTGTTGATCCATCCGTTGAGCCATCATCCACAAGAACAAGTTCCCAGGGTTCGCCAGTCGAATCCATTACCTCCTTAACGCGACGGTGAAGTTCAGGCAGGTTTTCTTTTTCGTTATAGATTGGTGCAATGATCGAATAGGTAATTTTCATTTCTTCGCTTTCTTTCGGGCAGGGGTCGGTTTGGAGGGAGGATTGACCTCTGTAACGGGGGCAGACATGGATGAATCTGATACGGGCATATCATCCACCGAATCTGTTTTTCGGCGGCCCCATTTCCGTCTCGGCGGGTTGATCTGATCTTCAGGCATGACAAATCGTTGGCTGCCATCATCCTCAAACGGGGAAAGTCCCAGCACGCGGCGTTGAATATAACTGGCAATCAGCACTGCTGAAGCCACCAACGGAACGACCAGCAGGGCGCCGAGAATACCCTCCAGAATGGTGGCGATGACGATGATGATAAAGACCAGTGCCTCGTTCATGTGGACACTGCGTCCCATGATGTAAGGGCGCAGCAGGAAGTTCTTAAGCCCGATCAAAACAAGATAAACGGCAAATACGAGTATCGCCACCCAAAAATTGGGGAACGGAATCCAGGTTGAGCCTTCCAACAATGCAACGCCTACAGCAAGTATTGCTGCCAGAAATGGTCCGACATCCGGCACCAGTGTGAACAAGCCGGCGATCACACCCAACACCAGTGCACCAGGGATGCCCATGATGGACCATGCAACTGTGAACACCACACCCACAATGATCATCAATACGATCTGCCCGCGCAGATAAGCCATCCACACACGGCGTACTCGCTTGTACAACTCGCGCAGTTCAGGGCGAAACTCAGGAGGAGCGAATGCAATCAGGTTATCACGCAAATTTGGCCACTGTGATAAAAATAGATGGACGCTTACAAGAATAACCAAGAACCACAACACGCCCACCGATGTGGTCTCGAGCAATTTCAGTGCTTCTTCCGGTACTGGCGCCAACAGTGCGTTTTGGAATTGATAGAGGCTTTGTCCCCATTCCTCCAGGTGAAAACTCAACCCAAAGAAACGAATGGGACTTGAAAGGACCTGTCGAAGCTGGTTCGAAAGGTCTAATATATCCTGAATGACGATCTGTACTTCATCGTAGAAGATCGGTGCGAGCGTGGCCGGAACCCCAACCAGCAGGATCAAAGCGGAAAAATACACCACGTTCACGGCTGCCGTGCGTGACATTTTTGTTTGCGTCGAGAGATACATCACTGCTGGATTAATAAGATAGGCAACGAACGCAGCAATGATCAGGTTCCGCACAGCATCGTGCGCGTAGAACAGGAACGCGATCAGCGCACCGAAGAACAAAAAGCCAAACAAATAACGAAACGATACACTCCACTGAGGTTCACGGTTCATAGCAGACGCTTCACAGCCTCCAGGGTAGGTTCGATGATTGGAGCGGGTTGGACAGCCTGCATTGCCGCTCGCACATCCTTGAGCCCGCTACCGGTGTTCAACACCAGAACCGGATCTTCGGCTCCGATGGATCCGGTAGTAATCGCTTTGACCAAACCGGCATACGCGGTCGCCCCGGCCGGTTCGGCAAAAACGCCGACCTGTCCGAGTTCCGCGATCGCTTTCAGGATTTCATCATCTGAAACATTAACGTACGTCCCGCCTGTTTCCTTCGCGGCGCGGACGGCACGGACGCCATCCCTCGGCAGATCGACTGAGATCGAATCCGCGAGCGTTGTAGCAGAGACGGGCGTGATCGTCTCTGTGTTCCCGTGAAATGCGTTGGAGATGGCCGCTGAGCCTTCGGCTTGCACACCAAAGATGCGTGGGATGCGCGGCAACCAACCCAATTGATACAGATCCTTGAAACCTTTATGGATTCCCGAAATGATATTCCCATCCCCCACCGAGACAAAGACAGCCAAACCCGGATGATCAAGGTCCGCGCCAAATTCATCGTGCCATTTCGCATGGGCTTCATCCCACCATTGCCAGATCTCAAGAGCGGCTGTCTTCTTCCCCTCCGCTGTAAACGGATTGTAGCCTGTGTTGCGGCAGTACCAACCGAACTCATCTGCAGCTTTGACAGTTAGATCAAATGCGTCGTCATACGTCCCATCGACGAGGATCACTTTCGCACCGAACACGAGCAATTGGGCTACTTTCGCCTGTGGTGCAGACTTGGGCGCAAAGATGATCGCTTTTTGTCCTGCAGCCGCAGCCATGCCAGCCAGCGCAGCACCAGCGTTGCCCGTGGATGCGGTCACGACCACTTTCGCGCCGATCTCCTTGGCCCGGGTGACAACAATCGCAGAGGCTCGGTCTTTGAAGGAGGCGGTTGGGTTACGGGACTCATCTTTGAGCCACAGGTTTTGCAGTCCCAGCTTTTCGGCGAGGTATGGCAGCTTGAAAACGGGAGTCCCACCGGCGGCGTGAAGAGGCGTTGCTTCTCCCTGTGGTTCAGAGACCGGCAAGAGAGGAAGGAACCTCCACAAGGAAGGATCGTTGCGCGAGAGGATATCCTCCGGTTTGTATTTGTTCTTGATCGAGTCGTAATCGAGCACCACATCCAAATTCCCGCCATCCCTTGGGCAGGTGTAAGTGACATCCTTGGGAGAATATTGCTCTCCGCATAACGAACAGCGATAACCCACGAATTTGTTCATGTGATTTCCTCTTCTCAGCCCTAATTGTACCCCGCACGCCTCATATAGAGAAAGTAAGAAACATGCGGGGTTGTACCCCGCACATCTCAAGATAGAGAAAGAAGAAATGTGCGGGGTTGTACCCTGCCCCTGCAAGACCTGACATGTCTCATCCGCGACATTGATAACGGTAGTTACTCCAGGCGTGGACAAAAGCACGAGCCCATCAGGCTTTCTCGGAGACATTTCAGGTCTGTTATTTGACTTAATGCCCGCGATGCTTTTCTTTCTTTTTCTCCTGCTTGACCTTGAACTTTATCGCCTTTTCTACCTCGCGTTGTTCGCGTGATTTGACCTGTCGCTCTTTTTTGTTCAGTTCGGTCTGCAATTTCATGGCTTGCTGGGCTTTTGTTCCGATGCCTTCCTCATACATTTCCTTGCGAACCTCACGCTGCATGCGCTTGAAATTCTTTTTGCGGATGATCTTCACCTGATTTTGGACCGGTTTGCCAAAGTCAATATGTTTGTATTCACGCTTGATGTATTCGTACAATTCGGCATCGGTCGGTTCCGCGCCGAAGACCATGCGCGAGATCCGATAGCCTGTTTCATCCTCGCGCTCGAACACGCCGACCCAGAACGGGTCGTCAAAGTAAACGGTTAATTTACCTTCCATAATTCATCTCCATCTCATCATGTCATTCTGAGCCGTGCAGCAGCGAAGAATCTCTCCTTTCACAGTCAGGGACCCTTCGCTGTGCTCAGGGTAATAAACTCCTGGAAAACACAACAAACTGGCGGAAGATTCACGCCAGTGAAAAAGGATATTCAATTTTGGGATGGAAATTTGAGTTTAGATAAACGCAGTATACCATGCCCAAACAAGCGTGTTCAACCTTGAGGGCGAGTCCGCCTTGCCAATACAAAGGCACCCAACAGCAACAATGTGAAAGTAATCAGGGCATACAAAGGGAAAGAATTCGATTTGGACTCTTTGGGTGGAATTGTTGTTGGTGTAGGAACGAACGTGGCAATCGGAGTTTCTGTACTGGGGATATCGTCCAATGATCTCATATTCATTGTGAAGACAAAGATCGCGATGGCGTGATATTCTTCATCCTTTAGAATCCCCGGGCTTTGCGGTGGATGGGTCGCTTTGAGAAAATCAGCAAGCTCCTGCACCGATGCAAATTGAGCCATATGCGATTCGTTTACGAGCGCGGGCACGACTGTTGGGATGGGAAAGCCCGTATCGCCCGGCCGCCCGGCATGACAGCCACGTCCCCAGCAATTTTGGTGTTCCGGTTCCCAGATGCCGCGGAACTCGTCGGTGAGTCCCTGTCCACGGTCGCCATGACAGGTCATGCACCAGTGCCAATAGAGGTTTCGACCCAATTCGAAGTCAGTCGGATTCTCGGGTAACGGTGGTTCCTCCAGTGGATCGTATGTGGGTGTGGGAGAGACAGAATTTTGCTGTGCAGCTGTTATTTGAAATGGATGGAGAACAAACAAAACAAGCAGTGGAAGAAAAAGAAAGACAGGTTTGTGAAGCGTGTTCATTGTGAAGTGTGTCACATAAAGTATACATCACGAAATAGACCTGACGGGCTTTAAACAAAAAGCGGACTCTCTGGCTTGAAGCCTTGAGAGTCCGTTTCATCATTCTTCTATATTCATCCTTGCTGCTTTTCCTTCTTCCAAATCTCCCGTGCAATGACCTCCTGATCCACTGGCAGCTTATCAATCCTCACGCCAACCGAATTGTAGATCGCGTTCGTGATGGCAGGCGTGGTTGGGATACTACTGATCTCCCCCACTCCCTTTGCGCCATAAGGTCCCGCTTCCACGGGATGTTCGACAATGATAGAGATGATCTCCGGCGTGAGCATGATGCCCGGGACGCGATAGCGCGCCAGATGGTCGGTGACCACGTAGCCGTTCTCGACGATAAACTCCTCGGTGAGAGCGTTGCCGAGTCCCATCATCACACCGCCTTCGACCTGTCCCTGCAAGCCAAGCGGGTTGACCGCCATGCCCACATCGTTGGCAGAGATGACGCGCAGCACACGCACTTCGCCAGTTAGTTTGTTCACTTCCACTTCGGCGGCTTGCACGCCAAAGGAAAAGGCGAAGTGCATGTCACCGCCTGTGCCAAGCGGTTGCGTCTTCGGTGCTTCGTACATATAGCGGACAACCGGTTTCTGACCAAGGCTCGTCATTTCTTTGTAGACTTCGGCATACGTGAGCGAATGTCCATTGACGTGGACGATTCCATCCGCAAAGCGAATTTGCTCGGGGCGTACATCGAATTTCTCTGCCATTGAAGCAGTGATCTGATCGCGCAGGGTCTTCGCGGCATAGCGAGAGGCGTTGCCGGTGACAAAGGTCTGGCGTGAGGCTGTGGTGGGACCGCCGTTCGGCGACAGGTCCGTGTCCATGACCAGCACGCTGACTTTCTCAGGTGCGATAGCCATTTCTTCTGCTACGATCAAGCGCATGACGGTGACAAGTCCCTGCCCGAGTTCGGCGGCAGAGCTGCGAACCTGGAATGTTCCATCCGCATAGAGTTCCACGTCCGCGCCGGAGATGTCGGGAGCGCCACCACCAAGCCCCGTGTTCTTGTAGGCGGAAGCAAAGCCCCATGAGCGTACCAAGTGCGGCGTGCCAGGTACCACGTGCGGCTTGAATAACTCTTCCTCTGGCAAACCTGACACTTGACACATGGCCCTTGAAACTTTGTCAATGCATTCTGTCAGTCCAACCGATTCATTCAAAACTTGTCCCGTATTGGTGATGCTGCCGACATGCAGTGCGTTCATGCGGCGCAATTCAACGGGATCGATCTTCAATGTCTCCGCAAGTTTATCCATCATGGACTCAACCGCGAACGCCGATTGCGTCACGCCGAATCCACGGAACGCACCCGCGGGCGGATTGTTGGTGTACATGGCATAACAATCAGCACGCATATTCGGGATGTCGTACGGACCCGCCGAGTGAGTGGTGGCACGCGTCATCACCTTTTCGCCGAGCGAAGCATACGCGCCCGTATCGCCGTAGAGTTCGGTCTCCATCGCAACGAGACGACCATTTTTCTTCGCGCCCAGCTTGACGCGGATTTGCGTGGCATGTCGCTTCGGATGCACGAGCAAACTTTCGTGACGGTCAAACAGCAGTTTCACCGGGCGCTGCGTGACGTTTGCCAACATCGCCACATGGATCTGCCCCATCACGTCTTCCTTGCCGCCAAAGCCGCCGCCCATCAACTGTCCAACGACACGCACGCGTTCCTCAGACCAGCCCATCACGCGCGCCACCTGTTCGCGATCCTGATAGGGGATCTGCGAGCCGACATAGATCTCCATACGACCGTCCGGCAATGGCACACCGATGCTACACTCCGGTTCGATGAAGGCGTGGTCGGTGGTCGGCGTGTGGAATGTGTTCTCCAGGATCACGTCGGCTTCGGCGAAGCCCTGCTCCATATCGCCCTTGCGGACCTTGATGTGCTTGAGCAGATTTCCTTTTTCGTGAAGCTGCGGGACACCCTCCTGACGCGCCATGACCGCATTCGTGATGACAGGCTGGAGGTCGAACTCCGCTTCGATCAACGCCGAGGCTTGTTCGGCGATCTCCTGCGTTTCCGCCGCTACAATCGCTAGCGTATCCCCCACATAGCGGACGCGCTCCCCGATACCGACTATCACGGGCCAATCGTAGATGACGAGGCCATGATTGCGTTCGGCAGGGATATCTTCGGCAGTAAGAACTGCTACTACACCGGGCAAAGTTTTCGCTTTGGAAACATCCAGCTTCTTCAGGAAGCCATGTGGGATCATCGCTCGGCGGGCTTTGGCATACAACATGCCGCCAAAGACCAGGTCATCGGTATACATGGCTTCACCGGTCACCTTCTCGACAGCTTCGGGGCGCAGATGACTGTGACCGACAGTCTTGTGATCGTGGATTGAGTCAGGGATGTGCGTCGGTTTTTGAACGGGTTCGCCCGTGCGCAACGCCTGCGCTGCGGCAAGGATCGCATTCTCAATGGATGGATACCCTGCACAGCGACAGAGCGTATCCTTCAACGCAAAACGGACTTCATCTTTTGTGGGATCCGGGTTTCTCTTGAGTAAGGCATACGCCGTAAGGATTTGTCCAGGGATGCAGAATCCACATTGGACCGCACCATGCTCGACAAACGCTTCTTGCAGCGGATGTAATTTCATTTCCTCATGTACACGCTGCGCCAGTCCTTCAATGGTGATGATGGACTTTCCATCCGCGCGCGCGGCGGGATAGATACACGAGACAATAGGCTCACCATCCACGAGGACAGTACATGCGCCACACTCGGCTTCTTCACAGCCAATCTTTGTGCCGGTAAGGCGAAGCCTCTCACGGAGAAGGGATGACAGCGTTTCACCCGGCTTCGCTTCGAGCGTATGCGGAACACCGTTGACAGTAAGGGAGATTTGATTATTCATAACGAACACCTCATATCGTGGAACAAAGAAATTCTACGTACTGATCACATTTGCAAGAGCAATAATGCCAAAGAATGTAATCACCACGCCCGAAATGCGGTTGACCCATAACAATCCCTGTAGGTTGAATTTGTCGCGGAACAGCCCTATACCACCCGAGAGCAAAAGCCACCACATGGCAGAACCCAGAAAGACGCCCAACACCAGAATAAATGCAGACGCATAACTACCGCTTGTGTTGGCAAGTCCGAGGGCTGCGAAAATGGCAGCAAAGGAGAGGATGGTCATGGGATTGGTTAATGTCAACACAAATGTGGAAAAATACGAACCGAACAAGCCAATTTGTTTGACGTCTGCCTCTTTTTCAACAGGCTTGGACAGTAATGTTTTGATACCGAGATATAGCAGGAAAAACCCGCCCAAGAGACTCAGCCACATTTTTTGGCCAACAAGAAAGCTGGAAATGAACGTGAGTCCAAAACCTGCAACGCAACCATAGAAAGCATCCGCTGTGGCAGCGCCCAAACCGGAAACCAGACCCGATACACGTCCATCTGCAAGCGTGCGGCGAATACAGAGCACACCTATCGGCCCCACGGGTGCAGCGATGGAGAAGCCAATCACAAGACCTCTAAAGAAAAGGGAATAGTCCATTGTTTTAGGAAAATGAGTTAACCGGCACGGTGCCACGCGGTTTCAAGTACATCCTTGAACAGACCGACAACGATATGGCGTCGATATTCTGCACTGGCGCGCCGGGCACTGGAACGGAACCCAACCTGTGCGAGCAATGCTTCGGCGGCGGCATCGAATGTATCTTCATTCAATGTCCTGCCAAGCAAGGTCTTTTCCGCTTCCGTACCATTCCAGGGAGTGGGACCGCCTGGTCCAACAGCAATACGAATCTGGCTGATCATGTCACTTGAACGTTCAAGCCAGATGGCAAGGTTGATGATAGGGAGTGCAACACCCTGCGGACGCATGATCCGCTTGAAGCAGGAGGATTGATGAGAAGCAGAAAGCGGCAAGTGAAAACCGACGAGAAGTTCTTCGCCGTGTTTGAGGGAGGATCTCCCGGGGCCGAGGAACAGGTCTTTAAATGGAACACGGCGGGTATTTGCAGCACTTGCGACCTCTGCAACTGCGTTCAATGCCAATAGGGCAATTGTCCCATCAGCAGCAGGGAGTGCGTGGGCAACGTTCCCACCGAGCGTGGCAACATTGCGGACCTGCGGTCCCGCGATCAGGTTACAGGCTTCGGTTAATGCCTGGGCGTGTTGAATCACTTCCGGCGTGGTCGCAATGCGGTTAACCGGGACGGAGGCACCGATGTAGAGTTCATCTGCTCTCACTTCGAGCGCAGTCATCTCTGCAACCGACGTCACGTCAATTAAGGTTTGGACTGGTGAATGCCTGCCTTGTTCAAGGTCAAGCAAAAGGTCAGTTCCCCCAGCGATGGGAGCCAGCGGATGCGGCGCGTTGACGAACGCGTCCATGGCTTCACGTAGGTTTTTGGGTCGAATGTAATTCTGCCAAAGGTTCATGTGGTGCCTTCTTTCCTGGACGGCGGCACTTTTCGATGGGGTTGCCCAACGCCGTGACATGCACATCACGACCACCGAACCGATGGGTATGTATTGTAATCGCGATTACTTGCCGCGTTCACCACGGATGTAGGGATTGCCCAACGCAGCGGGCGCACCTAAACGCTTACGAATGGCTTCGCGCGAACCGATCACCAGCACGATGACAGTGAACGCATAGGGAAGCATTTGCAGGAAGAAACCGAGATACGGATTGTAATAAAAAGGATTATTCGCACCGAACAATACCATGGGTCCCTGGATATCCAGGATGAGGCGACGCAGCGCGCCGAACGCATACGAACCAACCGCAGCACGAATCGGATCCCACTGGGCGAAGATGACGAGACCGACCGCGATCCAGCCCTGCCCGCCTGTGGTCAACTCACTGAACCAACCAGGGGCCACTGCAAGACTGATCGTCGCTCCGCCGAGTCCGGCCAGCATGCCGCCAATGAAGACATACAAATAACGCATGCGGAAGACGTTAATGCCGAGCGCATCTGCCGCAGAAGGATATTCACCCACCGCGCGCAGGTGCAAACCCGGACGCGTATGGTTGATGTAATACCATGCCAGCGGTGTGAGAAGATATCCGATATAGACCAGCACGCTTTGATTTGTAAAGAAGATCGGCCCAAGGATGGGGATCTGCGAAAGTAGAGGGATCGAGAAATCAGGCATGAGGGACACGGTTCCAGCCTTGCTCAAACCTTCGCCCAACACGAGACTGATACCCGCACCCAGAAGAGTGAGCGCAAGCCCGCTGACCACCTGATCTGCCTGCAGAGTGATGACGATGAACGCATGGATCTGGCTCAGCAAGCCAGCAACGATCATCGCAACGAGCACACCGATCCACGGATTGCCTGTGGCAATGGTTGCGCTGAACGCCGACATCGCGCCGATCAGCATCATACCTTCCACACCCAGGTTGAGTACGCCCGAACGTTCAGCCAGCACCTCACCCAGCGCGGCAAACAATAGGACCGTTCCGCTTGCAACCCCTGCCTGAAGAATGACAATGAAATCCATAATGGGTTATTCCTCTTCGCCTCTCACAAAACGGACGCGATAACGCAGTAAAAAGTCGCTCGCGATCAAACACACAAGAATGATGCCCTGGATCATCTTTGGCACACCTGAAGGCTGGATCTCGCGTCCCGCCAGGATCAACGCGCCGAACAGAACCGACACAATGATGATCGCCAGCGGATTCAACTTTGCCAACCAGGCGACGATGATGCCGGTGAAACCATACCCTGCCGCGATCGGCGCGGTCTGCAACCGGTGGACTACACCTGCCACTTCGCTCATACCACCCAATCCTGCGAGCGCACCGGAGAGCATCATTACCCAAACCGTATTGCGTGTGATGTTGATGCCTGCATATTTCGCGGCGTTCGGGTTATCGCCGATCAGGCGGATCTCATAGCCCCAGCGGCTGCGATATACGATGAACCACAACACTACTGCGGCAATAACGCCAAGGATCAGCCCGGCGTGCGTTGTGAGTCCCCGGAAGAACGGGACACTCGAAGCGTATTCCGACAGACGCGGCAGCCAGGCCGTCTCTGGGAACTTGGGACTCATCTGGAATCCGCCTTCAGTCCACACCGCGAACACCCAAAAGTTCACCCACGAGATCGCAATGTAATTCATCATCAACGTACTGATGATCTCATTTACATTGAACTTCGCTTTGAGATAGCCAGGGACGTAGCCCCAAATCGAACCCATCACCATGCCTGCAATAGCCATCACCGGCAGGAAAAGCCAGCGGGATGATTCAGCCGGAAGAATTGGAGCCAACACAACTGCACTTGCCCCCCACGCGCCCATGATAAATTGTCCCTCGGCGCCGATGTTCCATAGCTTCATGCGGAATGCAATCGAACATGCAAGAGCGGTCAAAATGATCGGGGTGGCTTTGACGATGGTATCGGACAGAACGCCAATGTCACCGAACGACGCCCGGGCAATATGTGCATAGGAGGCGAACGGATTCCCACCCGCAACCGCGATCACGATCCCGCCCAGGATCAACGCGACGACGATTGCGCCGAAGGAGACTGCCGCAGGATACCAGGGAGCCGGTTCATCGAGTCGCGGCTCGATCTTAATGCGAAGTGGTGCGCGTCGCTTATTCGCTACAGTGGATTCAGTCATGGGATGTGACTCCCTCTTTCTGGATATGTTCCAGCGATGTACCGGTCATCATCTGACCGATCGCTTCGATCAGACTTTCGTCCGGTTCCGCCGATTTGATTTTTACCTCACCCATGATCTTCCCCTCATAGATCACATACACGCGGTCACTGAGTGCCAGCAATTCTTCCAACTCCTCCGAGATCAGCAGAACCGCCGCCCCCGCTTCGCGCTGAGTCAACAACAGGCGATGGACACCCTCGATCGCGCCGACATCCAGTCCACGGGTCGGTTGGACGGCCACCATGAAGTTGGGACTGCCTGAGATCTCACGCGCCAAAATTACACGCTGCAAATTGCCACCGGAGAGAAGTCTCACCGGCGTATTGACTGTTGGCACGATGATGTCATAGGCTTCCTTAAGTTCCTTGGCGAATTTTGTCGCTGCGTTCATATCCAGCAGGCTGCCCTTGGAGATTGGCGCCTTGCGGTAATTCTTCATGATCACGTTATCGGTCACGCTCAAATTAGGTGAACTTCCAACATGCGTACGGTCTTCAGGGACATAAGACATGCCATGTTCGATGCCGTACAATGTGTCACGGTTACTGACCTTGTCACCGTTGAGAACAACATCTCCTTTTTTGCATTTCCGAAGCCCGGCAATGACCTGCGAGAGCTCACTCTGTCCATTGCCTGCCACACCTGCCACGCCGACAATTTCGCCCGCACGCACATTGAGCGAGAGTCCGCGTAGTGCAGGCAAACCTTTATCATTCTCGGCGTGAACATCTTTCACATCGAGAATGACCTCACCTGCCTGCTTCGGTTTCTTGTCTACAAAGAAGACCACATCGCGTCCCACCATCAATTTGGCCAGTTCCTGGCGGCTCACGCCTTTTGATGGAACATTGGCTGCCGTCACCACACCACGTCGCAGTACTGTGACATGATCTGCAATGGCGGTCACCTCCTGCAACTTATGACTGATAAAAATAACAGACTTGCCCTGTTTCACCATCGAGTGCAATGTCTGGAATAATCCTTCGATCTCCGTCGGCGCAAGGACGGCTGTTGGCTCGTCCATGATCAGCACGTTGGCGCCGCGATACAACATTTTCAACAGTTCCACGCGCTGCTGTTCGCCGACAGAGAGCTGCCAGATCTTGGCGCGTGGATCCACTTTGAGCCCGAACTTGTCACCCAGTTCAGCGACCTTTTTATCATACTCATTCAAACGCATGAGGAAACGCGGCTCATCGAGTCCCAGTAACACGTTCTCGGTCACCGTCTGTGATGGGACAAGCATAAAATGTTGATGCACCATGCCAATCCCCACTTTGATTGCATCACGCGGTGATGAAAACTCCACCTGTTTGCCGTTGACTTTGATAATACCCGCATCCTGCTTATATAAACCAGCCAGCACATTCATCAATGTACTTTTGCCTGCTCCGTTCTCCCCCAGCAGGGCATGGATCTCCC
This sequence comes from uncultured Anaerolinea sp., assembly GCA_964555335.1. Taxonomy (GTDB): domain Bacteria; phylum Chloroflexota; class Anaerolineae; order Anaerolineales; family Villigracilaceae; genus Defluviilinea. The sequence continues at coordinate 34,144 of CAZKSG010000018.1, forward strand.
CGGCACGTAATTGAAAATTTACATGGTCATTGGCAAGCACGCCGGGAAAGCGCTTGACAATTCCTTTCATCTCTACAGCCAGATTGGAGGGTATTGCTTCGTTCAAGGAGTACCTCCTGCAACGGACAGACCTGACAGGTCTTTTTCGATATTATACAAAAATGGGGCAGAACTCGATAGCTCTGCCCCATTCAACACAAAAATATTACTTCGGCAATTCAGCGGTGATGCCCTCGGCCCACCACTTCATACAAACCGGAACGGAACAGGCAAGACCGTATTCCGGGAAGGAATCGAGGTCAACCTGCTGCAAGCTCTGACCCTCGGGTAGAACCACGTTGCCCTGGTTATCGTTGATCGGTCCGGTGAAAACATCGAAGCGGGTGAACTCGCCAGCCTTCATCTTGGCCAAGGTGTCGCGGATCTCCTGGATCAAAGCCGGATCAAGATCTTTCACACCAGCAGTCAGTTCCTGACCTTCCATGAAGCCATAGAGCCCCAACGCACCGGTGTCGGCATCAAAGTACTGCCAGCCGGGCTTATAGGTGCCAGCGATCACCTGCTTGGTGATGTCGGCATACACAGGTCCCCAGACCCAATACGGAGCGGTGAGACAGCGCTCAACCTTGCATGAACCGTACCAGTCATAGGTTACGCCCCATTTGCCTTTTTCTTGAGCCACATCCGCCACAGCGGGGGTATCTGCACCTGTGAACACCACCTGAGCGCCACCATCAAACAGAGAGGCAGCCGCTTCCTTCTCCACCACAGGATCGTGCCAGGTATTGATCCAGCGGACATCCATGGTACATTCGGGGCAGGTCTTCTTCATGCCCAATGCAATCGCGTTACCGAGGCGGATTTCCTCCGGGATCGGGAACGTGGCCATGTAACCGAGTTTCGGGTTGCCATCGGCTTTTGCGCGAGCGCCAGCCAGCATACCGGCCAGATACTTCATGTTTTCCATCGCGCCCATCAAATTGCCAAAGTTCTTCTCGTTGGATTTGATACCGGTGAGATGGATGAACATTGTATCGGGGAATTCAGCTGCAACGGCCTCCATCGGATCACCAAAGCCGAAGGATGTACCGAAGATCAAGTTGAAACCCTTGCGGGCAAGTGCGCGGAAAACCTGTTCCGAATCGGCGCCTTCAGGAACATTCTCGATATAAGCGATATGCACATCGGGGACATTTTCCTGAATGTAGAGAAGTCCTTCATAATGTGCCTGCGACCAACCGCCATCATCGTGTGGTCCGATCAGGACCATGGCTATATTGAATTTGCCTTTTTCGACTGCTGGAATTTGAAAGCCCCCCACTTCCTCCGCCTTTGGCGCACACGCAGACAATACCAACGACAGAACCATCATCAGAGCGATTACAACTTGCAAATATGTCTTACGCATTTCTACTCCTCTTTAGTGTGATTTGAAATGAGACAGTACAAGCGGCAAGGTGCTTCTTTCTTCTGTAAGGCAGCCTCCTTTCGAAGATCGCGTCGTCTTTGTCTATACAAAATTATTCCGTCATGACTCAAAACATAACTTATTTTAGGTTAATTGTATGACAAAATGCAAGAACATTTTTCACGATTCATGGATTACAAGCGAACAGATTCTGTGCTTCAGACAGTGCTTCGCTTCGTTCCAAGCCTTCTCTTGTTTCCGCTTCGATGCGCTCCCACAGCCGGCACAGCAACGGTCCTACGTACTCTTTCGAGATCCTGTATGACTCCTTCGACAATTTCAACGCGCGATCCCAATTTCCAGCATGAGCGTATCCTTCAATAAAGACAAAACGCTCCAGCGGGTTGTTAGGATAATCATTTAAGGCGAATGCCTCATCGCCCAAACGGGTAACAGTTTTCCAATCACCAAATTGACGCGCAAGCTCCGCCTTCTCGAAGTAATAACACCATCCATGAGATGGCTCAGGACTATAAATCTCTGGCATCACCGCGCTCGGCGTGTCGAGGATCCTGTCGGGATTGGATAACGCGGAAGCTTCACGCATCAGGCTTTCATCCAGAATGAAACGGTTATTTTCATCCAAATCAGGATCCAGCAAGCGCAGACACGCAGGCGGGGCATAATAAAAAGCGAGCGCATCCGATGTGTTGCCAGTGAATTGCCCACCGATGTAATCATAATGAATGGGAATATCCTTTTGCAGCGCAGGCAGCGACGAATCTAAACGATTGGTGGGATAGAAAAGCATATACTGGATCTCTTTTGAATCCGGCGCATAGATCCAATTCAATGGAGCACCAATGGAGTTATCGGCATAAAATGATAATTCCTCGTTCATCAAAACCAGTGTGTTCGGTTTGATACCAGGCGCACGCCAGCTCATTTGCCAGAACAGATCCTTTTGTGCCTGCCAGTCGCGGCGGAAAGCATCGCTGATCATCACATGCCTGCCAGCGGTAAACGCGATCAGCACCGTTGCAACGATCGCACGGATGCGCACAGGCAACAGTTCGAAAAGTCCTGCCATGAACAGACTGATACCCAGCATAAACGACATCGTGAAGCGACTGGCCGGAAAGGCAAGTGTAAGCTTCAGCGTTGCAAGCCAGTATGGTCCACCACCCAGCAGCATTGCCATCAAGCCAATAAAGATCACCCAGAGAGTGGGACGATTATCCCTGTTCGTTTCATCACGGATGTAACGTCCAAGAAAGAGCAGAACAAGAAATCCAACGACAACAAATGTAAACGCATACAACAATGTCGTCCGCGGACCATCCACAGCGGGGCTGGGAAAATGAAACACACTTGCCCAGGTTTTTCCGGTCACCAGCCATAGATCAGAGAATATCTGTCCGATCAGTTTGAGCATTGCATTCAACGGATCCGCGCGCAATTCGGAGACCAACATATTGTCATAGGCGACATTTGTGAACACAAATGCACGGTAGAAAACGTTCAAGAGGAATGCAACCAAATAGGGCGACCAGCGGACCAAGGTTTGCTTTAGTGTTTGAACAAAACGCTGACCCGGCTGTGATGAAACGAGCGCATAGAAAATCAGGAATGGACGGATGAGTTCAAGGAAATAAAAATATTCCAGCATCCATAGGTTTAGCAAAGCAAGGATCACTGCGGCCACGGTCAGAACCCAATAACGTTCTGGTCGCTTAAACGACCACAGCATCAACAAAAAGGACAGAAGGAATATGCAAATGACGATGTAGAAATGACTGGTGAGGAATGCAACCCACTGCAGATTGAAACCAGGATAGAGCAGAAAGAACAGACAGGCAAGAAATGCCAGTTGATTACGCCCCGGCCATAACTGGCGAAGGATCGCCCACAGAACCACCACTCCTGCCCAACGCAACAAGATCGAGAAGATCTGCCAGTATAGCGGAACCTGAGGAATGAGCTTTGTCGTGATCTGATACAACACGGCCCATACCGGGCGGCTGGTGGAAAAATACAACCGCATCGCTTCCGGTCCCAGCTCGTAGCGGATCCAGGTCATCGGCATGTCGTCCCAGTAAAAACCATGGCGCCAGACGAACAGTCCATAAACCAGGGCCGCCACGAGGAGGAATACCCACGGTATGATATGCGGCGATGACGCCCAGGTGTCGAACTTTCGTAAAAGTGATCTCATACTAGATGCTTAATTCCATGCGGTGACGTTGGAAGGCACCTTCGATAAAGGTATTCACAACCTTGAAACCGCGTTTAGTATACAACCGAATGGCGTTGTCATTTTCGACTTCCACGCTCAAAACCACGGAGCGATATCGCCCGGAACATACCTGCACAAAAGCGTTCATCAGCGCATTCCCCACACCAAGCCTTCGCGCCGATGGGGCAACGCCGATATAAGTCAGTTCGACCTGTTCCGGCTTCATGTCGAGTGCAGCTGTTCTTGCTGACAGTATCGTTTGCCAGATCAAACGCGGATGTCTGAACAATACTCGTATCATCTGCAGGATGAACCAAAAGATTGGTGCGCGCAATTGATCATTGACCTGGTTCGGAGAAGGGGAACCAATCACCCAACCAACAATATCTCCTTTCGGGGACAAAGCATAAAGACCGATCACAGATTTCTCTTCACGAACTACACGATAATATCTTTGCAGAAATGGAAACCCCAGATCCGAGAGCAACGAACGGATAACCGATTGATGCAATTTTGCAAGTTCATCTGCTTGCTTATCGCTCAGGTTACGGATGGGGACCATCTCGAAATCCATAGAATCTAGGCGATCCCGCCAATCAGGTAGGGGCCCATTGCCCGCACCACAAATGCCGGGAGCATTTTCCAGACTCGAATGGCAAGCTGGAACTTTGGGCTTTTCTGATTCAATTCAGGGAATTCTCCACCTTTCGGCAGGTAATACCAATAGGCTAGCGGCTCCTTGCGTGGATGCCATTTGGTCTTGAACGTTTCGTTACCTGAGCCGTTCAGACTGCGGCCAAGATCGCAAAACCCCATTCCCTTTTGACAGCAATGCTCCAGAACCGACCAGTACAGACACTCACCTGCATACTCCGTGCGGAATTCACGAAGAATATTGGCGTGCAATGTAGAAGCCGTTCTTCCCTGGTAGATCACCACAGATGTTCCGGCAATCGCACCTTTTGCGTCGTAGATGACAACGAATTCCAGGTTGTCGCCGAGCAAGGTCGCCATGTATTTCAAATAGTGCTTCGAATGATATGGCGACCCCAGTTCGTGCATACTGCGTGCCATGGCTTCATAGGCATCAT
>CAZKSG010000019.1:0-38480 GCA_964555335.1 uncultured Anaerolinea sp.
ACTTTCCCGACCACCTGACGATCCTGCTGGAACAGAACTACCGCTCACGTCAAAACGGTGCAGATTGGCGCAATGTACAACGTTTTGAGCAGGACTTTCCCGACCACCTGACGATCCTGCTGGAACAGAACTACCGCTCACGTCAAAATATTCTCGATGCCGCGATGGGTGTTATTGACCGCGCCGGCAATCGCCGCAAGAAAAAGCTCTTCACTGATCGCGGTGAAGGTGAAAAGATCTTTTTCTACGAAGCGCCCGATGATTATGCCGAGGCATCGTTCGTTGTGGATGCCATCGCCCAGCTTGTAGCGTCACGTCAATTTGAACCAGGTGATTGTGCGGTGATGTATCGTACGAACGCCATGTCACGTTTGTTGGAAGAAGCATTCTTGCAGGCGCGGCTTCCTTATCGTTTGGTAGGAGCGCAACGGTTCTATGGTCGACGCGAGGTAAAAGATGTCATCTCCTTTTTACGTCTCGTGCATAACCCGGCCGATGAAGCCAGTCTCGACCGCGTCATCAACGTCCCACCGCGCGGTATCGGTGATAAGACTCTCACAACGTTACACTTAATAGCACGTCAATACAATACTCAACCTGGCTATGTGCTTATGGATCTCGCACGCGGGCAGGAGTCGCAATACTGGCAGTCATTCAGCGGACGTGCATCGTTCTCCCTCGCTGATTTCGGCGGAATGCTTGCGAACTGGCGAACTGCCATGCTCTCGCTCAACACTGCCGAGTTGTTCGATCGTATTCTCAAAGACCTTAATTACAAAGAATATATTGATGATCAATCCGAAGAGGGTGAAGATCGCTGGGAAAATGTTGTTGAGTTGAGACGTCTCGCCGAGGAATATGCGACCCGAACGATGGATGAATTTCTTGAGAACATTGCCCTCGTTTCAGATCAGGATACCATTAAGGAAGGTAACGTTCCTACACTGCTGACCCTCCACGCGGCGAAGGGTCTTGAGTTTGGTGTAGTCTTCCTCGTCGGGCTCGACGATGGAATCCTTCCACACAGCCGTTCGTTCGACCAGCCCGAATCGATGGAAGAGGAGCGGCGTCTCTTTTATGTAGGCATCACACGTGCCAAAGACAAGCTCTATCTCATCCGCGCCATCCAACGTGGTGGACGCGGTGCCGCCGAGGAAACCTTCCCTTCGCGCTTTTTGGATGATATTCCCGCGGATCTGTTGGTTGGCAAAACGCGCACAGGACGTTCCATTCGTGGGCGCGTACCCGATACGCAATGGGCGCTTCCTTCCAGGCCGCAGGCGGCTCCCGTTGTAGAGACCAAATTTCGTGCCGGGACTCACGTCCGTCACAAGGTTTGGGGCGAAGGGATCATCCTCGACAGCCGCATTCAGGATGACGATGAGATCGTGGATGTGGTATTCGAGTCTGTAGGGATCAAGCGACTGGCCGCTTCCTTGGCTAATCTGACTGTCATAAAATAGAGCCGCGAATGGCTCTATTTTTTTCATAAGGAGACAAAATGAATTTTCAAATACTTCCAACAGATAAAGATTCCATTCTTGCACTTACATGGAATGATTACGAACCTTACTATAACGAACTTGTATCGCGCCCACTAGATAGCGAGACCATTCAAGCCTGGCTCAATGACTGGTCGAGGCTTGCAGAGACCGCCGATGAGCAATACTGGCGCCTGAATATCGCGACAACAGTGAACACGGCTGATCAGGCAATCGAGGAAGCATTCAATAAATATGTCGATGAGATGCAGCCTCTTGTTAAGACTGCCGAACAGAAATTGAAGGACAAGCTGCTTGCCAGTGGACTTTCGCCCAAGGGGTTTGAGACCGGGCTGCGCATGATGCAAGCCGAAGCTGATATTTTTAAAGAAGAGAACCTGCCATTACTGGCAGAAGAGCAAAAGCTGGGGAATGAATACAACAAGATCATTGGTTCCATTACGGTGATGTGGAACGGCGAAGAGATTCCGCTCTCGAACATGTTCCCGCTTCAATATGAGACGGACCGTACCGTTCGTCAACGTGCCTGGGAGACGGCATTTGCCGGACTTGCGAAAGAACGACAGAACATTAATACGGTCTGGGAAAAGCTCATGCCGTTGCGATTGAAAATCGCCGAAAAAGCAGGCATGCCCGATTACCGCGCTTATATATGGAAGCAAAAATTTCGCTTCGACTATTCTCCGGAGGATTGCAAATCGTTCCATGCTGCGATCGAGCAGGTGGCGGTTCCAGCGGCAAAGCGCGTCTATGAACGGAGAAGGCAGCGGCTGGGAATCGAGTCGGTCCGTCCCTGGGATATGCATGTTGACCCACACGGTGATACCCCCATCCACGCGTCGGAGTCCGATCAGGATTTCCTCACAAAAGCGCTTTCGGTCTTCCAACACGTGGACCCTGTGCTGGGCGGATATTTCCAGACCATGATTAATGAAGGCTTGCTGGATATCGAGAGCCGTAAGAACAAGGCACCGGGCGCGTACAGCCTGGGGTTGCACGTGGCGCATCGTCCCTTCGTCTTTATGAGCAACACCAACACACCGTGGGATGTACAAACGATCCTGCATGAAGGCGGGCATGCCTTTCACGAATTCGAGCGTGCGCACGTGCATTTCTATCAGCGTGGTGAACTGTACCTGCCTGCCGAATTTGCCGAAGTGGCATCCATGGGCATGGAATTGCTTGCTTCTCCTTATAAGACAAAGGAGTTTGGAGGCTTCTACACGGATAGCGAAGCTGCACGTGCCATGATCGAACTACTGGAAACGATCATTACCTTCTGGCCATACATGGCACTTGTGGATGCCTTTCAGCATTGGATCTATGAGAATCCAAAAGAGGGTTCTGTCGCATCGATGTGTGAGGAGAAGTGGGCAGAACTTTGGGATCGTTTTATGATCGGCGTCGATTATTCGAGGCTGGAAGATGCAAAGAAGACCTATTGGCATCGTCAGGGACATATCTTTGGATCTCCATTCTATTACGTAGAGTATGGTCTTGCCCAATTGGGCGCAGTGCAGGTATGGGCAAATGCGCGTCGTGATCAGAAGAAGGCCGTTACTGATTACCGCAAAGCCCTGGCGCTTGGGCATACCGTCCCATTGCCGGAGTTGTTTGCAGCAGCAGGAGCCAGGTTTGCCTTTGATGCAGGCACTCTCAAGCAAGCTGTGGATCTAATGGAAGAAGTGATCGGAGAGATGGAAGAAAAAATCTAACAGACCGTGGACGATGGACAATAGACCATGGTCCATCGTCAGGAGAATCCTATGCAATACGTTAATCTTGGCAAGACCGGAATGAAAATCTCGCGCCTGTGTGTAGGCATGATGAGCTACGGATCGAAGACATGGCGCGAATGGATACTGGAAGAGGCGGACGCGAAACCGTTCGTTAGGCGCGCGTTGGATGCAGGCATAAATTTCTTCGATACAGCGGATGTGTATTCGCTCGGCGAGAGCGAACGCGTGACAGGAAAGCTGCTCAAGGAACTGGGAGTCAATCGCCAAAACATTATTGTTGCAACAAAGGTCAACGGGCAAATGAGCGACGATGTAAACGATAAAGGTCTCTCGCGCAAGCACATCCTGGACTCAATTGACAAATCGTTGAAACGATTACAAATGGAGTATGTCGATCTCTATCAGATCCACCGCTGGGATTATGAAGTACCGATCGAGGAGACTCTTGAAGCATTGAACGATATTGTCCGTGCGGGAAAAGCTCGCTATATCGGCGCATCGTCCATGTTCGCGTGGCAGTTTGCCAAAGCATTACACACCTCCGAGAAACACGGCTGGACAAAGTTCGTGTCCATGCAGAATCACTACAACCTTGCGTATCGTGAAGAGGAACGCGAAATGATCCCCCTTTGCATCGATCAAGGCATCGGTCTCATCCCGTGGAGCCCGATGGCACGTGGATTTTTTGCAGGTGACCGCAAACGTGGCGGAGGCGGAGCCACGGTCCGTTCCAACAGCGATCCTTTCAGCAACAGTCTGTATTTCCGCGACGAAGATTTCGCAGTGGCAGATCGCGTGGCGGAGGTGGCAAAAGAACGTGGCGTGACCGGCTCACAGATCGCGCTGGTGTGGATCCTGCACAAGCCTTATGTTCATAGCCCGATCATCGGCGCAACCAAGATGGATCATCTCGATCAGGCCATCGCCGCGCTCGATATCAAGCTCTCTGAAGAAGAGATCAAGCGATTGGAAGAGCCTTATAAGCCGCATCCCATTCTGGGACATGCCTAGTTACACGGCTCCCAGATTACAAAATCGTTCTTTGGAACAGGTTGCAGTTCATACTGGTTCCGAATGTCACGCGGTAAAATTGAACCATGAACAAACAAAAACTTACTGTTGTCATCCCAATGGCGGGCTGGGGAACACGCATGCGCCCACACACGTACAGCAAGCCCAAGCCGCTCGTCAGCGTAGCAGGCAGAACCACGCTCGAGCATCTGCTGGATATGTTCAAGACCCTCCCGGAGCCTGACAATGTCGAATATGTCTTCATTGTGAGTCCATATTTGGGCGAGACGCAGATCCCCAAGTTCATGCAGGAGAACTATCCGCAGCTCAAGGCAAGTTATGTTGTTCAAAATGAAATGAAGGGACAGGCACACGCCATCTGGCTGGCGCGCGAGCATTTGCAGCAAGGTCCCGTGATCATCGTGTTCTCCGATTCCATTATTGGGACCGATTTTGCCTTTCTCGACAAAGAGAAGGCTGACGGTGTGGCATGGGTGCTGCCCTTCCCCGACCCACGACGTTTCGGTGTGGCGGTGGTTGGTGAGGATGGCTGGGTAGAGCGCTTCATCGAAAAGCCATCCACGCTGGAGAACAATCTCGTGGTTATCGGTTGCTATTATTTCAAGAGCGGCGAAAAATTGATTGCCGCCATCGAAGAACAGATGCGACGCCAGTTGACCCTCAAAGGCGAGTTCTTTCTGGCAGATACGATCTCCGTGATGATCGAACAGGGAGCGAAGGTCCGCACGCATACCGGCGAGAGTTGGCTGGATACAGGGACGATCGAAGCCACACTGGATACGAACCGCACCCTGCTCGACCAGGGCAAAGCCAATAAGACAGCAGACGAATCGAACGATGGTGTGAAGATCCTTGCGCCATCGTTCGTTGATCCAACCGCAGAGATCGCAAATTCCGTCATCGGACCGTACGCGTCCATCGGCGCAGGCTGCAAGATCACGAACAGCACGGTGACAGAGAGCATTCTCGAGGCGGGATGCGAGATCCAGTCTGCGGCGTTGAGTCGCTCATTGATCGGCCGGCAGGCCAAGGTTCAGGGAAGAGGCGACGGGCACTTTGTCCAATTGAACGTTGGCGATAACAGCGATATCGCATTTTTCGAACCTGAAGTGAAATGAACGCAGTAGAGTGTCGCTCGGATACCACGTTTGCGGAGCGTCCGCTTTCCCTGATGTGGGAAGGTGTGCGCTACGAGATCGCCGAGATCGTGTCGCGTTGGCGCGGTCCAGGCGAAAAAGGATTCCGGGTCAAGACCACCGATGGAAAAGCGTTTGATCTAACATATCGGGAAATTCCCGACGAATGGTTGATACAACCCATCTAAACAAAATGGAGGCGTAATGCAGGAAGTGACCAATGTTCAACGACTATCCAAACGAGTGGCTGGATTGAAGCCTTCGGGCATTCGAAAATTCTTCGATATCGCCGCGACAATGAAGGATGTGATCTCGCTCGGCATCGGCGAACCCGATTTCACCACACCGAAACCGATCCTCGACGCGGGCATTCGCTCGTTACAGAATGGCGAGACTCATTACACGTCGAACTGGGGCAAACTGGAGTTACGTCAGGCGATCACCGATAATTTGAAGCGGTTGTATAACGTTAGCTATGATCCAACGACTGAAGTCGTGGCAACGGTCGGCGTTTCCGAAGCGCTGTACCTGACGTTCACGGCGATCCTCGACCCCGGTGATGAGGTTATCATCCCAACGCCTTGTTTTGTTTCCTATCAGGCGGAAGTCATCCTGGCGAACGGTGTTCCGGTGGAAGTGGTGGCGCGTGAAGAAAACAATTTCATGATCGACCCCAACGATATTCGCAAGGCGATCACACCGCGCACGAAATGTATCTTTATCGGTTACCCATCGAACCCCACCGGCGCAGTGGCCACTCGCGAAGTGATGCTTGAGATCGGCAAGATCGCCGAAGAGCATGACCTGCTTGTGGTCTCTGATGAAATTTATGATCGTCTCGTCTATGATTTTGAACATGTCTGTTTCCCCTCTTTGAGCGAAAGCCTGCAGCGTCGCACTGTTTTACTTGGCGGTTTCTCAAAAGATTACGCGATGACCGGCTGGCGCATCGGCTACGCCTGTGGACCTGCCGACATTATCCAGGGACTCGTGCGCATTCACCAGTACACGATCATGTCCGCGCCGACAACTGCACAGGACGCAGCGCTTGAAGCTTTGAAAAATGGCAATTCGTATGTGGAGGAAATGGTCGCGGAATATGACCGCCGCCGCAGACTCCTCGTCTCAGGGCTGAATCGCCTCGGCTTGCGGACCTTTGAGCCGCGCGGCGCTTTTTATACGTTCCCCAACATTAGCGCTTCCGGCATGAACGATGAAGACTTTGCCGAGAAATTATTGCGTGAGGAGCACGTCGCCGTGGTGCCAGGCAATGCCTTCGGTCCTGGCGGAGATAACTTTGCCCGCATGTGCTATGCCACCGAGTACAGCAAGATCGAAGAAGCGCTGCATCGCATGGAAAAGTTCATGAACCGGTATGGATAATTGACTATGGAAGCAAAAAAAAGTGGATGGGTTAACGGCCCGTCCACTTTTTTGTTTGGAATACTATAATCCAGGGTTGAGGAGCGTTCCATGAACATACAATCCTTCAAGAACAAAAACGGGTTGATCATTCTTGCGTGTGTCATTGCGATCATTTTGATCTACTCTATAGATCTAATGAAACTTACATACAGAATGACAAACTGGCAGTCATTCGGAGAAACACCGGTTAGGGTTAGCCAGGTTCAGTACTTTATCGCAGATACGCCCAATGTGATCGGCTATAGCGAGCCGGGCGGGTCCCAGGTCAGTTGTGCGACCACCGTTGCGTATGTGACAACAGATGCAGGTAAGCCATATAGATGCTGCGATACAGGTGAAAAAATATCCTGCCTGGCCAGGGATTTTTCGAGCGACATCCCGGCTGCTGACGGAGCCTGTATCAACAGCTTAAGGGAAGCCTTTGCCATTCCGGCCACATTGGAAGGGGCAGCAGATTACCATGTTTTTGCAAGCTGTTCAGATGCCGGCGCATCCGAACTCACGGTGACACAGATCGATGCAACCGGGCAGATTCTCTGGAAGCACTTGAATGTAGGCAACCTGACCACGTTGAATAATGTACTACGATGTTTATTGGGGCCATTATTGATGATTTCAGCGATACTTCTTTTTGTGACAACCCTTCGCAGCAAAACAAATGAACGCATCCGAAAATTGTGGTAAAGACCACATGCATCCTGTTCAACATCCATTTCCAAGCTGAAACATCGAATATTTCTGAGTGTAAGAATTCTTTTTTCGATCCGTAAAATAGAGTAAGCTCATTTGATTTGTCTCATACAAGAATCAGACAAAGATTTAATATTAGCGGTTTTATTTGATGCTATTGTAAGGTCGCTGTTATGTACGACAGCGGCAACCATGAAAGGAGGTTGCAATGACCAAACTATCTGTTATGTTCAAGGCGATTGTATTTGCGCTTCTCATTGCTCTGGTCTTCGCTTCCTTCCCAACGGCAAACGTCGTTGCTAAGGGAACGAATAATGATTTGGAAAACCAGTGGGATCGGCTCGTGACCAACTATAACCGACAGGCTATTAATCATCACAGTGCACATAATTGGGTAGCAGATTGGTATGTAAACAACCCGAAAGCTTCTGATACCAAGATAGCTGAGATCGAGAAACATCTTTCGATCTGTAATTCCGCTCTTAGCTCAGCTGGAAGCATCGTGGCAAGGCATGCCGGCTTCAACGCAAAGGGAAAAGTTGTCGATCGAGCAGCCGCAGTGAAGTCGATCAAGGCATTAAGTTACTATCTGCAAGTTCATGCAGGTTCTGTCAAGAACCTGAAACATCACTTGTAAGTCGGTGCCATTCGGTTCTGCGATCACTGCAAACAAAAAAAATCCCCGGGACGCATGTCCCGGGGATTTTTTGTATCTGACAATCAATTAGCGGACAACGACGACGTTGCTCGCCTGGAGACCCTTGGGGCCTTGTTCAACAGTGAACTCGACCTTCTGGCCTTCCTGCAGGTTCTTGAAACCCTCGCCCTGAATGGCCGAGAAATGGACGAAGACATCATCGCCGCCTTCGCGAGCGAGGAAGCCGTAGCCCTTCGTTCCATTGAACCACTTGACTGTACCGTTGATACGTTCCGACATTTTTGCCTCCTTATGGCAAGTAAAAAATATATGGAGGGTACTCATTGGGTGTTGCATCGGAGCGCCTCAACGGCGTAAAACAAAGCGGCTCACGGACGATCCGTGAGCCAACCTGGTACTTCCAAAGCAAACTACTGGTATCCTACAACCGCAAGGATAACATGAGGCGGGGGGCATGTCAATATAATGGAACATACGAATTTTATAGGATTCCGAAGATGCTATAATCCGTCCGCTGGGAAACCAATCCATCTCTTTCGATACTTAACGGTGAGGTGTACACAACATGCAGGCTCAAAATCAACTCCTTTGGCACGACCCAAACTGGCAGAAACAAGCTCACGGCTGGATTCGGGCGGAATTGGAACGAAATTCGATTCAATTGACCGGTGAGATCGAACAAAACCACGCTTATGCCTGGTCTACCGTAATGCGAGTTCCCACCAATGAAGGGATGCTGTTCTTCAAAGCGACAGCGGGTGAGACCCTCTTCGAAATCAAACTAACCCACAAGCTGGCAGGCTGGTTCCCCGATTGCATGCCCGAACTGGTCGCTGTGGACACCGTACGCGGCTGGATGCTGATGTACGACGGCGGTGAGCAGTTACGCGCATCCATCCGCCCGACGAAAGATGTCAGGCCGTGGGAGCCGGTCATCACCCTCTACGCAGATGTACAACTCAGACTTGCGAAACATGTGGAGGAAATTCTGACGTTGGGAATTCCCGATCATCGTCTTGCCGTATTGCCATCGCTGTACGAAAAACTACTTGCCGATGAAGCCAGCCTGATGATCGACCAGGAAAAGGGACTGACATCTGCCGAGTTCCAGCAAGTAAAAGGAAAACTGCCGCGTTTCAAAGAGATCTGTGCCAGACTTGCCGCGTTCGGAATCCCTGCAACATTGAACAACGGCGACTTCCACGATGGCAACGTGCTCCTCAAAAATGGACGCATCACCTTCTTCGACTGGGGCGATGCGACCGTGACCCATCCGTTCGTCTCGCTGCGAACGTTCTTTGTCAGTATGGAGATCACCCTCAATCTTGACGATTATGCGCCGCCCACTCCTGAGATGACATTTCTGCGTGACCGCTACCTGGAACAGTGGAAGCAATTTGCATCGAAAGAAGATCTGCTTAAAGCGTACACACTTTCTCGCCCTGTAGCATCAATTGTCAAGACGCTACTGTGGCACGCAACCATCTCCCAATTGGATGGCGCATTGCATGAGGAATATGCCTGGATCCTCCCGGAGTTGTGGAGAGAATTCCTGCTATTCGAGAAGACAGTTGATTAAATCAAGAGTTAAATTTCGCGAAGGCGCGTCATCCTGAGAAAGCGCAGGTAGTCTTCTACTTTCCAGGGCTGGGACCCTTCGTTCCGCTCAAGTTGACAGATTAAAAGATTCCTTAAACCCTGATTTTTTTACAACAATTTTCCAATACAAAGAGTGTCCATTCCTCGTATAATAGTGTAGAGACTGATGAACAGGCAGGAACTTTTCCATGGTGATTCGCATTTAACTCCCGTAAGCCGCGCACACAAGGGATATCGCGGCGCAAGTACTTGTTGCTTCCCTTTCCTCCATGTCACGCCCGAAAATAAATAAACGCACCTGGATTGTGACATTTTCACACTCTTATTTGACCTATGACTCAATTAAAAATTACCGACGATCTTGACGCGTTGCTCGACGTCCTCCCGCTCGATATCCGCCATGCGGTGGAAAAGGCGAACGACAGCGACAACCTGCTCGAGATCATTCTAGATTTGGGACGTATCCCCACCTCCCGCTTCGTGGACCGCGAAATCAATATCCGCGATGCAGAAGTCACCCGCGCCGAGATCGACTATGTGGATGAACGCACTGGCGAATTCGACGCGGATAATCGCGCCGGCATCGAGCGCACCCTGCACCGCATCTCCGCCATACGCAATCGGCGCGGCGCGGTAGTGGGACTCACGCTACGCGTCGGTCGCGCCATCTACGGCACAGTAGACATCATCCAGGACCTGATCGAATCGGGTAAATCGGTGTTGATCCTCGGCCGTCCGGGCGTGGGCAAGACAACGTTGCTGCGCGAAGCAGCCCGCATATTGGCGGAACAAAAACGCGTTGTGATCGTGGATACGTCGAACGAAATCGGCGGTGACGGCGATGTGCCGCATCCCGCCGTGGGTAAGGCTCGCCGCATGCAAGTCAAAGAGCCAACCCTGCAACACGAGGTCATGATCGAAGCCGTGGAAAACCACAACCCCGAAGTCATCGTCATCGATGAGATCGGGCGCGAACTCGAAGCGCTTGCCGCCCGCACCATTGCGGAACGCGGCGTACAACTCATCGGCACAGCTCACGGTCAAACCTTGGACAATTTATTACTTAACCCCACGCTCAGCGACCTGGTTGGTGGCATCGAAGCAGTCACCCTGTCGGATGAGGAAGCGCGTCGACGCGGCACCCAGAAAACGGTCCTCGAGCGACGCGCCCCGCCCACTTTCGACGTGCTCATCGAGATCCAGACGCGCGATCGATTCGCCGTCCATACCGACATCATGGCATCTGTGGATGCGCTGCTGCGTGGGTACCCACTTCCCCCTGAGGTGCGGACTCGCGATGAAAATGGCGCAATCCAGATCGAGAAAAACGCACCAGAGAAATCGCGGCTCGACTCGACAGAGATAAAATCACCTCGCCGCGGACGGACTCCCGCCTCTACGCCTGCTCCTGTAACTCCATTTACGGGCAGGTCTGAGCAACCCATCTCTGCTCCCACGCCGCCACGTTTTGAACCCGTGCGTGGCGCGATGCAGACGATCAAGATCTATCCCTATGGTGTGGCCCGCAATCGCCTGATGCAAGCCGCCAAACGTCTGGGTGTGCCTGCCATCGTAGTCAAAGAACCGAGCGAAGCAGACGCATTGGTAACGCTGCGCACGTACTACCGTGACCGCCAGCAAACCATCGTGGATGCCGAAAGCCGCGGACTGCCCATTTACGTGCTGCGTTCCACCACGGTTGGGCAGATGGAACAGTTCCTGGGTGATCTCTACAATTTGAGGGGCGAGCACTTCATGTCCTCTGATGTGGATGCAGTGCGCGACCAGACCCAACAGGCCATCACTGCAGTGCTCAACGGCGAACGCTGGGTAGATCTGCCGCCGGGGCCATCACTCGTGCGCAGGCTCCAACATGAAATGGCACGCAGTGCCGAATTGGTCAGTCATTCGTATGGCAAGGAACCGAGACGGCATGTGAGAATCTTTAGAGAATAGTGTCGTAGATACATATACAAGGAAACAGGTAGACACGGTTGTAAGTTCCATGTCTACCTGTTTCCTTTTTACCTTGTGTACTTATCTATTTTACTGATGCTTCGCTTCACCTAACGTAATTTGTATTTGTGTTTCCTGTCCATTGCGCATCACGGTCAGGTTGATCGTGTCGCCTGGTTTGTAGTTGAACAGTGAATTCACATACGAATGAGTTTCGTCGAGAGTGATGTCGCCGATCCTGGTGATGATGTCGTTTTCCTGCAAGCCAGCTTGGGCAGCGGGGCTGCTTGCGTCTACGTTGGTGATGTAAGCACCCCATTGGGCAGGCAGGTTATAACGCTCGGCGATGCTCGGGTTGATCGGTTGGAAGCTGATGCCCATGTACGGGCGGGCAAAGTATCCCTGTTGGATGATCTGCTGGGCAATGGCCTGTGCAGTATTATCGGGATGGCAAAGCCAAGCCCTTCAGCAACGTCACCGCTCTGCGTGTTGCGGACAACGAGCGTATTCACACCGATCACCTCCCCGGCCAAATTCAGAAGCGGACCACCCGAATTACCGTGGTTGATCGCCGCGTCGGTCTGGATCAGGTTCTCCATGGTGTAGCCGTTACCGGTGTCGATGGAGCGGCCGGTCGCGCTGACCACGCCCACAGTAACGGTATTCTTGAAGTCCCCGAGAGGCGAGCCGATGGCGATCACTGATTCGCCCGGGTCCATCTTATCGGAGTTGCCGAGCGTCACCGTTGCCGGGATATTGCCATCCGCCTTGAGAACAGCAATATCCGCATATTGATCGGTGCCGACGATTGTCGCCTTTTGCTGACTGCCATCAGAAAGGACGATGTTAACTTCCTTCGTCCCTTCAACGACGTGGTTATTGGTCAGGATGTATCCATCGTTGGTGATGAAGAAACCCGTGCCGCTGACGGTCTGGTCGCCGGTCATGCCGAAGATCGTCATCTGACCGGGAACGGTCCCCACCACGGTCACGACCGCCGGTCCCACATTTTGCACAGACTGGGTAATGGATGTTTCGATATCCGTTGTATTCAACGTAAAGGTTTGGTTGGGATTGGTGTTGTTGGCTGGAATAACCTGCTGAATGGAAGAGGGAAGACTGCTGCGATTCTGAACCGCGCGATACACAGCTGTCCCACCCGCAAAGGCTCCCGCCAGCGCTGACACACCCGCGACAACGACTACAAATACCGCGTATAACACTCTTTTCCAGGACATGTTCGAGGCTCCTCGTTCTTGAATTCGTCGTCATTCTAGTCCTCTTGAATTACAGAATACTTAAAAACTTGTGTATAAAATGTGGTGAATGTATATATAATTCATTAGAAAGGAATCATCGCTTTGTTCATCACACTCGAAGGTCCCGAAGGCTCTGGCAAGACATCACACATCCCTTATCTCGTGGAGTATTTGCGCGAGAAGGGGCACATCGTATTCCCCACGCGCGAACCGGGCGGCACATCCATCGGCGAGCAGATCCGCGAAGTGATCCATGACTTGAAAAACGTGGAAATGCATCCACGCACTGAGACTCTACTGTATCAGGCAGCGCGTGCCCAGATCGTGGAGCAGGTGATCAAGCCGCGTCTTGCAGATGGAGAGATCGTCATCTCGGATCGTTACTACGATTCGACGATTGCCTACCAGGGCTACGGTCACCAACAGGACCTCGAGCAGGTCCGCGCACTGGTGAAGTACGCTACGGGGGGACTGGTCCCGGATTTGACGGTACTACTCGATGTGGATGTGGAAGAAGGATTAAGAAGAAAAAAGAAAGATAACGAATGGAATCGTCTCGATGCGTACACCGTGGAATTCCATCAACGCGTCAGGAAGGGCTATCATCAAATGGTGCAAGCCGAACCAAATCGCTGGAGAGTCGTGAATGCAGGAAATGATTGGCAGAGTGTACAAAATGATCTGCGGAAAACGATCGTGGAGTTCATAAATAAATGACAGCCGATTCTCAAAAAGATATTGAATATTTAAAGGCAATAGGGCGCATCTGCGCCGAGACGTTGCGTAAGATGATGAACGCCACACGCGCCGGCATGACCACCCGCGAACTGGATGAGATCGGTCGCGCGCTGCTCGATGCTGAGGGAGCGAAGTCTGCGCCGCAGATGACTTATGGCTTTCCAGGCACAACGTGTATTAGCGTGTCGCCGGTCATTGCACATGGAATTCCCAGCGACAGGGTATTACGCGAAGGCGAGTTGATCCACATCGACGTGTCGGCAGAACTCGAAGGATATTACGCTGATACTGGCGCATCAATGATCGTCTCGAAGCGCGAACGTAATCTGGAGAAGTTGATCGACGCCACCAAAGGTACATTGACCAAGGCATTGCATGCGGCGAGAGCTGGCAACCCCTTAAGCGGCATCGGGCGTACGGTCCAGAACGAAGCGCGAAAGCGCGGTTACAACGTCATTTATGACCTGACCGGACACGGCATCGGGCGCAAGCTGCATGAAAGCCCCGAAAGCGTCCTCAACTTCCATGACCCCAAGGACAAGAGGATTCTCAATGAAGGACTGGTCCTTGCCATTGAACCGTTCCTCACCACTGGCATTGGACGCACGACCACCGAGAAAGACGGCTGGACCATCCGTACGATGGACCGCGCCATCGCGGCACAGTTCGAACACACGATCATCGTCACGAAGAACGAACCGATCATTCTTACAATATAAAATGCCACTCCATCTTTTTTCCATGCCAGGAAGAAATGACCTGAGCGACATCGTCGAAGCCAGCCGACCGTATCTCGAAGACAAGGATGAACTGACCATTGCTTATTTGCCTCTGGCATCTTTGTATGCCGAGAAATGGCGCGAGATGAACGAAGATGCCTTCAAGGGGCTGGGACAACTGGTGGAAGTCAATGCTGAATTGATGACTCAACGCGAGATCGAAAATATCATCCGTGACGCGGCGTTGGTCTACATTCCAGGCGGAAACACGTTCCTGCTCAACCATCGTCTACATGCCTGCGGTGTAATGCCGTATTTGAAGAAAAAAGTGCAAAACGGACTGCCCGTGGTCGCCTTCAGCGCGGGCGCCATCCTGTGTGGACCGAATATCCTGACATCTCGTGATATGAACACCGTCGAAACCACGTTCTTCGATGGGCTGAACGCCGCGACATTCAATTTCAAGCCGCACTATCCCAAAGATGCCTACGGCCAGTCCGTGTTGGACGACTGGCTTGCAGATTATCACTTTTTCCACGATAACCCTGTTATCATGATGTGTGATGATGCGTATCTAAAAGTGGACGGAAAGAAGACTTCCCTTGTGCGCGGAGAAGCATATCTCCTGCGCAAGGATGAGGAGAAGGAACGATTGGAAGAAGGGAAGTTGATCAAGTAATAGGTACACGGCACGTAGTATCAGAGGAAAATGAAATGACTGAAGAATGGATCCCCGGGACGAAACAGGAATTGATATCTGCGATCAAGCATGAATGGCAATTACTCATGGATGCAGTGGAAAAACTCACGCAAGCCAATAAAATGACCACGCTTGATGAAGGTGGCTGGTCACCCAAGGATAATCTCGCTCATCTTTCCGAATGGATGAATTCGCTGATGGGCTATCACATGGACAAGCGCCCCGCTGCCGAAGTGATGCGTATTCCTGAAAAAGCTGCCGAAGGTTGGGACATGGAAGTGATCAACCCCATCCTGTTCGAACGAAACAAAGATCGTTCCACCGAAGATGTGTTGGACGAACTCAAGCGCATGTATGAAACGCTGCTTACGAAATTGGACGCCATGTCCTTTGATGATCTGATGAAACCGCGTCATGCCGAAGACCCCGAGAAACGCCCGTTATTGTTATGGGTGATCGGCGATACAAGCGATCACTTTGCAGAACACCGCGCCACGATCGAGAAGATGTTGTAAAAAAGGGCAGGTCTAAGACCTGCCCTACACGTCTGTATCGCTTCCCAGATCGGGGATTTCCTTCTCGATATCCTCTGGGCTTTGTCCTTTTTCCAATCGATCTACAACTTCATCGAATTCGGGTGGCAGGTCTTCGCCCATTTCTTTTCCCATCTTGCGCATCATCCGTCCCATCGCTTTGGGATCATCTTCGAGTCCCTCCATACCGGAGAAGTCATCTGCCATGGACTCCATACGCGCGTCGTCCGACTTCGCAATGCGAACCTTCGTCATACGGCGGCGCACATTGTTACTGTTACAGTGGGGGCAGGTCAGGGGTTTCTTTCCGTATTCCGCGAACGTTTGGAACACGTCAAAGCGCTGGTTGCAGTCGTTGCAGATGAAGTCATAAGTAGGCATGTCCCTATTTTAACGGAATCATGCAACGATGTGGAAGGAGGCGCAGCTTTCCCCCTCTGGTACAATTTGCCAATGACCCCATCCACCGATTCTGAGTTCAATGTCCATCATCCGCAGCCGCTGCTCATCGTCATTTCAGGGCCATCCGGTGCGGGCAAGGATACTGTGATGCAGCGCATGAAAGAGCGCGGATTGCCATTCCATTTTGTAGTGACGGCAACGACGCGTGAAAAGCGCGCCAATGAAACACATGGCAAGGATTATTTTTTTGTAGGCAAGGAAGAGTTCGCCCGCATGATCGATGAGGACGAGTTGATCGAGCATGCGATCGTATACGGCGATTACAAAGGCATTCCCAAGCAGCAGGTGCGCGAAGCGTTGGGGAGCGGCAAGGATGTGGTGATGCGCATCGACGTGCAAGGTGCGGAAACCGTTCGAAAAATGGCGCCCGAGGCACTGATGATCTTCATCACCACCGAGAGTGAAAAGGACCTGGTGCGCCGTTTGGAGACACGCAAGACCGAGACACCCGATTCGCTTGCCTTGCGTATTGCAACTGCACGCAAGGAACTCAAGCGGGTGGAAGCCTTCGATTATGTGATCGTCAACAAGGAATTTCATCTCGACGAGACGGTGGATATCATCCGCGCTATTATTGATGCAGAACATCATCGCGTGAAGCCGCGCAAGGTGGAACTATGAATCAGGAACCTTTCCGTTCAGACAACGAGCAATCGGATCCTTCTGTACCAGAAGTGGTCCCCGCTCCTCAAATGGTGCGCGTATCCCTGCCCAACATTCCACCTTATGTAACATACACCATTATTGCCGTAACTGTTGTGTTCTATCTGCTGCAACTGGCGAGTCAGTTCCTTTTACAAGGTGACATTCCTGCCGCGCTATTGCTGAAATCGAACGAGATGATCCGTGCGGGACAGATCTGGCGTCTGTTTACGCCTGCGCTGCTGCATGGGTCCATTATGCACATCGGGTTCAACATGTATGCCCTGCTCTCTTTTGGCACGAGTCTCGAGCGCTACTTTGGACATCGACGCTTCCTCCTGCTCTATGTGCTCGGTGCATTTGCAGGGAATGTGGCATCCTTTCTATTTTCGAGTGCGAATTCGCTCGGCGCATCGACGGCGATCTTCGGACTGCTCGGTGCGGAGGGAATCTTCCTCTACCAGAACCGCAAACACTTTGCCGGACGTTTCCGCAGTGCGATCGGTAACATCATCTTTATTGCTGCAGTGAACCTATTCATCATCGGTTCACTGCCCGGCATCGACAACTGGGGACACATCGGCGGGCTGGTGGGCGGATTGATGTTCACCTGGTTCGCCGGTCCGTTATGGGAAGTGGCGGGGATCTCCCCCAACTATTATTTCGTAGACGAACGACCTACGCGCGAAGTATGGCTCGGCGCGGCAATGGTTGTTATAGTATTTGGCGGGCTGGCAGTATGGGGGATCGTGAAATAGAAGAAAAAAAAGCGAAATAGACACAATCGAATTCATTCAAATGCTTTTTCTATTCATGAACGCGCTCAAAATGGATTGAATGAAAAATCCACACAGTGCAAAGCCAAGCAAAGTAAAAGGCATATGCCAGGGAAGGTAATTCATATGAGTGTGAAAATAGGCAACTGATTTAAAAATAATATACCAACTGAGAGGTCCAAGAAGTGAAAACCAGGTCGTGACAATCAAGGCCTGTCCTTTTGACGAACGTTGTTCAGGGTCGCTTATTCTGTCGATCAAGATCTGAACCACCGAGACAACGGCAAAGACAATCATGAGAAGGTAATAAGGGGCATACCAGCGAAAAAAATAAGATTCGGTTAGATAAACCTTTAGAATAGACCATGTACTGGCATTTTTTGCTTCGGCATAGATGGCAGGCAGATTTGGGTCATTGCTCAATGTTCTTCGGTTGATTGTCTCCAAAATATAGTGAATACCCTGCTCATAACTACCAGATGCCAACATCACCTGAAAGGACAATATCAGAAGGCTCATCAGAATGCCCCCCAAAGATGCAGCCATAGTTATCAAAAATCGGGTCGCCAAGTTGCGGGAAGTCCATTTCTCTTTTACACCATAATAAATCAACGGGCTCGCTATCATGCCCAGAGTAGGCAAAATAAAATCATAGCCATTGAACAGACATTTCAATAAGACAGTCAAAAAAACGAGCCAGAACAAACTACCTTGCGACAAAGGGTTTCCAGTATCCTGTTTTTGCAACCGTAACAACAGAAGCAGCATTGGGAGATAGAAAAGGCCGGAAACAAAGAAAAGGTTCCTCCCAAACAGGGTCATCCATTGGGATGTAAGGATGGATCCCATCACAAAGAGAGCAGGCAACCAACCAAACTCTTGAAAAAACCAGACTACCAACCCAGCTAATATGACTGCAAATGTTCCTGCAGCAAGCATACGAAATATTCTAAGATTATTCGTGGAAGACATCGGGCTGATGCGGTCAAGGATGCTAAAAAATATTCCCTGAAACCCAGGGTGTGATTCCTTTGCAAGATAACTTTGAAAAGAACCGCCTGTCAGGTACATGTCATACTGATATTGATAGTCATCCTCATTAACGTCTGCCGGATCGACATCTCCCCATCCCAACAAACCTCCATAGGCCAAAAGTCCGCTTTGCCTTGTCAACACCAGTCTGGCAATGACATAGGCTTCCACATCCTTTTGAAACAAACTGAACTTTTTGTCGCGAACCACATTCCACTGATTTCGATAAAAACCAAGGAACAAAAGTAGAAAGGCAAGTAGAAAAAGAATTATACGTATGGAAAGTAAATGAGCAATCTGCGTTTTTTTCATTAAGTCAGTCTCTGCCAGCCTGGACAATGGATTTGCAAGCCCATTGTCCAGTTTTTTTCATTATGGTTTGATCTCAAACACCGCGCCTGCGCTTGTCCCCTGTACTTCGGGGAAGAAGGCTTCCCAGGCGTGGGCTGGCAGGATACGGTATTTCCCTTCCTGCAACGGGACGAGGGTATACGTTAATACATACGTTCCTGCGGGGAGATAATCCGCGGCGAAGAGGATGCTATCATCGCGGATGGCCGGTTCATGGAAGAGCCACCAGCCCCACCCGTTGGCGAAGGGATCCTTGTCATCAAATTGAGTCTGTACTCCGGTGGTATCGTTCGCTTGCTGGCTGGTTTTGAGATTGCGGTTCAAGATTTCCATGCCAGCGGGGATATGGTCTTCGACCATCACATAGTGTGCATCATGAGGAAGGACAAGGGTCAATTGGGCGGTGACCGTTTTATCGGAACCCAGCGAAAGCGTGGAAAGAGGCACGCACGTTTTGGAAGTATCCACTGTACAGTAGACACGGTCGATGCTCATCCCCGCATCCAACGGGCGAACATCCTCCACCGGACGACTCACGTTGAGAACAGCACGATAATACAAACGACCGAGCCCATCTTCGCGCTGGATGGTCAGCAAATTCGGCGATGTGGCGGAAATATACTCAAGCGGTACCTGTGCTTCTGATTTTGTGAGCACCTGGTTGCCGGACACTTCACCGTTCAGCAATGGACCGCCGTTGAAGGTGGCGTTGAAAGTGAAATCGGCGTTCAGGTCGCCGAACCCAATCATGGCTTCGTTGAGAGCAAGCATGGCCCAGGCGTTATCGTGACCCATGCCCCAGAGCCCGCGCGCGTTGCGATGGGCGGCAAGATACCGCACTGCATTGAAAACGATCTGATTCGCAGAGTCGATCTTTGCCAGCACATACACGACCAGTGACGTTGTGTAAATGGGCGACCCACGCGCAACGATATTTTCACGCGGCGTTTCCCAATGAGCGCTCGAGGCCGTGACGATGGCGCTCGTCTCCAGATTCGAAATGAGATCCCGCACGCGTTCATCGGCCGGATTCATCAGATGAATGATATCGGCCAGCATCGCCCTGCTGGAGGGACTCATTCGGTCGCGCGCGTTATACAGATTGTTGATCGTGGTCTCGTCAAATGTATTAGCCTGCGCAAGCACGAACTGCACGAACAACATCTCGTCCAGTACTGCGCCGGTTGTATCGTTGGTGATCTCGGTCCGTAAGCCGCGCAGATACGTCCCAGCGCGTTGAAGCGCATTCTCATCCACACTGACGCCAATGGCATGAGCGCGGATCAATCCGAATGTCACATACGCAGAGATATAGGGATCAGAGGGCGTGGTCTGTTCACCAGCAGGAGACGTGCCCCACCAGTTCCATCCACCATCTTCGTTTTGCAGGCCCAGCAATTTATGCACGCCACTATCCACGTTCGCGGCAACGCGATCTGTCAATGCCGGGTCGCTCAGGCTTGCACCGGTGATCGTCCGGTAGACTTCAAGATTCGGCAGGAAGTACGACAGGATGGATTCTGCGCTCGATGTGTCAGGAATGTCCGTCGCTTCCAGCGCAGATAACAAACTGCCCGCCAACGATGGGCTCAGTTCCACATCCAGTCCGCCGCTGTTCGGCGTGAATGTGCGCGGAAGCGAGATGACTTCCTGTTGCGAGGATGCACCGCGCAGCACGCCGCCGGTGACAAACGCCTGTGGAGCTGTGTAGTTCAGGATGGGAAGTTTGCCCCACACGGGACGCGTCGAATCCTGCAAGGAAGGCGTTCCCGTTGTGGTGGCAGAGAAAACAAGGTCTGCCTCTGTGGCGGTACCTGCCGTGCCCCACCATTCGACGCGCATCCGTCCATTGGAGGGGATGTTCACCTGTTTCGTCGCCCGGTCAGGTTCATCGAGCACAAACCCATCGCTTTGCAAATTTACATTTGCCGTTACCGCGTCGGTCGTGTTGTTGTTCACGATCGCTGCCAACAACACATGATCGCCATTGACCAGGAACCGCGGCGTGACCGGCCGAACCAGCAACGGCTTGGTCGATACGATCTGAGTCTCAGCCTGTCCCACTTTGGTATCCACGGTCAGTCCGCGCACATCCACCTGCCAGGTGGTGAGCGAATCAGGCAGGGACATCGTCACCTGTCCGTGCCCATCAGAGTTGGTAATGAGCGATGGATTCCAATAAGCGGTATCGGGGAATTCCTCCCGCAGGAACGGAACTACATTATCGCCGCCGCCACCCAAACCGCCGGGTGGGATCGCATCGCGTCCCGTGTAGGCAGCAACGGAGAGTCCCGTTTGAATGCCCAGCGGTTGGTTGCTGTAGAAGGCGGGCAGGATATCCTTTGAATTCGGGTCGGCAACAGCCAACGAGGCAAGATCTACAACGGATAACGAAAACTCACCTTCAACCGGTTGTCCCAGGTTGTCGGTGACAGCCACATCAAATGTCACTTCATCACGCGGACCCGCCTCAGCAGGGTTTGACGTCACCTGTACGTTCAATTCCTTGTCGTCCGGCGCGACCGGCAGGTTGACCAACCCACCGCGGAAGTCATTGCCCTGTCCCAGGATCGTCACGCTCACGTACACATTCGGCGCATCGGCTTCGGTAAGCGGCAGTGAATATTCACGTCCGCTGCCAGAAACGTTGATCACTTCCGCTTTTGAAACGGTACCGCGCTCCACTGTGACAAGCGCAAGCGCATTCACCGCAAATGGATTGGGAATGAAGATCTTGGCCGTGTCACCCGCCTTATACGAATCTTTATCGGCGGTTAATTCGAAACGCTGATTTGGAAGGTCAGGCCAGGCGCCAGACCCCGCGCCACTCACCCAGATCAATGTTTGAGTACGGGCTCCCTCGCCAGATATTTCAAGCATATACGTCCCGGCGGTGGGCGGGACGAACGAGAGCCGCGCATGGCCGTCTGGTCCTGTGGAAAGGTTGCTGCTGCTGACGGGCGTATATACCGGTTTATACGTTGGGAAGTTGGCAATGTCCAACTCTTTTTCCCAACGCACCTGTTTGAACTCAGCGGTCAGCGATTTATCACCGGAGGGTTTCTGCGCCCAGTCCACCGTGTATACATCGAAACCGATCGGCGAATCGGCACGCGCGATCCATTGATCGGGACGGAGTCCAACGTAGAAATCGGCCGGGTGGACGCGCATCTGCGTTCGCGCGCTGACCGGCAGGCCGGACTCGTCATTCGCGGTCACTTCCAGCGTGAGGAGCTGCCCCGCATCTGACTCAGGGATGGCCGGCAGCTCAATGGACAGGGTCCCGTTGCGGTCCGTCTGACCCGTCCCCTCGCCGAGGAGTTTGCCAAAGTAATCGGAGGAATCCGGCGGGTCGAAACGGAACACATCCAGCCATGAAGTATTCAGTGTGTTGGTTTCGTAATTGGGAAGATAGAACGTGTTGGGTTTGGTGTACAACGCCCAATGGATGTTTGCCTTGTCAACAGGTGCATCAAAGAAATAACGGGCTTTGACGATGGCACTTGCCGCATCACCCAGTTTGATCTCATCCTTTGAAAAATCAACACTCAGGTTGATCTCAGGCTTGCGATATTCCGCCACCTGAAAGTTGAAATAGAACTCGAGGGCAGGGTTGTCGAACGTATAGTATCCCGGCGCGGCTGAATCGGATAATTTGTATTCGCCGCTGAACGTACCATACGGCGACAGTTGTGCGTTGATCGCAAGCAACTGCGCACCGTTCGCATCGTGCAGAGTGATCGGCACGTCGTTGACCGGAGGCAGTTCATAACGACCGTTGAACGCCTGCCGCACAACGCCGCGGAAATAAACGGTCTGACCAGGGCGATACATGGGACGGTCACTGTACATATAGATGATCGTGTGCGGCGGCTTCAGATCGTAGTTATATCCAAAGTCCCACGGGCTGACACCCATGTTCCAGTTGCTCAGTGCGAGCGAAAAATTTTCATCTCCGGGCGCGCCCAGCACGGCGTACAACTGTCCATCGTTATCACCAAGCTCACCCTGCCAGATCCCATTTTTGTCGGTCGTACCAGAGGCAAGGGAATTGCCAGCGTTGTCGTAAATGGTCACGGGTGCGTTGGGCACAGGTTGTTGTGAGGGCAGGTCCACCGCCCAGATCATGGCTTCCGTTGCGCCGAGTTTGAACGTCAGGTTCACCTGGCTCGACACCGCAAAGAAAATATTCTTTCCACTCAAAGTAAGCTGAGGTGACGAGAGCCCTACATAATACAGCCCCGGCAGCAACTGGTTGTTCTGTCGTGCAAGAGGCAATGTCACATCTTCCGTCTGGCTGGGCTGTAATGTGAATTTGGGTTGAAACAACGTCACATTGGTTGGCACATACGATTGCTGGTTCTCATACGAACCTTGCAGCGAGAGGAAATCCTGCACACTCAATGGCGCCACCGTTACATCTGCGCTCTGGATGTTGACCACCTTTGTATACAGCACCGGTTCATCGGGCCGCACGAACGCAACAGACGATGTATACAACTGCGGGACCAACATGGCCGGTGCGGGCGAAGTTCGAAAATCCAAAACGAACGGGTCGCCCAGCGATTGTCCCCAGCGGTCACGCAGTTTCGCCGAAATTTCAAACGTATAATTCGTCTCTGGCAAAAAATTTCCGTACACATCGAATGACAATCCATCATCCGCCACATTGACCGAAAGGTTATCCACTTGCGGGCTGACCTTCACGAACTCGTCATAGTCGCCCTTCGGCAGAGGTGCCGTCAGAGGAACGTGAATGGATCCATAATTGATCGTCGTTCCGCCCACCGCGAATTGATCGAACGTATTGAGGACGGCGCCATAATCATCGTTCAGGTTCGTCCCCCCCTTCGACTTTGCCACACCACGCACATTCAAAATGTATCCGACATTGCGCTCAAGACGTTCACCCGGTGTGAATGTCAATACGGTATCATCCTTACTCCATTGGAACGTCCCCGTAAGTGAGCCATTCGGTCCGCTGAATTTAAAATTGGACTCTACACTTGCCGTATCCATCGGCTGGTTGAAGGTCAGTTTGATCTCAGGATCGAGAGCGATCTTCTGGTCACTGGCCGGCTCCAGCATGACAACGCGCGGACGCGCTGTGGTGAACGTCCACGCAGAGGTTACGCCTCCCTCCAAGCCGACGCCTGCCTCCGTTTTCAGATCTAGATTCAAGCTGAGCGTGTATTCCGTTCCCCCCGCCATTGCTGGCTCGGGATAAAACGCAAAGGTGCTGGTATTGATCCATTCACCATTCCCCTTCACAGACGGTTGCAGGCTAAAAGCAGCCGGAAGGGAGGATGTATCCGCGCCCAAAGGGACAACCGGCTGATTGAACGAAACAATGACTGCAGACTGCACATCCACATCTGTCGCCTTCTCCTTCGGCAGGACAGTCGTCGCACGCAAGAAGTCGGCAACGGTAAACGAAAGCTCGATCGGTTCCTGAATGCCAAATCCATTGACGGTCTGAATGGAACTTGCGAGCGTGACTTTTAATTCGCTATTCGGTTGGTAGGGTTGGGTGGGGCTAAATACAAGGGTTGCGTCGTCGTTCCAGGTCAATGTTCCTTCAGGCAATCCGCCCAGCGCCGATTCCACTGTGGGTTTGTTCATCGTCTGATTGAAATAGAACGTAATGGAAGAACTTTGCCCGAGCACTGTGCCAATCGGCGGGTCTGTTTCTACGAGACGAGGCGGCAACGCCTGTTGATACGATGTAGGTGTCGGCAGCGCCGGGGTCGCCGTGGGCAATCCAGGTATTGGCAGCCCTCCCCCACACGAAGCCAGGATCGTCATGATAAAAATGGCGCACACAATCGAACGGACGGAACGATAGTTCATCAACAATACCTCAACGAGAAATGTTGCTCATTTCATTATACACTTGTAGCCCATGTCATTGTGAATAGGGCGCTGTTCCCCAGGGATATCCCAGTGCACATCGAATTGCATATAACTCACCGAACGAACAACTCCATTTGCAGGGAGATTGCCTGTCCTTCTGCTCGCAATGACATTCTCATGAATCAAAACAGGACACGGTTTGTCCGTGTCCTGTTTTGATTTTCTCAAACTTATTGTGCGCCGATCTCGTTGAGTGCAGCTTCCAATTCCTGCTGGAAGACGCTGAACGGCTGGGCGCCATCGATCTTGCGGGTCTTGGTCACACCGTTCACCGTGTAAGTGACGATGAAACCGGGAGTCCCATTCACACCGGCAGCGGTACCGTCATTGAAATCCTGCTGGACACGGTCCTTGTATTTGCCGCTTTCGTAGCAGCTATTGAACTGGTTGGTGTCGAGTCCATCGATCGTGGCTGCGATGGCTTCGATGCGTTTGTCGGTAAAGGAACCGGCATCTTCGCCGAGCACATTGCCAAACAGGCTGGCATGCATTTCCCAGAACTTATTCTGCTCGCCCGCACAATAAGCACCCAACGCGGCATCCTGCGATTCGGTTTTGCCACCGCCGATATTGCCACTTACCCAGTTGCCCATCGAACGGTAGGTGAACTGAACTTTGCCCGTGTCGATGTAATATTGGCGCAGCAAAGGCTCTGTCTCCTCATGGAACCGTTCACAGTACGGACATTGAAAATCGGAAAATTCCTCGATCTTGATCGGGGCATTCGGGTCACCCATGGTGTTGTCGTTGGGGTTCGGATGTGTGCCGGGATCCACGGAAACCACTTCGGCGATGGGTCTCAGCGTGGGATACAAAAAGGCAAAGACCAGCAATGATGCACCCAAAACGATCAGAACGATCATAATATTTCGGTTGCGCGACTCCTGCTTCTTCATCTTTTCCCGCCGTTCCTGGCGTTTGCTCTTCTTCTCGATGCTCATGAAAACTCCTTGAAGGATGAATTGTCCCGAAATTTTCCCATGTCCAAAATGATTTGTCTAGGAAAAGGTTAGGATGTTCTTAAGAAGGTCCTACTCCCATATTAATTACAGGTGACCGTTCAGCCAGTCGATCATGAACTGAATGACCTGCCCCTTCTCTGGCTCATTGTGAAGCTCGTGGTACAACCCATCCCATAATTTCAGAGTGACATCCGTATTGTTCTTCGACGCGAGCTTAGCAAAGTCTGCGCTGCCATGCGGGTAGGTGTTGCGGTCGGCAGTTCCATGCATGATCAGAAGAGGAAGCGGGAACTGCTCCGCGTGTTCCCAGGCATAGTCTGTGGCAAGCAATCCCGCCTTGCCAAATCCCAGGCTTATGCGGTCATGGTTGAGAGGGTCATTGTTGTAGATCTTGATTACATCCGGGTCATGAGAAAGGATGTTGACATCCAACCCGCTTGCAAGCAGGGATGTTGGGGCGAGCGAACCCAGTACCTTCGCCATCACCACTTTCAGCTTCTGATCATGGACCTGGGAACGCAGCCCGGCACTGGTGGCAATCACACCTTTGATGTTTGGTTTATTCTTGAGTGCATAGGTGAGAACCAGGAGCCCACCCAGGCTGTGACCATACAAAAAATGAGGCACATCTGGATATCGTTGCGCAAGAAAAACAAGGAAATCCTTGATATCCTGCATTGCTGCATCCAGCGACGGGAAATGTCCGCGAATACCGGTGGACTTTCCATGACCGCGCAGGTCGAAACCGACCATGGCATACCCTGCGCCTGTCATCGCTTTGGCAACATGTTCATACCGCCCCGTATGTTCACCGAGCCCGTGGATAAGGGCGACAAGCGCTTTCGGTTTGGAATCTGGCTCCCAACCGCGCACAAAGAACTCGATTCCATCCCCACTTTTCAAAGCAGCTTCAAAGGTTTTCATTTTTATTTTCCAACGATGATCTTGAATTCACATGTATTCCCACCACATGCCTTGCATGAGGTTTCTTCCACATCATAATTTTGCCCCGTTGCCCAGAACAGACTCTCACGGATGAGTCCCTGAGTGACAAAGCAGATCGGCGAAGCCGACTCATACCCCGCAGTAACAGGAGAAGCATGGTCAATGAGTAACAGGTCAAGGTCCAGGGTGTGAACCGTAATATCACCGGGAATGGCGCCCAGCAAACGGGCCAGCAATTCCAGTGTGGGTTTGCGGCGTGCATTCAAGGGAAGTCGTTTGATAACAGCCGCTTGCGCCCTGGCTCCCAATCCCGCGTCATCCACGATGTAATCCCAAAGCCTTTGACCGACGCGCAACAACACGCCCCTCGCGCCGCGTCCAAAATAGGTGCGCATTGCCCCTTGCAAAGACGAATAGGCTTTTGCCGATTCAATTGCATCCATCTTGAGAAAGACGTGCGGTCCCACCCATTGCAGGGGAAGTTTCGACAAAGCCAGCATGGCATCGAACTGGCCCGTACCCAACTCCATGGAAATGCTTTCCACAAAACGGCTGAGGGTGCGGCTGGAAAAGATGGGTTCTCTCACTCTTTCACATCTCCCACTTCGAACCTGCAATATTCATCACCTTTTGCCAGACAATGTGTTTCGGTGATGACATACTCCTTGCCGGTTGCCCACTGCACGGCTTCGGTAATCGAACCAACATAAAGATAGCAGATCGAATCGGTACTGTGACGGCTATGACAGATCGCGCAGGTCGATTCGATATAAGCGAGCCTGTCTCCACTTTCATCCACCCATGCATTAACCTGCGAGTTGCTCTTCTTCAACGCATCGACCATGCCATTCAGGATAAACTTGATGCGCTGACGTTCGGGAAGCAGTTTGAGCGCCACGCCTGCCACACCCAGCAACGCCGATTGTTCACGCACGCCATATTGAAAGGAAGCCTTGCCGATGCGGCGCAGCATGCCCTTGCCGCCGCGGCCGTAAAACTGTTCGATGGCTTCGTTTAATTTTGCGTATTGGGAAGCTTGAATGGAAGGCTGAAGATCATTTGGCGGAAAATTGCCAACGAAACGATCCAATCCACATGTGCGCAGCACGGCGTTCAATCCGTTGTCGCCCATCACCTCCTGGGCCGATGTGAGTGCCTGTCGCACAAGTGAATTAATGATCACTGCGTCTTCACGGTTCATCATACTGCCTCCTATGAATTGGCGAAACCATCAAACCTTTGCAAACGTTAAATTGCAGGTATATCAAAAGTATACACGGGATATTCCTCGCCCGTGCGACTAAAACCCATCTTTTTATACAAGTTCAGTGAAATATTGTTATCGCTTTGCGTGTTCACGCTTAATCGTGGTATCCCGCTGTACGTCAACCTGGCGAACAGGTCACTCAATAAGGCCTGCCCAACGCCGTGTCCCTGCACTGCGGGATGGACTGCGAGCCGTGCAAGATGAGCGCGCTGCTGGTGCCCAGTGGTCAATTGATAGCCGATGATCCCATCCCTACCCTCAGCAACTGTGGCGTGCAACGCCTGCGCAAAACCGCGCTCGATCGTATCGAGTGAATTGTGCCACAGTGGATGGAAGGAGGCGTGATCCGTTTCCGTGACCGCATACAGGTCTGATTGTTTCATCTGGCGAATGCGAACTCCCTCCGCTTCACGCGCCGCCCAAGGTTGATGCTGCCACTCAAGCATGACAATCCGCTGATGGCTTTCAAATCCGTTTTCGACCAGCACATTCTGAAGCCAGTGATGCATTGCGATCGCAGCAACTGTAGCCCCTCCTGCCTTGGCGATTTCCGGGCGAGCCACATCCCACAACATGGACCATGCATTCTCTGCTGACCAGCGCATCGAATAAACGAACAACCGCACCCAGGCAATCCCATCCACTTCGGGGGAACAGGCCAGTGCGGCTGTGATATGTCGTCCTTCCTCCAGGGCCCAATAGAACGGGGCGCCCAACCAGTCGAGAGGTGAGCGCCAATCCAAATGACGATGAAGGTGGGTCTCAAAGAAGATCAGGTTCGACAACTGCTGGTGATCATTGAGATC
This sequence comes from uncultured Anaerolinea sp., assembly GCA_964555335.1. GTDB lineage: Bacteria > Chloroflexota > Anaerolineae > Anaerolineales > Villigracilaceae > Defluviilinea. The sequence goes on from CAZKSG010000019.1 coordinate 28,843, forward strand.
CGCTGCACGAACCAGGGAGTTGATCACGATTCACCTACTAAGGAGCATTTCACTTGAAATGAGGACCAACGTTTACCGTATCAATCCGATCCGCATCAGAAATTTCATCATGCGTTGTGTGAATGTCGGTTTCTCAACGAGACGCATGGAGTCGTAGATATCCATCTGCGAGTCGGTGATGCGCCCATATTTAAGGTTGAGGTTCGCAGCTGCCTTTCGGACGATGGAATGCATATCGCCCTCCCCCGCCTGTTCCAACAAAGAGGCAGCGCGATCATACTCTGCAAGGGCTTCCTTCCATTTTTTGAGCCCTTCCAACGCGGCGGCACGATTGCTTACCGCAATACCCTGACGTTTCACATCGCCTGCTTTCAGGAAGACCTCTTCCGTACCTTCCGTGGCTTGCAAAGCTTCCTTTGCCTTGCCTGCCTGCAACCACGCCACGCTTTCATTATTCTTCATCTCGGCTGCGTTCAATTCATCTAACGCAGATACATACGCCTGAGCCGCCTGGGCGAACAAGGCAGCCGCAGCTTTGAAGTTGCTTTTTCCATATTCTGCTTTACCGTTTTCGGCAAGCGTGAGGGGATTAGTAGTTTCCACGGTTCTAGAAAGTGATATCCAATAAATCTTCTGCCACCGAGCGAAGCTTATCGCGTGACATGCTGCTTAGTTTCATCGCCAATTCCAGGTAGGGACGGTTGACTGGCATGGATACGAACTGGCGTAATTCGGTGGGCAACTCCAAAAAGTCCTTCACTGCCTCTTCGCCGATCATCCATTGCCCGATGGGACCTGTCCGATCAAAGAACGATTCGATCCGGCCCCCAAGTGTGGACACTAATATTTCCAACTCGGGAAGCGGGATGGCGCGTTCGCCCAATTCATAGGCTTTGATGCGCGAACTTGAGATGCCGGTATTCAGAGCAAGGTTACGGATCGATATACTGGCGTTCATCCGTTCCTGGCGCAACAGAGCGCCGATCTTGCGCTGTCGGATGGAAAGCAGCTTGGACAGATCGAGATTCTCGGAACGAGGCGCCGCTGCAGATTTGATCTCCTTGCTCCAGAAATGATCGAGAGGCAGGTCGAGATAATAGACCAACGCCTCCAGTTCTGGGAGGGACGGGGATCTTGTTCCTGCTTCATAGGCACGAAAGATGCCTGGCCGGGCTCCAATAGCATCGGCACACTCCTGCACGTTTCGGCGCGCAGATAGACGCGCGTCGCGGATCAAAACCCCAAGTTTTTTTGTGCGAATGGTGATCTGCGTTTTAGTATCCATGCTTCCTCACGAAGAGCCCGTGCAGTGATGGCAGAGGCATATTCCGATTATAGCAGAAGCAGGATGGGTTAGCGCTTGGATGGAACGTTCGGCATGAAGATTTCCGCGGGGAGCTTGACACCCGCAGCATCCAGGCGTGGACCGAAGATTGGGCGGATACCAGTTGCCTTTAGCTCACCGATGATCTTGTTATCCTTGTCCACACCGGTCTGCTCGAATTTGAAGATGTCGGTCAACACCACGGTCTCGCCTTCCATGCCCACCACCTCGGTGACGGCTGTCACCTTGCGTGAACCATCCTTCAAACGCGATTGCTGAATGATCAGGTCAACAGCAGAAGAGATCTGCTGGCGAACCACTTTAAGAGGCAGATCCATACCTGCCATCAACACCATCGTTTCCAGACGAGAAAGTGCATCGCGCGGCGTATTGGCATGCAAAGTTGTCAGTGAACCATCATGTCCAGTGTTCATGGCTTGCAGCATATCCAGGGCTTCACCACCGCGGCACTCACCCACCACGATACGGTCGGGCCTTTGACGTAGAGCATTCTTCACCAGATCACGAATAGTCACTGCCCCTCTACCATCCACATTGGGTGTCTTCGTTTCCATGCGCAGCACATGATCCTGTTGGAGTTGCAATTCCGCTGCGTCTTCGATCGTGATGATGCGTTCCCCTTCCGGGATAAAACCAGAAAGAACATTCAGAAGCGTTGTCTTGCCCGAGCCGGTTCCGCCGGAGATCACGATGTTCAGATGTGCAAGCACGCAGGCCTTGATAAATTCGGCCATATTCGGAGTCAATGAGCCAAACTTCACCAACTGGTCAACGGAAAGTTTGTCTTTTTTGAATTTACGAATGGTGATACAAGGCCCATCGATGGAAACCGGTCGGATCACAGCATTAACGCGTGAGCCGTCCGGTAAACGTGCATCCACAGAGGGACTATCGGCATCCACACGGCGTCCGAGGGGCAGGACGATGCGGTCGATGATGCGCAGGACGTGATCATCGTCGTCAAATGTGACCGGGCTCTTGGCCAGCTTTCCGCCCTTTTCAATAAACACCTTCTTGGGGCCATTCACCATCACTTCGCTGATATCCGGGTCGTCCAGCAATGGCTGGATCGGGCCAAAGCCAGTCAACTCATCGATGATGTCATGAAAAATCTGCTGGCGGATATCCTCCGGAAGATTAACCTTGACCTGGGCATACACTTCAGTCAGGCGCTGCTTGATCATTTCATTGCGGTCGCCCAACTGGAGCGGCTCACCTTCCATGGAACGTCCGACATTCTCGATGAGGTAACGTTTAAACTTTAACAGATCGGCAGATGTCAGCCGCGTAAAATTGGATGAAATCGGGGTAGCCATTAATAAATCCTTCTATTTGTCTTGTTCGGGAATTACCCACACAATATGGGAACGCTTGATCGCAAGGAATGGCGCATGGAAGATGATCTGTCCATCTGCGCCGAGAACATTGGCATCGGTGATCGCCAGAAAACTCTCATCGGCATCGAGTTCATCCTTGATACGCTGATCCCTGCGGACATGGATATAGCCGCGCAGAAGATGAGTGGTGGTTTGTATCGTAGCCTGCACGGCCACTTTGGAGACAATATCTGTAAATATCTTGCCTTTGTCATCATATTCGATGGTCATGGTACATCTACCTCTATCTGTTGGTCGTTTTGGAAGCGGGTCAAATACCCGCAAAAGCCAGAAGCATGAAACAAAAAAGGCGACAGTACAATCCGTGTCGCCATTCACACCGGACTCTCTAAATGGAGTCTAGTCGAAATAGTATGCAAATTACCTTTCACTTTCTTTAGGCAACTTATCGACTTCGTAAACGGTCCACCTCATGCGTCATGTCTGTGGCCAGATCCCTAAGAATGATAGTGGCCGTATTGGTGGGATATTTGACTATGAGCGGCTGGTGGAAATTGTTGGCCATGCTGAAATTTCCGCCCATGTAGGGCATGGTTGTTTTGATGGGCACCCCAATGACCGCCTCGGCTTCTGCCTTTGTTGCTCCTTCCAACCCCACAGCGCGGTTTAGAATGGGATAGATCTTCTGGCTGTCAATATTCAGTGACTGCAGATAATCACAAGTGATCTTGGTCAGTTGAATGCTACTTTGATCGGTCGAGCTGATCAGGGCGATCAGATCTGCTTTTTGAATAAGAGGCAGGCTGATACGTGAAAGCGACCGTCCAATATCCAAGACAACATAATCGTAGATGGAACGTAGTGTATCCACCACGCCTCCCACGCGTTCCCCCTTTAATGCATTGGAGCTTTGGGGGTCTGGCGAACCCGGCAATAATTGGAATTCCCACAACTCCGGCTTCGGCAGTTTTTTGGATAAGTACTCTCCGCCCGTTTGGGCAGGCAGGAGGTCGGTAACGGTTACGATATTTAATTCCCCTTTGTAGCCAACGATCGGCCCGATTGACCCAATGGGCAGTACAAGGTCTGCGACTACTACGCTTGACTCAGGTTGGGTGTGTTTGATGTTCATTGCAATGTTGGCACACAACGACGATGTTCCTGTCCCGCCTTTGGCGCTCAAAAACACAATCAGCGAGCCCGATTCTTTTTCCCCCTCGCCAGATGTCTCCGTTGTTCCACCATGCTTGAACAGCCTGTGCAGGCTTCCTTCCAAAGATGCAAGTGCCTGTGCCGACTTCACCAGGTATTCATCCACGCCTGCATTGATACACACATCGCGCCGCGCTGGAGCAGGATCACTGGACAGGGCAACCAACGGCGTATCTTTCGTGCGAGGATTCGTGCTTAGTTTGGATATGAATTCTTCGTCACTAATATCCGAAAGGACCGGGTCGAACAATATCAAGTCAGGCTCGTCGCGCCATGCAGCGATGAGTGCTTCCTTGCCAGATGGCGCTTCAAGCACTTTGAACTGATGCTCGCGCAAAGCATTGGCAATAAAATTGCGGCTGGCGGGGTTTTCATCCAAGAGGAGTATCGTTTTACCAACCAAAGAGACCTCCAAAAAGCGTCACTCTTCGATGGGCGGCATCAGGTACCCAAGCCCTGAGCGGGTGACAATGTGCTTGGGAGTATGCGCATCATCTTCCAGCTTTTGGCGCAGGCGGGCAATACTCACCCAAAGGATCTCTTTATCGGTGCGATATTCAGGTCCCCAGACGCTGGTCAGCAGCTCCTCCGATGTCATAATCTTGCCAACATGATGAGCAAATTGCAACAGGAGGCGGTATTCCGTGGCAGAGAGAGAGATGGGGGTTTCACCGCGCCACACCTCCGCACGGGCAAAGTCGATCTTTAGATTTTCGTGGGTAAAGAAACGGGACTGTCCCACTTCGCTGGGAGGTTGCGCACGACGCAACACAGCACGAACGCGTGCCAGCAATTCGGTGGCAGAGAATGGCTTGACGAGATAGTCATCCGCGCCCAGGTCGAGACCCCGCACACGGTCTTGTTCATCACCCTTGGCAGTAAGAATAATGATGGGGATGCTGGAAAATTCCCGAATACGTTGCGTGGCCCCAAACCCATCCAGTTTTGGCATCATCACATCCATCAGCACAAGGTCGATTGGCTGGTCGGAAAAAACGCTTACGGCTTGCATGCCATCCTGCGCAGTGACCACTTCATATCCTTCCGTGCGCAGATTGGCTTCGAGCAGACGGAGATAACGAGGTTCGTCATCAACTATCAGAATGCGTTTTGCCATAAATTCTCCTTCACGTTAGGTTTCTGAATTGAGGGGCAATTCGATGAAAAACGTGGTTCCCTGACCGGGTGTGGATTCTGCCCAAATCTTACCACGATGTGCGTCAATTATCTGCTTGCAGATGTAAAGTCCAAGCCCTGTGCCGGTCACGCTCTTTTCACTACGGACGCGATAAAAGCGTTCGAAGATCAGTGGCAGAGATTCCACCGGGATGCCGGGACCATGGTCAATGAAGGAGATAAGGATGTGAGTACCGATTTGGCTCAGCAACACATCGATTGGAGCACCCGGAGCGTATTTCACGGCATTGGTGAAAAGATTATCGAATACCTGCGCCAGCCGCACGCCATCACCCTGGATCTGCGGCGTGGCCTTCAGATCCATGTTCACGTCCAGGTCTTTGTGGCGGACGCGAATTCGAGTGACAACGTCCCGTAAAACGGCATCCAGCCGCAAGGGTTGGAAACGAAGCGGAAGCGTCCGGCTTTGCAGGCGGGCAGATTCCAGCACGTTCTCGATCAAAAGCGAGAGGCGATCTGCCTCTTCATCGATGATCGTCAGAAATTCCTTTTGTGTTTCTGCATCCCAGCTTGTATCTTCGCGCAGGAGGCTGGTGCTGTATCCCTTGATAAACCCCAGCGGCGTACGCAGCTCATGCGTGATCGTGCTGACGAAATCCTCCTGCAACTGCATCTGACGTTTGAGATCCTGCAATTCGGAATTTTTCTGCTTCCACGTCATGCGTTCGAACAGAACCGATAGAAGTTCCGACGCGAACAACGCTGTCTGAACGTGACTCTCCTCATACGCCGGACCACCAAACCGTACGAAGACCAGGGCACCCCGGGTCATGTCATCCATCTTCAATGGCAACCCCAACAAATATGCCTGATGAAGGCGATCATCCTGCGGGACATCAGGGTGCGGATCCTGCATTAAAAGGCTTTCCTTCCTGACGACCTGGCTTGCAAACGTTTCGCCCCAGGCGGCGTCTGCCTCTGCATTCTTCGCACGCCCAATGGCACGCGCGTAAAAGACATCCAGCGCGCTGTTGCCATCGTCCTGTAGATAGACGGCCACATTATCAAAGACAAATTCACGACGAAGCGTTGTCAGGAAATCTTCAAGGGTGTTTCGCAACTGCCCCGCTTTCGAGGCAATCTGCATCAATTCCTGAAAGAACGAAAGCGTGGACTGATCCATCATGATTATTTTGATCCCGGTGAGGAAAGCAATGGGAATTTAAAGGTTGACCCGCGTCCTTCTGTAGATTGCACTTCGAGCATCGAGCCGTGCGCTTCCACGAGCTGCCGCACAAGGGAAAGCCCAAGCCCTGTACCGCCGTACTTTCGAGTGGTGGAACCATCCAATTGATGGAAAGGTTCGAAAATGTCATTGATGTGATCGGCCGGAATGCCAATGCCTGTGTCGGTGACCGAAACGATGACCAGGTTTTCGCCTTCGCGTTTGACAGATACCACCACGCGTCCTCCCGACGATGTGAACTTGATCCCGTTATCAATCAGTTGTCCCAACACCCAGGCGATCTTCTGCGAATCCGCCTGGACGGGAGGCACATTCTCATCAACAACCGCAAGCAGGGTGACGCCGCGCGCAAGCGCTGCATCAGCATGAGATTTAACGGCAAGGTTGGCAAGACGCCGTATATCAACATCGCCTTGCTGCATGCTCAATTCACCGCGTGAAGCCAGTGAAACCATGATGAGATCTTCGATCAGTCCTTCGAGCCGGTTCGTGGATTGCTGGCTGATATTCAACGCATGACGCTGTTCCTCGGTGATCTTCCCGAGTGACTCGGTGACCAGCAGTTCAATATACCCTTTGATGTGAGTCAACGGTGTGCGAAGTTCGTGCGAGATATTCGAGATGAAATTGGCTTTTAGCTGGCTGAGTTCAGAGACGCGCTCAAGTGCCTTCTGCAACTCGGCAGTCCGTTCTTCGACCCGGCGCTCCAGGTTGCGATTTGCCGCTTGCAACGCAGACCGTAACTGAATGATCTGTTCGGTCACGGCCTGATCGAGTTGGGAACGCTTGATGAATTTAAGCTCGATCAGAGCCTGTCCAAGCAGGATGGTATTCCCTTTTGCCATTTCCTCCTGTTGGTGATCTAGTGCCTTTTGCAGGTTCTCCGTAGAAACGAGACCCTTGTGAACTAAATATTCCCCCATACGAGGAACGAGCATTTCAGGTGAGAGATGTTGTTCTGCCATGTCACATCCTTATAATGGCTGCCAGACCCATTCTCCATTTACCATTGTAGCCGATGATTCAAGCGTAAGCAATTCATCCGCAGTACAGGTAAATGGATCCTTTTCCAGTACGATCAGGTCGGCGAGATGATTCGGGGCAAGGCGACCGAGGCGGTCTTCCATGTACGCGGCATAAGCCGGGCCGAGAGTGTATCCTTCCCAGGCTTGAGTCAGGGTCAATCTTTGCTCGGGGTACCAGCCGTCGGTGGAGGGAGAACCGTCGGCACGTCGGCGGGTGACTGCGGCATGCAATCCCCAGAACGGATTCGGCGATTCAACCGGCGCGTCTGAACCGAGAGCCAGATGCGCGCCAAAATCCAGTTGGGTCCTCATTGCATACGCAAGACGCGAACGCTCACCCCAGAACGTATCTGCCATCAGCATATCCGATGTGGCATGGATGGGCTGCATCGAAGCGACAATATCAAGCTTCGCAAGGCGCAGCGCATCGTCGGGATGAATCACCTGTACGTGCTCGATACGATGGCGCAGACGCGGAAGATGATTTTCTTTTTCATATGCGCGCAACTGTTCATACGCGTCAAGCACTTCATGATTGGCGCGATCACCGATGGCGTGGACCGTCATCCCGAGACCCACCTGCGCGGCTTTGCGTCCGTGTTCAAAGAGTTCCTCGCCATCCATATTGAGGATGCCGCGATTCTCATTTTCACCGATATACGGCTGGAACATGGCCGCCGTATGCGGACCCAATGCGCCATCCATAAAGGCCTTGATATTGCCAATGCGCAGCATGTCGTCGCCAAAGCCAGATTGCAAACCTAGTTCAAAGGCCTGATCGAGTAATTCCACAGGCATATTCTTGAGCACGCGTAGTTTGAGCCTGCCATTTCGGCGAAGCTGCTGTAACGCCATGAACGAATCGCGGCGGTCAAAATCGTGCACACCGGTCAGTCCCATTTTCCATAATGTGGATTGTGCTTTTTCGATGGCATCTGCGATCTTATCCATGGTGGGCTCAGGGATGGTGCGATCCACCAGGTCCATTGCACTTTCAAGCAGAACCCCTGTCGCATTGCCTGTTGCATCGCGCTGGATCTGTCCATTCTTGGGGTCGGGTGTCTGGGCATTGATATTGGCAAGTTTCATTGCGCTGCTGTTCGCCCAGGCCGCATGCAGCGATTTGGCTGTAAGATAAACAGGGTTATTCGGTGCAATGGCGTCGAGTTCGGCGGCTGTCGGCCAGACATTCCACACGTTTTGATTCCAGCCGTGACCCAATATCCACTCGCCGGGTTTGGATTTTTTGACTCGTTCCTCTACACGGCGCAGACATTCTTCTTTTGTGTCCGTTTCGCAATCGATCTTTTGCAGGCTCAGCGAGTAATACTTCAAATGCAGGTGCGCATCGGTTAACCCAGGCAGGATGACGCGTCCGCCCATATCCTGTTTTTCAGCGTTTGGATAGCCTGCAAGCAGATCTTCTTTGTTGCCAACAGCAAGAATCCATTCACGGTCGATCAATAAGGCAGATGCTGTTGGTTGGGGTGGGTTTTGAGTGTGGATGTGAGCGTTGTAAAGGAGTTTCATATGTATTTCCTAAAACCTGACAGTCCTTCAAATACAATTGCTCAATAATGATCATCGACCCTGCGAATGCCCTGACGGACAGAGATTTAGTTAAGACCTGTCAGGTTCGTATAGCTAGGTCAATTTTTCGAGCAGCGAATCCAATTCTTCATTGGAATAGTAGTAGATGGTGACTGTGCCGCCTTTTTTGCCGTGCTTCAAGGAGACCTTGGTGCCGAGGCTCGATCGAAGGCGGCGCTCGATATCGTTCACATCTGCACTTGTGCCTGATTTCTTTTTCGTGGCCGGTTTCTGCCCTGAATACTTTCGGGCCAACACCTCAGTCGAGCGGACGCTGAGATCCAAATTCATGATCTGGTTCAACAACGCTTCCTGTGCCTTTGCCGACAGTGACAATAATGCACGCGCATGTCCCTCTGTGATGCGACCATCCACCAGGGCTTGCTTCACTGCCGCCGAGGCATCGAGCAAACGGATGGTATTCGTCACCGCCACACGGCTTTTGCCTACGCGCTCCGCGATGGTCTCGTGCGACATCTTGAATTCCTTGGCCAGGTTTTGATAGGCTTCCGCTTCTTCGATGGCGTTCAAGTCTGCACGCTGGACGTTTTCGATCAGAGCTAATTCGAGCAACTGTTGGTCTGTTGCATGACGAATCACCACAGGGACCGTTTTCAACCCGGCTTTGCGTGAAGCCTGCAAACGACGCTCTCCGGCGATGAGGATGTAAATCCCATTTTTGCCGGGAGAAACGATGAGCGGCTGGATGACCCCATGTTCACGGATGGACGCGGCCAGATTCTCCA
>CAZKSG010000020.1:0-38383 GCA_964555335.1 uncultured Anaerolinea sp.
CTTGACAAAAAATAGTAACTCGTTTATTATTTTGCCCGTTTGATAATTAGTAACCTGTATACTATTTATTTTGGAGAAATCAGTTGTCTGTACGAAACGCCATTCTGGGATTACTTGCTCAAAAACCCCGCCACGGCTATGAATTACATGCCGCGTTCTCGGCGGTTGTTGGCGAAGCGACCTGGGATGTGAAGCCCGCGCAGATCTATACCACGCTCGAACGATTGGAAGAATCCGGGCTGGTGGAGACCAAATCCGATCTGGGCGAGGGACGCGAACCAGATCGGCGCATCTACGCCATCACCCGTGATGGACGCGATGCCCTGAAAGGCTGGTTCGATGAAGGTGTGGCGACCGAACATCAACGCGACGAGTTCTTCGTCAAATTGATGATCGGGCTCGCATCTGGTGAAGCAGACCCGGCTCGCGTCATCCAGACCCAGCGTTCGATGCTCTACCAGGAACTGCACGATGCCACAGCCCAACGAGATGTGTTTGACCCGCAGACTGAGATGGCACAGATGTTGCTGGTGGATAAAGCCATCATGCACCTCGAAGCAGATCTGCGCTGGCTCGACATGATCGAGATGCGTCTGGAAGCCATCAAAGACCAGCCGATCCCCGAACCTGAAATCCGCAAACGCGGACGCCCCAAGAAAGTGGATGCTGGCTCGACCTATCCCCCGCCCAATGGAAATGGTAACGGTAAGACTCTTAACGAGTAATGCACTGGCCCTTATGTAGTAGAAAGATAAAGAAATGTCCAATATTCAAGTGGAAAAACTGACAAAAATTTACGGCTCCAGCGCCACGACAGTGACAGCTTTGGATCACGTTAACCTTACGATTCGGGAAAGCGAATTCGTCGCCATCATGGGCCCCAGCGGATGCGGGAAATCCACACTTTTACATTTACTTGGTGGACTGGATAAACCCAGCGAAGGACATGTGATGATCGGTGGGCACAATCTGAGCGATCTCAATGACGACAAATTAACCGAACTGCGCCGCCGCAAGATCGGCTTCGTCTTCCAATTCTTCAACCTTATCCCCGTATTGACCGCTCTGGAAAATGCCGCCTTGCCTGTCACACTCGACGGAGTCAAACCGGCTGACGCGAAAGCAAAAGCCACAGACTGGCTGACCAAATTCGGGCTGGCAGACCGACTCGCCAACCGTCCCGACCAACTCTCCGGTGGACAGCAGCAGCGCGTTGCCATCGCCCGTGCCCTGGTCGCTGATCCCGAGTTGATCCTGGCCGACGAACCCACCGGCAACCTCGACACACGCTCCAGCGACGAGATTGCCAGCCTGCTGCGCAATGTTTCGAAACAATACAAACGCACCGTGGTCATGGTGACTCATGATCCGCGCATTGCTGCCTATGCTGACCGAATTATCTTCCTCAAGGACGGCAAGGTGGTGGATGAAACCCTGCTTGAACGAAAGAATACAAAAAATGCGGATTACGTGGCGGGCAAAGTAAAGGAAATGGGAGACTGACATGAATCTCCAACTTACACTCGCCGCTCGTTATTTGAACGGACGCAAATTACGGACGTTCCTCACCACACTGGCTGTGATATTTGGCGTGCTGGTCATTTTTGGCATGAACCTGCTTCTGCCAACCATGCTCAACGCCTTGCAGGTCAACGTGAAAAGCGCAGAGGGTGTCGTGGATTACAGTGTCACACATCTCTCTGGTGAACCCTTCCCACAAGCTATAGCTGACAAACTGCAGGGTGTGGATGGTGTACGTGTTTACGCTCCTTCTTTAACTCGCACCATCAACATCCCGGCTGATTTCTTCGACAGGGATCCGAACAAGGCCGACACTGTTAAGGTCCTCTCGCTCCTCGGCATTGAACCCGAGATGGAACGTTCCCTGCGTGCCATCGCCATGGTGGAGGGACGTTATCTTCAAGCGACGGATACCGCCTCTGCCCTGATCTCGCGCACGCTCGCAGACACACTCAAAGTGGGTCCCGGCGATACGTTCCGCATCCCAAGCGTGGAAGGCACAACTGAATTAACGGTCGTGGGTATCCTCCCAGCCCAGATCATGCCTGGCAATGAAACCGTGTGGGTCAACCTTCCGGAAGCGCAGTTGATTATCAATGCGCCCGGCAGGGTCAACACGATCAATATCAACACGGAAACGACAGCCATGGAAGCCCGCCGCGCTGAAGTACAGAAGAATATCGAAACAGCCCTGGGTCCCGAGTATCACGTGGGCACACTGTTCTCAGGCACAGAAGTGTTCGCCTCGTTGCGGCTTGCACAAACGATGTTCAACGTCTTTGGCGTCCTGGCGCTCTTCATGGGTGGCTTCATTATCTTCAATACGTTCCGCACCATCGTTGCAGAACGCCGCCGGGATATCGGTTTGCTGCGCGCGTTGGGCGCCAGCCGCCGCACAGTGATCGGCATCATCCTGGCAGAAGGACTCTTGCAGGGCATTCTTGGCACGGCCTTGGGGCTCATCATCGGTTATCTGTTTGGACTGGGCACCACGTATGTTGTGGAACCCTTCATGAGCCAATTTGTTAACCTGAACATCGGCGCACCCGTTGTAACACCCACTCTTCTATTCGGTTCGATCTTCCTTGGCGTGGGCGTTACAGTGACTGCCGGCTTGATCCCCGCGCTGAATGCCAGCAAGTTAACTCCGCTCGAAGCACTTCGACCACCCATGGCAGAGACGCAATTTGACCGGGAGACAAGCTTTGGCTTCATCGGAGGCGCGGTCATTATCATGCTCACGATCCTTGCCATCCTCAGCGGCAAGCCTGCCCTTATCATCCCCGGTGGATTGTTCTTCCTGTTGGGTTTAGTGCTGGTCGCCCCGGCGTTGATCCGTCCATTTGCTTTGGTGTTTGGTCGTGTAATCGCATTGTTCTATGCGAAGCGCGGCATTGGCGAACTGGCACAAGGCAACGTTACGCGGCAGCCTTCGCGCGTGGCAGTGACGGCCAGCACCAGCATGCTTGCATTGGCTATCATTGTGGCACTCGGCGGCATGATCTCCAGCCTGACCACCGTGATCTATGAGATCACCAGCGACAACCTCGGCAGCGACTATATCTTTGTGCCGCCATCGATCGCCCTGTGGGGAAGTAATGTTCCAGCCAAATCTGAATTTGCCGATCAGCTTAAAGCCATGGATGGTGTGGATAAGGTCAGTACGCTCCGTTTTGCAAGCGCCACCGCAGATGGGCAGGCGCTCTCCGTTCTGGGAATTGATCCCGCCTCCTACCCGGATGTATCTGGATTCTATTTTCAAGACTCGCTCTACGCTGGGGAAGGATCCACCTACGCATCCTTGAACGAGGGACGCAACATGATTATCAACGGTGCGATGAGCAACGCGCTCGGCAAGAAAATCGGTGACACAATTGATATCGTGACGCCCAATGGCACACTGACCTATCAGATCGTTGCCGTGGCAACCGACATGCTCAATGCAAAAGTGGTCACCGGCTTCATTTCACAAAACAATATGCAAGCGGATTTTGGTGTCACCGATGATGTGTTCATTCAACTCAATTTGAAGAAGAATGCTGACCGCGCTGCGGTCGATACGGCCATTCGATCATTGGCAGATGCATACCCAACTTTCAAAGTGGTTTCCGGCACGGAGTATTACAACTCACTGAAATCCCAGATGGATGCGGCCTTCAGCGGCTTGTATATCATCTTCCTGGTATTGGCCATTCCATCGTTGATCGCCATGCTTAACACATTGACCATCAGCGTTATCGAGCGCACGCGCGAGATCGGCATGATCCGCGCCGCTGGCGGAACCCGCAAACAGGTCCGCTCGATGGTGATGGCAGAGTCCCTCCTGCTGGCTGCCATTGGAACCGCCTTCGGTATTCTGGGTGGACTCTATCTTGGCTATGTTCTGGTTGTTGCCATGGAAGGGATCTTCCCGCTGGGCTATGAGTTCCCTATTAGTGGGGTTCTGGCCGCCATTGCCATTGGATTATTGTTCGGTGTCTGTGCGGCATTCATCCCTGCTCGACAAGCAGCAAGAATGAATGTCGTGGAAGCATTGCGTTACGAATAAGGAAAGTTGACGGGTGCAAATATGAAAATGAATTCTTCACAAGAAAGGATTAAGCAATGAAACTCTACCTGCGCCTCGCATGGCGCAACATCTGGCGACATAAGCGCCGGACGATCATCATAGTCCTTGCCATGTCACTAACCCTGTCCTTGATGATGTTCTATGACGGGTTGATGAACGGCTTCACCGATGCCATTTACGGGAACGCCGTGAAAGTACTGGGGGGCAACATCCAGGTGCATGCCGAAGGGTATCGCTCCCAGGCAAATTCCACGCCCCTGCTGCCGCTGGCAGATGCTCAAGCTGTAGTCAGCGCTGCGGAGTCAAACTCGTTGGTTGTGGCAGCGACGCAGCGCATCAATACCGGTGGACTGGTCACCAGTCGCGAAGGTGCATTTGCCGTCGCAATCACCGGCGTTGAACCCGAAAAGGAATTGAAGGTAAATATCATCGGTCAATATGTGACCGATGGACGCAACCTCACCGGCGATGATATCGACAACATCCTGATCGGCAAGGGCCTTGCTGATGCCATGAACGTCAAGGTCGGTGACCGCATCACCATGGTCGGCCGTTCGCAACACAAGGAGATGCGCCAACGCACGATGACCATCGTCGGCATCTATGATCTCGGCATGGCCGATATCGAAAAACAAACAGTGTACATCTCCTTGAATGAAGCAAAATCGCTCTACGAGATGGATGCTCCCACCGAGGTGGCGATCTTCCTGCAACATCTCGGTCAGGAAGACGAAGTGATTGACAGCCTGAAATCTACTATCCCTGGCTATGAGATCGAATCGTTCCAGGCGAACTATCCCGATCTGGCCAATGCCATCAATTCCAAGGGCGGCGTGATGAACATCTTTAGCGTGATCATCATTGCCATTGCGGGCGTGGGTATTCTCAACCTGCTGCTGATGGCCGTCTACGAACGCACACGTGAGATCGGCGTTCTCGGTGCCATGGGACTCAAGCCGCGACAGATCTCGTTGTTATTCATCCTGGAGGGGATCATGATCGGTCTGGTGGGTGTTGCTGCGGGAATCATTCTGGGGTTGGCGATCAATGGGCTTTTGATGAGGAATGGTCTTGACTTTGGCAGTATGACACAGGCAGCCAGTTATATGGCACTCGTCAAAGACAAAGTCTATCCCACCTGGGGCATTGAAAAGTTATTCATGCGGGCATCCATGGTCGCGATCATCTCGGCGCTGGCCGCGCTGATCCCGGCTGTGGAAGCAGGACGCCGCGAACCGGCGGAAGCCCTGCATTTTGTATAGGTGTAATCATGATGCAAATCTTTAAAATGGCCTTTCGTGACCTTGGCCGCAACAGACGTCGAAGTTTCTTCTCTGCATTGGCAGTGGCCATCGGTCTTGGCTTGTTAATGCTGATGTCTTCCGTAATCCAGGGAGAGATGGGCAGTGCTCTTGAATCTGCCATCGGTCTGCAAAGCGGACACATTCAAATACGAGCCGCATCTTATGATGAAAATAAATCCAGTCTGAAGTGGGAAGATCTGGTCGAAAATCCCGACCAGATCGCTAGCCAGATCGGAAAGCTGGACCAGGTGAAGGCTGCCACACCGCGTTTATATGCGAGTGGTTTCCTTTCCACAGGTGATGAATCGACTGGTGTCCGCATCTATGGCATCGACCCGGGATCGGCAGCGAACGATCCCTATCGCGACGGGATCATCAGCGGAAACTTTCTGACCGCCGATGACCGCGAAGGATTGCTGATCGGTCAACCAGCGGCGTTGAAACTTCACTTGCAGACCGGCGATAAGGTCAGTCTTTCGGTCAACACATCCAATGGCGATGTGCTGGAACAGACCTTCACCATTCGCGGCATTTACACAACGAACACATACGGCTTCGACGGCAGCACCATCTTTTTGCCGCTGGCAAAGGCACAGGCGATCACACAGACCGAAGGACATGCCAGTACGATCTTCATTCTTCTCAAAGACACAGCGGATACAAAAAGTGTCGTCAATGCGTTGAAGTCATCCTCGAATCTGGAAGTGCTCACCTGGGAAGATCTGAACAAATTGTTCGTGGAGTTTGAGACAATGGCCAACAGCTACATCTCATTCTTCTATTTGATCATCCTGGCCATCACTGCTTCGGTCATCATCAACACATTGATCATGTCAGTCTATGAACGTACGCGTGAGATCGGCATCCTGGCGGCCATCGGTATGAGAGGCGGCCGCATCATGGGATTGTTCCTGGCGGAGTCCACACTGCTGGCGATCGGCGGCGTGCTCATGGGACTGATCGTAGGTGTACTTGGCGTCTACTTGTTCAACATCAAGGGCTTTTACATCGGCAATATGGGGTTGAACGGAATGCTGGTCTCCGACACGATCCGGGCCCGCTTAACCACGAATAATACGGTCAACGTTACCGTCATGACCTTTGTTGCCACCATCTTATCCGGGCTCTACCCGGCAGTCATGGCTTCCCGCATGGAACCGGTCGAAGCACTGCGAGCAGAAAAATAGACGCGGAATTCAATCCGCGAGGAGTATTATCATGGAAGTCGTAAAAATCGAAAACGTCACTCGTACGTATCAGATAGGGAAAGTGGAAACGCAGGCTTTGCGCGGTGTCAACCTTTCCATTGAAAACGGAGAATTTACCGCCCTGGTCGGGCCGTCTGGTTCAGGCAAGACCACTCTTTTGCAAATGATCGGATGTCTCGATCAACCAACCTCCGGCAAGGTTTTTATCAATAACCAGGACGTTACCAGTCTCAATCGCAACCAACGTGCTGACATGCGCCGCGGCACGATCGGGTTCATATTCCAGTTCTTTGCGTTGATCCCGACTCTCACTGCATACGAAAATGTAGAAATGCCGCTCCTGCTTAATGGACATACACCCAGCGAACGCAAAGAGCGTGTAATGGAACTGCTCAAAGCTGTGGATCTCGTCGAACGTGCCAACAACCGCCCCGATCAACTCAGTGGTGGACAACAACAACGCGTCGCGGTCGCCCGAGCGCTGGCTCCTAATCCCAAACTGATCCTTGCCGACGAGCCCACCGCCAACCTCGACACCACCAACGGTCAGCAGGTGATGGAGATCATGAAAAAGCTCAACAAAGAGACTGGCGTCACGTTCGTCTTCGCCACTCACGACCCGCGTGTCATCGGATACGCTGACCGTATTGTCACCTTGCAGGACGGTTTGATCACCAAAGACAGCAAGGCGAACGGAAAATCATAAAGCAAGAGAGCAAGAATGAAGAGAATTCAGTCACTGATCATACTATTCATGGCATTGGCGCTCGCCGCCTGCAGTTCCAATGCCAGCACAACACCCATTCCCACCATTGTGCTGGATGGTGGCAATGCAAATGCGACAAAGCCTGCGCCATCTGCTTCAACATCAAGTGGGGGCAACGTGTCCGCATCGGCGGTCATTGTCCCTATGCAGGATGCGCAGTTGGCCTTTCCGCTGGCAGGCACTATTCAAAAAGTGCACGTAACGGCTGGGGACCAGGTCAAGGCAGGCGACATCCTGATGGAACTGGACAATGCAACCATCCAGTTGGAAGTGGAAGCGGCTCAGCGTACTGTCCGTGAACTTACCTCGGCAGCCAGCATTGCTGCAGCTGAACAGGCTGTTGCCAACACGCAAAAAGAGTATGACGATGCCAAAAAGAAAGCCGACAGCATCAAATATCGGCGGACTGATAACGTCACCATTAATTATCTCAAAGACCAGGTCACGCTGGCACAGGATGCACTTGATCGTGCGCGCGAAGCATATAACCTGACCAACAAGCGTTCCTCGGTTGACCCGGTTCGGGCCAAGGCAGCCACGAACTTATACAATGCGCAAAAGGCTTACAATGTTGCACTGGGCAATTTGAACTGGTATGCAAACCCACCTTCAGAAACGGACGTTGCTCTTGCTGCCGCCAATTTTGATGCAGCGAATGCCGCTCTACAGGAAGCGAATTGGTATCTTGCTGAATTGAAAGGCGAGACGATCCCCGACAATGCCACTGGCGCACAGCTTGCACAATTGCAGCAGGCTCGTGCCAGCCTTCAGATCGCGCAGGAGAAACTTGAACAAACGCGTCTGCGCGCATCCATTTCGGGCATTGTCACATCCGTGGATGGTGTTGCAGGGGAATATGCAATGCCTGGACAAGCCTTGATCGCTATCAGTGATGTGAACAACCTGCAAGTAAAGACCACCGACCTGAGTGAACGCGATGTGACCCGTGTCAAAATCGGCGATCCCGCCATCATCACCATAGATGCAATAGCACAGGACTTCGAAGGTAAAGTGATCGCGATTTCACCTGTTTCCACTACGCTTGGTGGCGATGTAGTCTATGAGGTCACGATTGAGTTTACAGAAAAACCTGAAGGATTATTGGGAGGCATGAGCGCTGAAGTATCGATCGGAGAGTGATCGATACGCAATGCAATTACAAATAAGACACGGACATATTTCACGTACCGTGTCTTTTTGTTTAATCACCACGATGTGTACACCCATACACAAATTCTATGGTTAAATCAAACAAGTCATTCACAGACATTTGATACCAGGCATTGGAGCATATATATCATGACACTTCCTACAAAGATCACCGTCATTGGCGCAGGCTCTGCATCGTTCGGCGAAAATACACTTTCGGCGATCATCCGCTCGAAAAAACTACGCGGTTCCACGCTTGCACTCGTGGATAGAAACGCCGACACACTCGATATCGTGCATCGCCTTGCCGACCGACTCAATCGTGAATGGGATGCACAGTTCACAATTACATCCCATACAAATCATCAGGATGCGTTGCCCGGCAGCAAATTTGTCGTCAATGCCATTGAGGTGGGTGCACGCGAAAACTTGTGGCAACGCGATTTCGAAATTCCCATCAAGTATGGAGTAAGACAACCGTATGCAGAGAATGGCGGACCTGGTGGCTTCGCACATGCAGCACGCAACATTGGTCCCATCATGCAGATCGCGCACGACATGGAACAGGCTTGTCCCGATGCATGGTTCGTTAACTTCACCAACCCGATGATCCGCATCTGTGACGCGGTTAACCGTCACAGCAAAATTAAAGCAGTCGGGTTATGTCATCAGATCTATGCGGGTTACACCATGGTCGGTGTGGCACTGTCAAAAGATCTTGGCATCGAAGTCCCCGAAGGACTCACAGGTTTGCATGCTGCAGTCGATCAACATCCGCTGCAGCATCGCGTACGCGAACAGATCGTACCTCTTGTTGATATTCGCGCCGCAGGATTGAATCACTTCAGTTGGATCCTGTCCATTCATGACCGGCGCACAGGCGAAGACTTATATCCGTTGTTCCGAAAACGCTTCTTCGAACTTGACCCGAATTTTGAACCGCTTACGAGGGATGTTTTCTCCGCCTTGGGCATGTTTCCTGTCCCTGGCGATACACATCTCTGTGAATATCTCCCATGGATGAGCGACGCGCAGACCAAACCCTGGGATAAATATAACATCCGTCTCTATGATTGGGACTTGATGGCTGCCGTCCGTGAATTTGAGTTGGCACGCTTAAATGATATGGCAAACGATGAAGCCACCGTTGAAGGATTGCTCGATACCGATTCAGAAGGCGCATTGGAGATGATCGAGAATCAAGTCTGCGCAACAACCCATTATCATCTCGCAGCAAACCTTCCCAACGCGGGGCAGATTTCCAACCTGCCCATCGGGGCAACAGTCGAGACGCCGGTCATTGTCGATGGTGCAGGGATTCATCCGGTACATGTTGGGGCGCTGCCCGAACCCGTGGCAGAACTTTGTCGAAGAGAAACGATGGTCGCCCAATTATGCGTGGACGCTGCCGTCAATGGTGATCGTGAGAAGGCGTTGCAATGCCTTTTGCTTGACGCCGTTATTACCGACATTGAAACAGGTAGAAAGATCCTGGATGACTATCTAACGAGTTACAAGGAATATCTTCCCCAATTCTGGAAATAAGTCGAAATGCAAATCACTACTTTATCTCCTGATAACGAACATGGTATCTGGCAGGCGGCAAAATTAGTAGTAGATGCCTTCCGGGAACACTGGCCGGATGCCTGGCCAACTTTGGAAGACGGGTTAAAAGAGGTCCATGAAATGCTCGAAGATGAACGGATTTGCCGAATTTCTGTCGATAATCAGGGGAATTTGCTCGGAATCATCGGTGGCATCCCTGGATATGACGGTCACGTCTGGGAATTGCATCCATTGGCGGTGCAGCCACAGGCACAGCGACAGGGTATCGGCCGCGCTCTCGTTCGGGACCTGGAAGAACAGGTTCGCGCCCGAGGAGCCTTGACCATCACCCTTGGCAGCGACGATGAAGACGGCATGACATCGCTGGCCAATGTCGATCTGTATGAAAACCTCTGGGAAAAGATACGGGATATCCAAAACTATAAATCCCATCCTTATGAGTTCTATCAAAAGATGGGATTCATGATCACAGGTGTTGTCCCTGATGCAAATGGTATTGGCAAGCCGGATATTTTGATGGCAAAGAAACTGCGCTAGTGGGTCTCCGTCACCTTTGTAATATTGCGCGGCGTTTCCGTATCATATCCCTTCACCTGGGTCAGATGACAGGCAAACAATTGAGCCGGGATAATGCTTACGATCGGAGTCAACCATTCGGGCATTTGAGGCGGGAGCTGGATGGGCGATTGAGCCAGCGCAAGCGCATCCGTATCATCCGAAATGACAACCAGTTCCGCATCCTTTTGTTTACGCAGGCGAGTCAACATATCCAGCATCGAATCGTGGACCTTACCACTCGGTGCAACGGCCATCACGGGGAATCCACCTTCGACCATCGCGATGGGTCCATGTTGAAAATCTGCAGAAGAATAAGGCTCGGCAATGAGGTAGGTCAATTCCTTCAATTTGAGCGCCCATTCGAATGCAGTTGCATAGTTGAAACCACGTCCCAACACCACGCAGTGAGTCATATAACGATAGCGCTGTGCCATTTGTGCAATCTGCTGATCGAGGGCAAGGGACTGCTCTGCCCACTTCGAAACAGATGCGAGTTCATCCCAACGCTCATTTGAATCACTTAATGCAACAGAGAGCATCGCAACAGACATCAACTCAGCTGTGTATGTCTTCGTAGCGGCAACCGCTTTTTCAGGACCCGCTTGAATATCCAGAACAAAATCAGCAGCTTTGGCAAGTGGAGAATTGGGGATATTCGTGATCGCGACTGTCAAACAGTTTTGTCTGCGGCCTTCTTCCAATACACTGACGATATCCGGCGATTGGCCCGATTGGGACACACCAATAACAAGTGCATTGTTCAAGCGCGGCGGCGTTTGATAATACGTAAACAATGAAGGTGTTGCCAACGCAAGTGGAAGCCCATTATGTGCGCCCCATAGGTAATTTGCATATCGCCCTGCGTTATCCGATGTGCCACGCGCAGCAAGAAACGCATAATTCACATTGCGTGAACGAATCACTTTTGCGATCTCAAGCACAGTCTGCTTCTGATTTGCAAGAAGAGACGCAAGTCGTTCAGGTTGTTCAAAGATTTCAGAATGTAGTGTCATGGTGTCCTCTGGTTCGATTCTACTTGGTTTCCAAACATTCCATAAGATGCAACAAGAATCCATCGAGAAAGAGAAATCAAAAGAAATGACCAACACATCATTCAATAAAATGCATGCATGTAATGATGACATAAACTCAATGCAACAACATCATCATCGCAAACACATCAAATAAAAATATTTTATCGAATCAATGTGATGAATACTAACAAAATTTTAAACTTATTTATCATCAAAAAACCTTTACATAAATTAATTAATAGATACAATCTATATAGTTGCATGAATAAAAATATTTGATTCAATAAATCGATTCAATGAATCAAACAATAAAAAATATTTTTACAGATCCATAACAAACAATAAACATGCAACTCGATCAAGAGCAACAACATCAACACATAACTTGATCGCAGATATAGAAAGAAAAGGACTCGACATGTATCTCTGTGTATTGACAAGCATACCCGATCCCAATGATGTGCCATACGATCCATCACCGCACATGAACGGATTCAAATGGAAAGAGCATCGGGTCAACCCAAAGAATGTTGAAAAGCAATTGCGCGATCTTACAAATGAAGGCGTTGATGTGTTCTTCAATCTGTGCGATGGCACGCCCGATGATGCCCTTTCGGGAATCGGGCTCGTGCAGACCATGGAAAAACTCGGTCTTGCATTTACGGGTGCCGACTCAAGTTTCTTTGATCCATCCCGTCAGGAAATGAAATCCTATGCAAAGAAATCCAATGTCCCTGCACCGAACTGGGTAATGGTCGATCGCGTCGAAGATGTGGAACGGGTTGCCAAACGATTGCGCTTCCCTGTCCTCGTCAAGCCGCCTCATGGATATGCCAGTGTTGGCATCACGCGCGACTCACGCTGCGAGACTGTGGAACAGCTCAAGGTTCAGACCGCGAAAGAGATTGATGAATTCGGACGTGCATTGCTCGAAGAGTTCATCGAAGGACGCGAGTTCACCTGTCTCATTGCCGAAAATCCGGATGATGAGAACAACCCCATCACGTTCAAGCCGGTGGAATTCATTTTCCCCAAAGGCGAGTCGTTCAAGCATTACAACATGAAGTGGGTCGAATACGAAAAGATGTCCGTCGCTCCAGTCAACGACGCGAAGATCGAAAAGACTCTGCGTGAACAGACATCCCGCCTGTTCAAGTCCATGAACGGTAACGGCTATGCCCGCTGTGACTATCGCATGGCAGCCGATGGAACGATCCATATGCTTGAGATCAACCCGAATTGTGGCATCTTCTATGCTCCAGACGAACCCGGTTCAGCAGATTTCTCACTGATCAATGACCCGCATTGGAGTCATCAGAAGTTTCTCAAGTTGATCATCCGCTCCGCCCAAAAACGACAGATGAATTTACTGGCAGCTCGCACATCGAAACGCCAGGTCAAAAAGCAGCGCGTCGAGCAAATGGCGTACACCTAAATTCAGTAATCTGTAATTGGCAGTCAATGAGCGGATGTTGATAACATCCGCTCATTTGTTTATTCATACGACATGTATAATGAGCATCATGAGACCACCAGAAGCAATCGAAACGCAAAGCCTTATCCTGCGATTGCCGCAACCGGAAGACGCAATTGCGATGTTCGAACGCTGGTCACAGGATAAGGAAGTGACGTACTATCTCACCTGGCGACCACATACTCATTTTGAACAGGCGCAATCTACCATTGCACGCGCCATCGCGATGTGGAAGGATGAAACACGCTTTCCTTATATGATCACACGCAAAGAAACGGGCGAAGTCATGGGTATGATCGATCCACGCATCGAAGGTCCCAAAGTAGCGGTCGGGTATGTGATCGGGCGTGCCTATTGGGGAAACGGCTATATGCCTGAAGCAACACGCGCCATCATCGATTGGGCATTTCAACAGCCAGACATTTATCGCGTCTATGCCACAACAGACGTGGAGAACATCGCTTCGCAACGTGTATTGGAAAAAGTCGGCATGCAACGCGAAGGTCTATTGCGAAAATATATTATTCACCCCAACATGAGCGACATTCCACGCGACAGTTATATGTACGCAATCACAAAATAAATCAACGGAGGAGAGAATGCTTAAAAAGAAGATCGCCTTTATTGGTCCCGGCGTGATGGCCGAAGCCATGATCGCCGGACTGTTGAATAAAAAACTGGCAAAAGCAGAGAACATTGTGGCATCGGGTCCGCGGGAAGAGCGCGGGGCAGAGTTGCACAAGAAATATGGCATTAGGACAACAACAGATAACGCGTCAGCCATCTCGCTGGCAGATGTGGTGGTGCTCTCGGTCAAACCGCAGCGTCTCAGCGAGGTGATGAAGGGACTGAAAGGTATTCATCCTGATGCGCTCATTCTTTCCATTATTGCGGGGGCAAATATCAAAAAGATCAGCACGGGATTGAAGCACAAAGCCATTGTCCGTTCCATGCCGAATACACCCGGACAGATCGGCGAGGGAATTACGGTCTGGACTTCATCGAAAGAAGTCACAGAAGAACAACAGGAAATGGCGCGTGGGATTCTCGGTGCGCTCGGTGAAGAGGTCTTTGTCGAAGATGAAAGTTATCTTGATATGGCAACGGCTCTTTCCGGCTCCGGCCCGGCCTACGTGTTCCTCTTCACCGAAGCGCTGATCGATGCGGGCGTGCACATGGGCTTTCCTCGCCGCATTGCGGAGCAACTCGTTTTGCAAACCATCAAAGGCTCCGCTTCCTTCTACGAAGCGGCGAATCGACATCCTGCGACATTACGCAATCAAGTCACTTCACCGGGAGGAACCTCTGCCGAAGCGTTGTATTATCTCGAGAAGGCAGGGTTCCGCACTGCGATCTCGCGTGCGGTTTGGGCGGCCTATCAACGATCATTGGAATTGGGCAAGGAAAAGCCCGGCCATTTGCATGGGGCAGATGAAGAAGAGAAATGACCCCTCCCAATCTCCCTCATTTTCCTACTGAAGTTCGCAGGAAAATGAGGGAGGTGCCCGTCAGGACGATAGGGTTGATTTATAATTCGGGGGCGTTCCTAACTGAACACTGAATACCATGTCACTGATTACTGTCTCATCCCTCTCTAAATCCTTCGGCGCAGAAGATCTCTTCGCCGGTGTCACCTTTTCGGTTGCCAAAGGAGCGCGGCTGGCACTCGTGGGGCCGAATGGCATCGGCAAGACCACGCTGCTACGTATCCTGATCGGACAGGAAGAACCTTCTGGCGGGACGATTACGCGCGCGAAGAATCTTCGCATCGGCTACCTCTCACAGGAAGCAGACTTTGAATTGCAGGGCGTTCTTTGGGATGTGTGCCTCGAGCCGTTTGCGGACCTCATCCGCATGCAGGGGGAAGTGGAACGACTCGAAGTTGAAATGTCTGATCCGGAGAAACGGGAGCAAGCCTTGGTTCGGTATGGAAGCGTGCAGCACGAATTCGAGCGGCGCGGCGGGTATGTCTATCAGGTCCGCATCAAGCAGGTGCTCACCGGTCTGGGATTCGATCCTGCTGATTTTCATATGTCGCTCGACCATCTCTCTGGCGGACAGCGCACGCGTGCGCATCTTGCGCGTTTGCTGCTCTCCAATCCTGATATATTGTTGCTCGACGAGCCGACCAATCATCTCGACATCAAAGCCGTGGAATGGCTTGAAAGTTATCTGACGCAATGGGAAGGCGCGGCGGTCATCGTCTCGCACGACCGTTATTTTCTCGACCATGCCTGCAACGCCCTGCTCGAAATGGCGATCAGCGGCGCGGAATATTATCGCGGCAACTACAGCACCTATTTGCAGGAGCGCGAGATCCGCTGGGCACATCGCTTTGAAATTTTCGAAGCCGAAAAAGAAAAGCTGCTGAAGGAAGTGGAATACATCAAGAAAAATATTTCGGGGCAGAACACGCTACAGGCAAAGGGCAAGCTCAAACGATTAACGCGCGTGGTGCAAGCCATTGAACAAGTTGGAATGGATGCAGCAGTCAGTTCAAATTGGTCGCAGTTGGATGTAGAGACCACGACCAGCCCATTCAGTGTTGAGGAAGCTGAACGACGCGTGCGCTCGCTTCGTCCGCCCGTGCGTTCGGTGCCGGACCTCCATTTACACTTGCGCTCGGAGAGTCGTTCGGGCGATCTGGTGATCCGCACGAACGATTTGAAAGTTGGATACCCCGAAGAGAATGGTGTTCCTGAAAAGTTATTGTTCTCTGCGCCCGATATCGAACTGCGACGACAGGATTGCGCGGCGTTGATCGGGCCGAACGGCGCGGGTAAATCTACATTCTTAAAAACAATCCTCGGTTCTCTCACGCCACTGGCAGGTGAAGTGATCCTAGGAGCGAGTCTGCGCGTGGGCTATTTCGCGCAGGCCCATGAGGGGCTTGACCCGAATAAAACGATCCTGGATGAGATACTAGCCGCATCGCCGGGCATGCTCCCTTATCAGGGACGTGACTATCTCGGCAAATATCTCTTCTCGGGTGATGACGTGTTCAAATTGGTTTCCATGCTCTCCGGTGGCGAACGCGGACGACTGGCGTTGGCAAAACTTGCATTGGAAGATACGAACCTGCTACTGCTCGACGAGCCGACCAATCATCTCGACATCACATCACAGGAAGTGTTGCAAGCCGTGTTAGATTCGTATCAAGGCACAATCCTGCTCGTCAGCCATGACCGGTACCTGATCGATGCGCTGGCAACTCAGATCTGGGAGATCGACCCGAACGAGTCACAGATGATCGCATTCAATGGGACGTATTCCCAGATGAAAGAAGAACGAGAGAAAGAGGCGACAAGGATATCGGCACAGCAATCTCAAATCTCCAATTCTCTACTCTCTGACGCTCGCAATGCAAAAAACGTAAAGAACAAAGAAACGAAAGAAGAAAGACGAAAGATTGCGCAGTTGCAGGAACTTGAGAACAAGATTGCCGAACTCGAATCGACATTGGCGAATCTCAGCACACAACTGGAGAGCCCGTTTGTGAAGCCGGAGGAAGTGCGCAAGATCGGCACAGAATATGAACGCGTGCAACACGAGATGGACGAGAAGTTGAGCGAGTGGGAGTTGTTGCAAGGATGATGATGGACAATGGACGATGGATGATAGGCAGCAGTCTGTCGTCCATCGTTGAACATGACCGACAGGGGTGAAATGAAACAGCGCTTTCGACAGCATATGTTTCTGTTCCTCGATCTTAAATCGATATGGAAACCCACATTGATCCTATGGGGAGTTTTCCTTGCCATTTGGGCTTTCATCTCAACATCCCATCTTGGATTCCAGCATGATATTGTGGGACTCAGTTGGGGCCCCACCGGAGCGCCTGTCACGTTTGCACAAGTGATCGCCGTCTTTGCAATCAGCTTCCTGCTGACATTGGGATGGAATCTGATTCGCGTTCGAATCAATAAGATTACATCGTTCCCTGTTTTAGATATTGTCATCTTTATTTCGTTGTGGGCAATGGCTGTCCTGCTTTGGTCAAGAGAACCCATACAGCCAACACATTTCTCGCCGCCGCCCATGCCGCCCAACAACGAAATATATCCGAACTCAGATGCATTACTGTTCGACAAATCTTCTTATCATCTGCTATATGGAACAGGTTTCTCAGATCAACTAATTCGTCGCCCGGTGTATGTCGGCATGCTGGCTTTCTTCCATGGTCTGGTGGGTGGTAGCTACGACAAAACGGTCTTTCTACAAATCCTTGTGTTGGCGTTAATGCCGTCCCTGATATTCCTGTTGACATCCAAGATGTCGAACCGCACAGCGGGACTTATTGCCGGTGGGATGTTGCTGCTGCGGGAGACGAATTCCATTGCGCTTTCCAGAGAGATTGTTACGTCACACGCCAAACTATTGATGAGCGACATGATCACAACGCTTGGCGTGGTCATCATTTTGTACCTGGCCGTGCATTGGTTATTCAAGAACAAGCCCAATGCTCTGGAATTCGCCATTGTCGGAGCTTGCATCGGCATCACGGCATTGATCCGTGCGCAGGTAGTGATCCTGACGGCACCTCTTTTGCTCTTCATTTTCCTCTCTAGAAAACCATTCAAACAAGCCATCATACACTCGGTCATCCTTCTGCTCGGGATCGTTCTTGTGATGATTCCGTGGATCTGGCGAAATTGGAATTTGACGGGTGCCTTCGTGCTCGACGACCGTGGAGAGGAACGGTTGCTGGCCCGCAATTACTCCCTGCCGCCTCTTTCGATGCCCGAACCTTTCCCCGGCGAAACGGATGAGGAATTCTCCGTCCGGATCAAGAGCGATATCCTGACATTTATCCGCGCGCATCCGGCAGAGGTTTTGCATTTTGTTTCGAATCATTTTCTGCGCAATCTGGCGACGGGTTCCGTCTATGTTGCGCCTGCCTATTTAGATGCATCTCCTTCAGAGATCGTGGGGTTCCTGCCTTTTTGGAATGACTGGAATGGAGATCTAACGTGGAATAGCAGCGTGGCGCTGTTCCTGAACCTTGGCATTATCGCTTTCGGAATCGGCATAGGCATGTCGAAGAACAAGTGGATCGGTCTGCTGCCGCTGGTCGTCTTTTTGACATACAGTTTCGGTAACGCCCTCGTTCGTTCGTCGGGATGGAGATTCAACCAACCGGCAGACTGGATCGTCCTCGTCTATTACAGCATGGCACTGGCCTATCTACCAGCCAAGGTCAAACTACTTTTTGGGGAGAATCGTGCAGCCCCCATCCCCCAAAAGAATCCAGAACCAAATACAGGGATTTTCCAGGCACTCATCCTATTCATTTTGTTCCTGATGGGTGCATCCGTTCCGATCGCGGAAAGACTGATCCCAGCCAAAAGTTTTGACGGTTTTACAGAAAGCGCCATAGCAGATCTGGCCCAGAACGAAAATATCTCTGACACTGAGATCAGTAATTTCCTTCAACAAAAGGATGCGGTCCTCGTCTCCGGGATCGCGCTGTATCCACGTTTTGTTCGCCCTAACAGTCGATTTCATCCATTGGCGACATCAGAGAGCTATTCCTATTTGCATTTCCATCTTATGAATGAGGGTGATTACCAAGTTGTATTACCTCTTCAAAATGTTCCAACTGGCATTCCCCATACAGCAACGGTTTCGGTCATTGGATGCAAGGAAGGAAATTACATTTCTGCATTTGCAGTTATCGTGCATGAACCATCTACCCATATACTCCTGCGTGCTCCCGAAGCAACATTCGCCTGTCCATTGCCTGAGCCACAGCAGTAGGAAAACAAAAAGTGACGGGGGCACAGGTCTGAATTAACAAAGATCGAACTTTATATGATTTGAGTCCGTTCAGGAACACAGAAAAATGGGAGAATGAACACAACAATCCCAATAGAAACAAACGAAACACTGGCTCCGCCAAAAACATACAGGTATGCGCAATGAAAAAAATGAGTACACTACTGGCAGCATTGTTCGCTCTTGAGGCGATCAGCATCGCGCTCTATTTGGGAAGGACAGGGCAATTCGGATTTCCTCTCGATGATGCATGGATCCATCAAACGTATGCACGTAACATTGGTCTGCATGGAGTGATAGCATTTTCTCCCGGTATTCCATCCGCGGGCAACACTTCGTTCCTCTGGGCACTGCTCCTTGCATTGGGATATTTTCTAAAAGTACCGTTCTTTTTGTGGACATATCTTTGGGGCGGCATTTTCGCAGTTGTTACGGCATTCATGACTGCACTTCTGAGTCAAAAATATTTTGGCAACGTCAGAAACAGCATCATTGCTGCAATTATTTGTGTTCTTGAATGGCATTTGGCATGGGCAGCCCTATCGGGCATGGAGATTGGTCTATTCACATGTCTGACGCTGCTTTTTTTCCTGTTGCTCGCTCGAGATACCTCCCCATTCCTGATGGGAGGTCTTGCAGGCATCATTGTTCTGGTGCGTCCTGAGGGGATTATCCTTGCAATGGTCTATGGACTCAGCCTGCTGTTCAACCGTCCCCGTGAGATCAAATATATTCTGTCCAACGGGGGCGCATTTGCATTTACATTCCTGATCGTTATCAGCCCATGGATCATATTTAACATTACCTATAGCCATCGCCCATTTCCAAATACGATCGCGGCGAAATTCATGCAGTATGGTTATCCGTGGTCCCTGGGGAAATCGCTGAAATACATTTGGGATGTCTTTCTCTACTTTTTGTTGAACGGGCCACTCCTTCTCCTTCTTCCCAGCGCAGGGTTTTCGATCTACAACGCGATACGGACAAAAAGTACGTTTTCCTCCCAGCCGCTATTGTGGTCCTTCGCCCTAATCGCACTCTATGCTTTTGCATTGCCTGCTTTCTACGACCACGGACGTTATCTCATGCCGCTCATACCGTTGATCATCATCTTCGGTGTAAATGGACTCAGCCAACTTTTGGAAACTTTGACACACTCCTCTCTGATACGTTCCACAGTATGGATGCTGCTTTTCGGGATGGTGGTCATCCTGTGGATCAATGGATCGTCAGATTTTTCCTTTCGGGTACGGCTGTTCAATGCTGTCCACATGCAAGCCGCACGCTGGATCAATGACCATGCGCCGAAAGATGCCGTCATTGCCACTCATGACATTGGCATTATTGGCTATTTCACCGAGCGACCGATTGTCGATCTGGCAGGGTTGATCACCCCAGAGATCATTCCATTAATGAGACAACCACAAAAAATGGCAGAGTATTTGCAGGCAAAGCATGTTCGCTATATGATCGTATACACGGCCTATTATCGCGACGTGCTTACCTTGCTTAATACAGATCGAGTCTTTTCACCATACGCAGAAGAACTCAGGGCAATGGGTATCGAGCCCTTTGAGATACATGAAATAAAACGGTGATACCATAGTTTTCAAGTAGATGTAAAGTGCTATACTATCTTTGGATAAGGGGATCATCCGTTTCCGAAAGGAGGCACACATGTCCTGGAAAAACCAATTGCGAAGTGACTCTTTGCCCTGGTTGCTAGAGTCTGAGAATCCTGGCGTCCGCTATCTTGCGTTACGCGATCTGTCCGATCTTTCCCCTGATGATAAACAAGTGAAAACTGCGCGTAAACTGGCTCACAAAGAGGGTCCGATCGCGCACATCCTGTCCAAGATGAACGAGGAGGGATTCTGGCAGAGATCTGGCACAGGCTATGGGCCGAAGTACAAGTCCACGGTCTGGGCGCTGATCCTGCTGGCACAGTTGGGCGCTTCGGCGAAAGAGGACAAGCGCATACGACTGGCGTGCAAGTATTATCTCGACCACGCCCTGAGCCCTGGCGGACAACTCTCTGCCATGACAAACAACTCCCCTTCTGGGACAGCCGATTGTTTACAGGGAAATATGCTCTGGTCATTGATGGAATTGGGATACCGCGATTCGCGTATGGATGTCGCATATGAGTGGATGGCACGTACTGTCACTGGCGAGGGCGTCGCACCCATGAAGGACAAGCATGCTGAAACCCGTTATTTTGCCGGCAAATGCGGACCGACGTTCGCATGCGGGGCGAACAACAAACTTCCCTGCGCCTGGGGCGGGGTCAAAGTTCTGTTGGCGTTGAGTCAACTTCCGGCTGAGAAAAGAACCGCACTCATTGAGCGGGCAATTCATCAGGGTGTGGAATTCTTCTTTAGTGTGGACCCATCCACAGCGGAATATCCCAATGGTTGGGCCGCCAAACCGAGTGGCAACTGGTGGAAGTTTGGCTTCCCGGTCTTTTACGTGACCGACATTTTGCAGATCGCCGAGGCGCTGGTTGCGTTGGAATTCGGCAAAGACCCGCGGTTGAAGAACACGCTCGAACTCATCCGCTCGAAGCAGGATCAAGCGGGTCGTTGGCCCCTCGAATACAATTACGATGGCAAGACCTGGATGAGATTTGGAAAGATGAAAGAGCCGAATGAATGGGTCACGCTGAGAGCATTACGAGTGCTTAAAGCAAGTGAGTACCTGTGAAAGTTAATCAAAAATCAACAACTGAGGTCGTTACTACTTTGAATCAAAATAGCGGCTCTTATGAGCCGCTATTTTGATTCTTGTTTGTGTTACGCGTTAGTTGCCGCAAGGAGCAACGTTGCGCCAATTCTCCACCACATCATTGATTGTCTGTGTGCCAGTGGAACCGTAACTGAGGGTCAGCTGACGGTTGGCGATCTCGCCACAGGAGTTGTCCTTCTCCACAAAGTCCCAACTACCGAGCGCATATTTGTATTCGATCTGGACACCTTCCTTACCGGTGAGCGTGATCGTCCAGTGGGTTGCATCCACGCGAGTTAGGGAAACACCGCCAGGGTTCCACTGTGGCAACCCGCCATCGAGGCGGTCGAGGAAGCCGGCAATATAGACCAGACTGCCCGTCCCATCGGTGGTAGCTGGCACAGTTACGTTGAAGACGAGCGTTACGGTGCGGACAGCGGCAACCGCCTGTACCTCTGCAGAATTTCCCGAACGGTTGAAGGCATTATCGACTGCACGGATAACGTAGTAGTACGTCCCGTTCTCGACAATGGATGTATCCGTATAGCTTGCAGCCGTGACTAATGCAATCACATCGTACGGTCCGCCAGCGGTCTCGCTGCGCAGCACTTCGTATCCATACAGGGTTGAGTCGCCTGCGTTAGCATCCCAGGCCAGATCGATTCCGGCAGGTGAACCGGAGACTACATGCACACCACTCGGGATGGCAGGGGCCGTCGTATCGTCACTCGCGTTGACCGTCAACTTTCCAGGGTTCGACGGCAGGTTACCAGCGGAGATCGGTCCGTTCAAGTCGGCGTACAACCATTTCTGACCGTTGGTCGTCGAATAGCGATAGACGTAATCATAACTACCAGCGAGCTGTGGCTGCATGCTGGCTTTGAATTCATCATTGTTGCCCGCGTCAACGTTGAAACTCGCATCGGTCCACGTCCAGGCCGGGTTCCCGTCAGGATCCGTTCCCACGGGTCCAAAGCCGAGTTGTGCGCGCAGGCTGGGAGTGGCACCCGCTTGATTCGTCACACCGTCGATCCAAACTTGACCGTAAGCTGTATCGGTACGAGCCAACGCATTGACCGTGTAGGTGATGCTCGGCGGCCATTGGAGATTCGCCCAACCAATCAAGAAGTGCGGCACAGCGCTGACTTCGTTCGAGTAGGCGCTCTCGTTGCCAACGGTATCGAGCGTTGTGACAACATAAAAGTAGGTTTGTGCATTGCGCAGGCCTGTATCGGTGAAATTGGTGGATGTCAATGGGCTGGTGTTTACCTTGACGTAACCACCACCCGTCACCGGGCTGCGATACAGGTTATAGCCGCTTACACCAGCGACGGCATTCCATGCCAAACTGACCTCGCCGTTGCCTTCGTTGGTTACGTTCAAACTGGCAGGGGCCGCCGTCGGCTTTAGATCGGTCCGCCCGGTAACCAACAGCCAGGCACTCTTGGGTCCGATGGTCCCATTGATTTCGCCATTCGCAACAGTGACCGAGCTTGGGGCACCCGCACCAATCGCGTATGCCTTGTAAAGCTTGGTCCCATCAGGCAGATAACCTACCACCGGGATCGCGCCCGATTGACTCTGACTGCTGCGGTTGATGATGATCACAGCCGCCTGATTGTTCGTCTTGCGTCCGTAGGAGACCATGTCGGTGGCATCGTCCGCTAACAGGATGCAAATATCACCATCAGTCAGGGACGGATTAAGTTCACGGAGCGTGGTCAATATCTTGTAGTGCGCAAGGAGCGCAAGGTCTGGTTTGCCGCCCAGGTCCAACCATGGGAACGTTCGGCGGTCGTCCGGGTCATCGTCGCCGGTCATGCCCACTTCATCGCCGTAATAGACGGTCGGTGCGCCGGGCATGGTGAACTGGATCAACGATGCGATCTTGAGATTCTGTTTACCGGCAGCGAGATTGGCCGCGTTCAGTTCCTTATCGGCTTTTGTTTCGGTGCCAGGTGTGAGCGTCCACAACAAACGCTCCGTGTCGTGACTATCCATCAGGTTCATTAGGGAATAGTAGGCAGCATCGGGATAGTCTTCACGCATGGATTGAACACGCGCTGCAAATTCAGACGGCTCGATGATCCGTCCGCTGTCGGCAAAGCCCTTCGAGTCGAAACCACCCGGTGTGAGCAAGCCGATCACAGCATCGCGCAGGCGATAGTTCATCGTCGTGTCGGCACGGTCGCCGCGTAGCATGCGCAGAAGCGTTGAGTCTTTTTGCCAGGTCTCGCTGATGATGAGCGAGTCGCTCTTGGTATCTTTGACCACACCGCGGAAGGTTTCCCAGTACCCCGCCGGGAAGGACGCATCCCCCATCACATCCATGCGCCAGCCACCGGCTCCCTGCTTGAGCCAATACTTCGAGACACTGTTGTTGCCGGTCAGGAAATATTGCTGCACGGCCGGCAGGGATTTGTTGATAACCGGAATACTGTCGAAACCGAACCAGCCATCATACGTGGCTGCATTTGCCACGCCCGTACTGCTGACGCAGGTTCCCGTTCCTGGGGCGACATCGCGGAAGTAGAACCACTGCCGATAGACGGAGGTCGCCGATTCACACGCGCCGATGGTTGGATAATGGTGATAGCGATCGAAGAACGGACTATCGGAGGACAAATGGTTGAAGACACCATCCACCACGATACGAATGTGAAGTTGGTTGGCGTGCTTGACCAGGTTCTCCCAGTCTTTTTGCGTGCCGAAGTAAGGGTCGATCTTCATGTAGTTCTGTGTATCGTACGAATGGTTCGAACCGGCATCGAAGATCGGGTTGAAGTAGATGGTATTGACACCCAGCAGTCTAAGGTATTCCAATTGCTGGTCGACACCCTTGAGGTCGCCGCCGAAGTAATCACGTCCACGCGGCTGTTCCTTGGTAGGGCTGGAATCAGGGGGCGTGGTGTCGAATCGCCACGGACAATTGGTGGCGCCATCGGCATAATTGCGGCAGAAGCCTTCGGGCAGGATTCCCCAATTCAATTTCAACACAGGGTCGTCATAGCGGATGTCGCCCGTTTTTGCGTTGTTGTCCTTGCGTCCATCGCGGAAGCGATCGGGGAAGATCTGGTAGATGACCGCGTCGCGGGCCCAGGCTGGCGCGACAAAGCCCGGCTCATAGACCATCAACGCATAGCTGTTATCGACGGCGCTGTCACTGGTTGCACCCAACCCGCCATCGAGTGCGGGGGTGTTGTCCGCATAATAGACGGTCTTGGTCCCATCTGTGACGAGGAAACGATACCAGAGATTCTCTGTCTGGGCGTTGGTCAATGTGGCGGCCCAGAAATCACAGGTGGAATTTTCGAGTCCTGCCTGATAACAAGAGACATCCGTCGCGGCAGGTGTCATCTTGATGAGCGATTGCGCTCCGTTATTGACGCTGTACGCGCGCAGGGTCACGGCGGTCACATCGTTATGGAACGTGCGGAAACGGATGATGACCGGGGTCCCGGCTGGGACCGCACCACCCGGAGTGCGGTACAGTGGATCACGCGAGTCGTGGCGCAATCCATCCCATTCCACATTGTTATCGGGGGATGGAGCAGCGCTGGCTACATCGACCGAGGGCGTATTATTGGTTGTATCGAAACTGAAGGTTACGGTCGCGGCGCCGGCAACACTGAAGGGGACATTCGCGCCACCACCGCCCTGTCCATAGTTCGGGTTGTTCCAGCTTTCATTGGTCGCGACCTTGAACTCGTAGTTTCCCACCGGGATTGCGCTGGTGACGAATGTGAAAACTCCATCGCCATCCACATCGCTCATGAACGTTTGTAGACAATCTGGCTGCCAGTCACCACTACAGCCAAGTTCACTGTTGAAACTGCCCGGAATCGTGTAGATCGTGTTGCGGACATTATCAGCAATATAGTGCGTCTTGTGATCATAATAGAAGCGAACTGTTCCGTTGGAAGCCAGGTTCAGTTCGATATTGGGCCCGTCCTGTTGGAAGTTCGAACCGTAGTTCTCCGACCAACTTCCCATTGCCACCTTGTATTGCCATGCACCAGCCGGGATGGCAGCCGATGGAAATACATATACTTCGTTCCCTGCGGCAGTGAATGCGGCTGCCGCGCAACCCGG
The DNA here is from genome assembly GCA_964555335.1 of uncultured Anaerolinea sp. Lineage (GTDB taxonomy): Bacteria > Chloroflexota > Anaerolineae > Anaerolineales > Villigracilaceae > Defluviilinea. Next base: position 25,741 of record CAZKSG010000020.1, read on the forward strand.
GTCCCAGTCACCACAGGCATTCCCAGTGGCTTCACTCTCCAAATCTCCCACTAGATTTACAGATGCAGGTGTCGGCGTATGATCTGCCTTGGCAACTGCTGTCGGTCTTAATGATGCGAACGAACTCAATAGCATCGCCAGGATCAAGACCAGGTTCGAAATCGGACGATTCAACGTTCCTTTCCTCATGACACATCTCCTCTATGGAAAATAAAAGACTTAACGAAAAAAACCATCGTCTCCACGCGATGGTTTTTCAAGTCAACTAACTAATTACGCATTTGACGATTCCCGAAAGCAGGCATAGGCAATATCCTTTGAGGGCAAAAGTCACTGGTTTATGCCTGATATCGTAGCACAAAGAGTCTTTCTCGTCAATTTTTTAGCCGAACTTTGTAACCTTTTTTTAAAAAGGTTTAAAAAAATAAGGCACCGAGGGTCGCCTCGGCACCTGGTTTCCATTAAAGCGAGTAGCTTTCTCCCGGCTTAAGCAGCAGTACCTTTGTCTTTGTCTCTTTTTCGACACGCTGCTTCCAGGCATTCCCGTCCTGGGCGAGCAGGTCAAAGGTGTTGTAGTGGATGGGGATGACGGCCTTCGGCTCAATGAGTTTTACCGCACGCAGCGCGTCATCAGGGCCCATGGTGTAGTTGTCACCGATCGGCAGGATTGCCAGGTCGATTCCTTCCTCCCCGATCAATTTCATATCACCGAACAGTCCGGTATCCTGCGCCATGTAAATTTTCTTTCCATCCGTGGTCGTGAGCAGGAAGCCACAGGGATTGCCACCGTTCGAACCGTCGGGCAGGGCCGAGCCATGGATGGCAAACGTCAGCTTGAGGTAGCCAAAGGGATAGTGAAACCCACCGCCAAGATGCTGACCGTGAGTCTTCTCCACGCCATTGGACGCGAACCAGTTGGCGATCTCATCGTTGCTGATCACGGTCGCGCCTGTCCGTTGAGCGATCGGGATGCTGTCACCCACATGGTCGCCGTGTCCGTGACTGATGAGGATATAGTCCGCCTGCACCGCGTCAGCGGAAATGGACGCAGTTGGATTCCCAGTGAGGAAAGGATCCACAATGATCTTGTACCCGCCTGTTTCAAGTCCCAGTGCAGCGTGCCCATACCAGGTAAGTGTCGTCATGTGATGCCTCCTTATGCTGATCTCAATGTCACTCTGAACAAAGCAGTGTCCCTTTGGGGGAATGACACATCTGTAGTATAGGCAATATCATTGTAAAAAGCAATTGTAAGCAACAATTTTCCAAAAAGGCCTATAATCGCTCAATCTCATTTTGCGGAGGATATATGAAGCCCACATTCAGCCAACGTCTTCGATACCAATTTGACAACCTGATGTCGCGCGGGACGCCGGCGTTGATCGGCATGCTGTTCGTGCTTTCTTTGACCATTGTATTGATCGCGGGTCTGGTCATCTCCATCACCGGTTTCGTGCAGGACGGTGAAGCAGGACGGCTCAGTTTTGCCGAAGCCGCTTGGGAAAGCCTCATGCGCACCCTAGACTCCGGCACAATGGGCGGTGATACGGGCACAGGGTTTCGTCTTGTCATGTTGTTCGTAACGTTGGGGGGCATCTTTATCGTCAGCGCACTGGTCGGTGTGCTCAACAACGGCATCGAAGATCAGATGGATCGCCTTCGCAAGGGACGTTCAAAGGTACTCGAATCGAATCATACGCTCATCCTCGGGTGGTCACCCCAGATCTTTACGATCCTCAATGAATTGATGTCTGCCAATGAGAATCAAAACAAGGCGCGTATCGTGGTACTTGCTGATAAGGACAAAGTGGAAATGGAAGATGAGATTCGCGAGCGGGTGGAGATCAAAGGCTCTACGCGCATCATCTGCCGCAATGGAAGCCCCATTGACCCCACCGACCTCGAGATTTCCAGCCCGCACACTGCCAAGTCCATTATCGTGCTTCCACCGGAGAATAGCGACCCCGATACCGACGTCATCAAGACCGTGCTGGCGATCACCAACGATCCCAATCGCCGCGCTGAGCCGTATCACATCGTCACACAAATTCGCAACGAAAAGAATATGGATGTGCTCAAGATCGTTGGCGCAAACGACAAGGTGCTGGCCGTCTTAACCGGCGACCTCATTGCACGCGTGGTGGCGCAGACGTCGCGTCAGTCGGGTCTTTCAATGGTGTACACCGAGTTGATGGACTTTGGCGGCGATGAAATTTATTTCAAACATGAACCGTCGCTTGTTGGAAAGACGTACGGCGAGGCACTCCTTGCCTTTGAAGATTCATCGCTCATGGGCCTGCGCAAAGCCGATGGAAAGATCCTGCTCAGCCCATCCATGGATTCGGTGATCGAAAAAGATGATCAGATCTTCGCCCTTTCAGAGGATGACGATACGATCCATGTCTCCGATCAGGGTGGACCTGCGATCAACGAGTCTGCCATCCGCTCAAGCGGGGCACCGTTAACTCCCAAGCCCGAGAAGTGTCTCATCCTTGGATGGAATCGCAGTGGCACAACCATTGTCCGCGAATTGGACAACTACGTTGCCAAAGGTTCACAAGTCACCGTGGTGGCCGACATCTACAACATTGAAAAACAGATCCTTGCCCAGGGCAGCAAGCTCAAGAACCAGAAACTTGTCGTGCAGGAAGGCGAGACCACCGACCGCGACCTGCTCAACAGCCTGGGCGTGGAAGAGTACGACCACGTCATCGTGCTGGCCTATAGCACGGTCGAACCGCAGGAAGCGGATGCCAGGACACTCGTCACGCTTTTGCACTTGCGTGATATGGCAGAGAAGGATGAGACACCCTTCTCCATCGTCAGCGAAATGCTCGACCTCCGCAACCGTGAACTGGCCGAAGCCACCCAGGTAGACGACTTCATCGTCAGCGAACATCTCGTCAGTTTGATGATGTCGCAGCTTAGCGAAAACGCCGAACTCTTCGATGTTTTCACCGACATCTTCGACCCTGAAGGCGCCGAGATCTACCTCAAACCGGTCAGCGATTATGTAGCCACGGGAACGGCGGTCAACTTCTACACGGTTGTCGAAGCGGCCCGTCGCCGTGGCGAAACCGCCATTGGCTATCGCGTGACCGCCGAAGTCAGTGATGCTGGCAAGTCGTATGGGGTCCATACCAACCCAAAGAAGTCTGAACAAGTCACATTTGCAGTGGAAGATAAGATCATCGTGATCGCAGAAGACTAGTTTCGATCCAACGCTCCCCCATCCCATATTTTACGGGGTGGGGGCTTATTTTTAATGCAACCCGAAATTGGGAATCTGCGTAGAATTACTTGTGCATTGAAACATGCAAAGGAGAAAAAATGAATATCGTAGGTTTTCTTGGACTTGCGGGTGGCGTGGTGATTGTCATCCTGATCCTGATTCTTTTATCAGGTATCCGGATCATCCCCAACACCCGCATTGGTATTGTTGAGAAACGCTTCAGCCCGAAAGGTTCTGTGAAGAGTGGCTTTATCGCCCAGAATGGCGAAGCCGGTTTCCAGCCGCATGTCCTGCGTGGTGGTCTGCACTACTTGATGCCCATCCAGTACGTGGTCCATACTGCCCCGCTGGTCACCATCCCGCAAGGGAAGATTGGTTACATCTTTGCCCGTGACGGCAAGCTGTTGGAACCGACACAGGCTCTCGCTTCGAACCTGCACGTGAGTGATTTTCAGGATGTGGAAGGTTTCCTCAAGAACGGCGGTCAACGCGGACCTCAACGCCGCGTGCTTCGTGAAGGTACCTACGCAATCAACCTTGTCCAGTTCATCGTCCTCACCGAGGGACGTGTGTACTCGCTGCCGTTGAGCCGCGAGGATATGGATGTGATCCAGAAAATGGCGAATGTCATTGCCGAACGCAACGGCTTTACGCCGGTCATCATCAAGGATACCGATGACAAGATCGGCATCGCCACTGTCCACGACGGACCTTCGCTGGGACAGGGAGAGATCATCGCCCCTGTAGTAGGTGATAATCCGCAAGAGGAAGAGACCTACCACAACAAATTCCAGGATCCCGATAAGTTCCTGAAAGCGGGCGGTTTCCGCGGTCGTCAGTTACAGGTGCTTGTCGAAGGCACGTATTATGTCAACCGCCTGTTCGCCACGATCGAAATGATTCCCAAGACCGTGATCGAAGTCGGTAACGTGGGTGTGGTAGTGTCTTATACAGGCGAGACTGGCAAAGATCTTTCCGGTGAACAATATCGACACGGTGAACTCGTGGCCCGCGGTCAGCGTGGTGTGTGGGAAGAGGCGCTGCTACCAGGCAAATATCCGTTCAACACCTATGCCGGTAAAGTGGTCTCCGTCCCCACCACGAACTTCATCCTCAAATGGATCCGCAGTCAGAGCGGCGCCCACAAGTTCGATGAGAACCTGAGTGAAGTCTCGCTCATCACCAAGGATGCGTTTGAACCGTCGTTGCCGTTATCAGTGGTTGTGCATATTGACTATAAAAAGGCCCCACTGGTCATCCAACGCTTCGGTGACATCAAGCGTCTCGTCGAGCAGACCCTGGACCCGATGGTAGCGGCATACTTCAAGAACATCGGTCAGACCCGTACATTGATCCAACTCTTGCAGGAACGAAGCGCCATCCAGCAGATCGCCAGCGAGGAGATGAAGGAAAAATTCCAGCACTACAACCTCGAACTGGAGGAAGTGCTGATCGGTACTCCCTCCTCGCCTGAGAACGATCACCAGATCGAGACCATCCTCACTCAGCTGCGCTCACGTCAGATCGCAGCCGAGCAGATCGAAACGTATGACCGCCAGGAGAAGGCTGCGGTCAAGGAACGTGAACTCCGCGAAGCCGAGTCCCGTGCCCAGATGCAGACCAGTATGACCCAGGCTGAACTCAACATTCAGATCCAATCGAACCAGGGTAAGGCTGACTACCAGCGCTCCGTTCAGCAGGCCGCCCAGATCCGCGCACTGGCCGAAGCGGAAGCAGAAAAGGTGGCCCGCATTGGTATCGCCCAGGCTCTCGCTACCGAAGAACAGGTCCGGGCGTATGGCGGACCGCAGTTCCAGGTGACGCAAACCGTGCTCAATCGCTTCGCCGAAGCCATCCAGCAATCGAAAGTGGATGTGGTGCCGCGCGTCGTCGTTGGCGCCGACAAGGAAAGCGGCTCGGGCAACATTATGGAAGCCCTGCTCGCCATGCTGCTCTCTGATCGATTTGGTGCCATGGCGAATGAAGCCCAAACCAAACGGTCTGACGAAGTGGAACAGTTGCGATCTGAAATTCGCAAGAGCATCACCACAAAGACAGAGAAAAAAGACGGACAATAAGAATACAAGGGCGACCGAAGAGGTCGCCCTTTCTTTTCGAATAAAATGCGCTATATCCACGTTAATAGAATGACTAGGAAAAACAAAGGACATGGGACGGTATTCGGTGGCAACAGTCACCACAACTAATGAGGCGGACCTGGTATTTCGGGCACAGAGCGGTGAGCGGAACGCGTTCAGCGAGCTGGTTCGCATCCACGCTCAGGGAGTGTTCAACGTGGTCTATCGCATGTGTGGAGACACGCTGGTCGCAGAAGATGCCGCCCAGGAGACGTTCATTCGGGCCTGGCAAAATCTGGCATCGTACCGCCACCAGATGCCGCTGCGGAACTGGTTGTACCGCATCGCTTTCAATGCCGGCATGGATATGCTCCGCAAGGAAAAGCGCATCCTGCCAAACGATATCGAAGAAATGCAACTGGCAGATGAACACCCCGGTCCTGAATCGATGGTATCGCAACAGGAGCGAATCAACCTGGTACAGCGCGCGATCCTGTCGCTGCCAGAAGCAAGCCGGGCAGTGCTGGTGTTGAGAGAGTATGAAGGGTTGTCCTATCATGAGATCGCCGAAGCGTTGGATATCCCGGTTGGAACAGTTATGTCACGATTGAATTATGCACGCAAGTTATTGAAGGAAAAATTACAGCCAAGCCTATCCTTACAGGTGGAGGTGGACCATGTCTAACCACGTTACAGAATGGTTGAATGCCTATCACGATGGTGAACTGCACAGCAATCGACTCCATCATGTGGAAGCACATCTTGCAGAATGTGAGACCTGTCGGAAGGAACTTGAATCGTTGGAAGGTCTCTCCAGCCTGCTGCATGAAGTGGAGACACCGCAGTTGGTGTCCGCGGACAGGTTTGCGGCACAGGTCAATTTGCGCCTGCCGCATGAACGGGCGGTGGTCACAACAGAAAAGAAAGTCACGGAGATCGGTTGGTGGATGATCCCGGTGGGATTGCTGGCCGCATGGATCTTTGTTAGTACAGCATTTATTGTTGGAGATGCATTGTCGGTGGCAGGCAATCTTGGACTCTTAAGTGGCATGTCCAGTTGGCTGGCATCCACTCCATCGGATGGAATTTATGTCTCAGCGACGATGGGTCAAATGGGACTTTTGAGCGGTAACAGCTTGAATTGGATGGAAGCTACTGAAACATTCACAAGAAATTCACTGCCGCAACTTACTTTGCAAATTTCGATCGCCTTGCTTTACCTTAGCTGGATGGCGATCTGGTGGGCACGTCACACACGTCAGGGGCATGGCCAACTCTTGAAAGGCTGAGACTGTCCGCAACGTAGAAAGAACGAAATAGTCTGAAGGAGAATAGAATGATAGATCCTGTCAAAATTTTGAAACGTGCATGGTACATCCTATGGAGTTATCGAGCTCTTTGGGTATTTGGCCTGATACTGGCTCTTGCAGCCGGTGGCTCGTCGGGTAATGGCTCAAATAATGGGAGCCGCTACGAACAGAATAGCGGAGATAATTCTCAATTAACACCACAAAGCATGCAACAGGCGTGGCACGAAGTTCAGCGCGAAATGCATCAACTCTTCGAGCAGGGTATTCCCGATGCTCATATCACAGGACAACAACTGACCACGTTCCTGTGGGTCATCGGTGGCTTTGTACTCTTTATGATCGTCGTGGGACTTATTATGGCTGTTGCGCGCTACGTCGCAGAGACTGCGGTCATCCGCATGGTGAACGAGTATGAAACGACCGGCGAGAAAATGACCGTCCGCCAAGGCTTTCGCATTGGCTGGTCAAAGACAGCCTGGCGCCTGTTCCTGATCAATTTGATCGTAAGCCTGCCTGGCATTGCATTGATGCTGGTCCTGCTCGTCGCAGGAGTTGCGATCTACTTCTCGGTGGTCAATGGCAATGAAGGTTTTGCAGCGTTCAGCGTCGTATCCACGGTTGTATTGGTGTTCATTACGATTTTTGTGGTCATTGTGCTGACCATCCTTCTGCATCTGCTGCGCAACTTCTTCTGGCGGATCGCCGTACTGGAGAATGTTGGCGTACGTGAATCACTGCAACGCGGGTTCGCGATGGTACTCGAGAATTGGAAGAATGTCGGCTTAATGTGGCTTGTGATGATTGGTCTGGGAATCGTTTGGATGGTTGCCTCGATCATCCTGATCATCGTCAGCATCCCTGTGGTAATCGTGACTGCAGTCATCGCGGCACTCGTGGCGGCAATTCCCTACATGCTGCTCGTCGGCGTCTTCAGTACCTTCCTCGGCGGTTTCCTTCCCTGGGTCGCAGCCGGATTGTTCATCGCTCCGCTGTTCTTCCCACTGGCCTTCGCCCCCTGGGTACTGTTGGGAAGCTGGCAATCGGTATACACCTCAAGCGTATGGACGCTAACCTACCGCGAGATCAAAGCCTTACCGGCACTGACACCTCCCCCGCAAATCGAACCTGCGCCTGTGACTGAATAAGTATAAAAATCCCTCTCCATTTCGAGAGGGATTTTTTATCGTTCAAAAATGGAAATGCTTTCGATGTGATACGTCTGTGGGAACAGATCGAACGGCGTGACCTGTTTGAGCTTGTATCCCCCGTTGATGAGACGTGCCGCATCTCGCGCCAGTGTGGATGGATCGCACGACACATAGGCAATGACTTTTGGAGCTAACTGTAGAATCCCATCCACGACATTTTTATCTAGACCTGCGCGCGGCGGATCGATCAGAACAATATCTGCTTTCACCTTAAGCCCAGGAATTATTTCTTCTGCCAATCCTTCATACAATTCCACATTCTCGAACTCATCCAGGTTGAAGGCAAAGTCTTCGCAAGAGGAGGGCGATGATTCGATCCCAATCACCCGTTCACATTTCGACGCGAAGAAGGCACTGAACAAACCTGCGCCACAGTAAACATCGAGAAAAGTGGAATTTGATGCCACCGGCAAATTAGCGATCAGATGTTCCACCATCTTCTCTGCCATCGCAGTGTTCACCTGAAAGAACGATGCCGCAGAGACACGGAAATCACGGTCAAGTACACGGATCGTGACGTTGTCATTTCCTGCAATGACAACTGTGTTCTCTTCAAATACATGCGTGATCGAAATTCCCGCTTCGATCTCCAATTCGGGCGGCTCGGGGGATTCGGATTCAAGAACGAGCATCAATTCATCATCCCCACCAGAACGCAGTGAGACACGATCAATTTCGGTCTCGGGCTCGAACTCCAGTTGCGGCCACAGAGAATTAATCGAAGCCTCCGGCAGATGACATTCGCTGATGGCGAACACTCCGGGCCTTCCCACGGTCATATATCCAAGCTTTCCATCTTCTGTCAGGTGAAACTGCACATGATTGCGATAATTCCAAGGATTTGGGCTTGGCACAGTGCCTTGCACTGGCGGGTTTTCAATTTTCCCGATACGTGATAACTGATCGCGCAAAATATCTGCTTTAACTGTCAGTTGCTCTTCATACGGCAGGTTCTGATAATGGCACCCGCCACACAGGCCGAAATGACTACAACGCGGCGCGATCCTCCGCGGCGACGGCCCAAGGATTTCCACCAGTTCGCCGCGCGCGAAGTTGCGCTTGTCCTCGGTCAGACGTATGCGTACATGCTCGCCCGGCAGCCCAAACGGAACGAAGACCGCGCGTCCATCTTCAAGACGTCCCATCGCGTCGCCGCCATAGGTCAAAGTAATTAACTGAATCTCGTGTTCCATAAAGTGAATGGGCGACCCGTTGGGTCGCCCTCGTTTTGTTCAATACAAATATCAAGAGCGCGAAGCGCTCCCGCCTTATCTCAGGAAGAACGAAAGAACGATCAACACAACAATGAAGAAACCTGCAAGCGTCCCAATGCGAACCAGGTCCTTTTTCACCGCGCTGTAATCGGGGTTGAACTCCGTGCGGGAACTGGTCGAGGGTGAAACACTTACAGAGGTTCGTTTGGATCTATTTGTTGCCATTTCTAACTCCTTAATTTTGTAATCGCGCAAACACCACAATGCGCTGATCATCGACAAGATACGGATAACACGAGATCAACGTCACCGTTGGACTTCCCGTGCTTGCCATCACTTCCACCGCGGTCGGCTCCACAATTGCCGTGCGGTCCACAACATAGACATACTGTCTCTGCTGGGTATATAAGACCACCTGGTCACCGGGCTGCAGTTTATCGAGAAAGCGGAACAGCTCTCCATACACATCGTTATGGGCCGAGAGAACCACATTCCCATTTTGCCCGGGGTTGGCAGATCCTGCATTCTGACCCACGCCCTTCTTCAACTGCTCCCAACCATCACCCTGTACCACGGGCGCATCGATCTCAATGGATGGGATCTGAATGCGGATCGCCTGGTCTGGCGCTGCAGTAGGCACCGGCAAATTCGCAAGCGATTGCACCATTGGCTGAAGATGAGCCGGAATCTCATCCAGGTTTGGACGAGTATTGCCCTGCGCATCCGGCGGCGTATGCCCTGAGGGCAGCACAACTGCCATCACAAGCGGGGTCGGCGTCAACGTCTCCTGGATGAGAGCCGAAGCGACCTCCTCATTCAGGTCACGCAGAATGCCGAGCCCACTGATAAGCACACCAACGAGCCCCATCACCGCCAGGACCTCTACCACCAGCAACAGACGATCCATCACCCGGCGGCGCTTCGACGCGGGGACCGGAGGCTGGTCGCTGGTTTCCTCGAGCGTTTCCACCACGGGAGCAGATTCCGCCAGCATATCAGGCGCCACATCCACCACGCGCCCAGTTCTTTTAAAGTGCTCCAGCCGTTCCCTTCGAGCGCCGCGTCGCTTCTCGATCAGCAGGCGGCGTAACTCCTCAACAGACATGTCTTCGGGTGCTTTACGTCTGGGCATGGCGAAGCGATTATACCGCCTTAAATGAAGATTCGAATGAAAGGACTCGTAAGAACTAGAACATTCGTTTTATCTAAATAGATGTACAGGAAGAGAGTGTATATGCAGACAAGCCTGATCAATCAAATTCGTGAGGGGTTGCTCGAAAAGCGCCAGATGCTCGAGCAGTGGCAGGTCAGTACACCGGAATCCAAAAAGGAACTGGAGCTTGGATTTGCCGATGAATCCACTGTAAACGTGGAGCTACAGGTCATCGATGCCTCCCTCGAAAAAATGGAGGAGGGCACGTTCGGGATCTGTGAAGTCTGCCACGATCATGTGGATGATGAACTCCTGCAAATGGATTTCACCGCCTGCGTATGTCTCAGCCATTACTCCGAAGCAGAACTACGCCAATTGGAAAGCGAGCTGGAGCTCTCGCAAACCGTCCAACGCGCTTTGCTGCCTACAAGAGTCCCATCCATTGTCGGTTACGATATTGCCGCTTTCAGCCGTCCTGCCCAGATCGTCACCGGCGATTATTTTGACTTCCTGCAATTCGAAGATGGCACGCACGGCTTCGTTGTCGCCGATGTCAGCGGACATGGCGTTTCGGCTGGTATGTTAATGACCAGCCTGCAAACGATTTTCCACACGCTCACGCCTGCAACCGATTCCCCGGGAGATGTGCTTGCGCGGATCAATCATCTCTATGTGCACAATATCAACTTCACCACGTTCGTGACAGTCTTTTTTGCCAGACTTGATCCGCGCTCGCGGACGTTAAGCTACGCCAGTGCAGGACACAATCCTCCTTTGTTACATCGTCGCTCCACAGAAGAAACTTCATGGCTCAAACCGACCGGACCCGCCGTTGGACTTATTGCAGATCGTCAATTTCAACTTCGATCGTATCAATTGATGCAAGATGATATGCTTGTCCTCTACACTGATGGTATCGTGGAGGCGCTTAATCCCGAAGGCACTGACCAATTCGGCTACGACAGGCTGGCAGAGATCATCCACCAAAATGAAGGTTTACCTGCCAGGGAAGTCACAACCAAAGTTATTCAAGCAGTAAACAACTTTACGCAAAGCAACGTGCTGGCAGACGATATTACACTGATTATCTGCAAGGTCAATTAAAGGCGCATATTGCCAAAAATGCCCGCCCTCGTTATAATGTCAATCCTTCGGGCGGGTAGCTCAGTTGGTTAGAGCACTGCTTTGACATAGCAGAGGTCGTAGGTTCGAGCCCTATCTCGCCCACACAAAAGGTCCCTTTTCAGGGACTTTTTTACTCCTGATTTACATTGCCTGCTTGACAATCCAAATCGGCGGCATATAATAAACAAGTAAACGCATTGACCGAGACGAGTACGTGGTCAAATCCCTACCAGGGAGAAGAGATCGCTGATTGAGAGTCTCTTCAAGGGAAAATCACCGAAAACCACTCGCGAGCGTGAAGCAGAAAGCCTTTGGCAAGTAAGTGGAACGGGTTGCTCCGTTAGAGGCTCAAGAGATATACCCATTGAACCTAAACGGTCTTCGGTATAATTCGGGTGGAACCGCGTGAACTCAATTCTCGCCCCGTATTTGGGCGAGTTTTTGTTTTAAACCCTTTGTGTTACTTTGTGACACTTCCCTGGCACCGCCCGCCAGGGCAGGTGTGTGGTGAAAAGAATTGGAGGTCGCTATGACTACCCACACTCGTCAGCGACTCGGAGGTTGTTGCTAACCGCCTCTTCGGGTCGCACCAAATCCATTTGGCGGTAGCAACTATCAGCTTAAGAAAGGAAGCGAAAATGTCATTACCAGCTCAAGAAAAATACGAAGAGTCGCATCTTTATAAGATTCGTCACTCTGCTGCGCACGTCATGGCTCAGGCTGTATTGGAACTATTCCCGGAGGCCAAATATACGATCGGTCCCCCGGTTGAGAATGGTTTCTATTATGACTTCGACTTGCCGCGCAACCTCACACCCGAAGATCTGGAAGCCATTGAAAAACGCATGCGCCAAATCGTGCAGGGCAAGCACGAATTCAAGAAAACGGTTCTCTCGGCAGAAGAGGCAAAGAAGATCTTTGCCGAGCAGCCTTACAAGCTGGAACTGATCGAAGGTCTCGAAAAAGGCGGCATGGACGAATACGGAAATCCGCTTAAAGAGAAGCCGGATATTTCGATCTACCAGCACGACACGTTCACGGATCTGTGTCGCGGACCTCACGTGGAAAGCACGAAAGAGATCAAGCAGGACGCGTTCAAGTTAATGAACATTGCCGGTGCTTATTGGCGCGGCGACGAAAAAAATAAAATGCTCCAGCGCATCTACGGCACGGCCTGGGAAAACGCGCAGCAACTCAAAGACTACCTCTGGCAGTTGGAAGAAGCCAAGAAACGCGATCACCGCAAGCTCGGCAAGGAATTAGAGATCTTCATCTTCGACGATGAGGTCGGGCCAGGGCTGCCATTGTGGCTACCCAACGGCG
>CAZKSG010000021.1:0-38169 GCA_964555335.1 uncultured Anaerolinea sp.
TGATCTGTTCGTAGGTAGCTACATCAAGAGCGGTTCCACCGATGGCGACAAAACCTTTGTAGGGATCTTTACAACTGGTGACGGTTGGGATCATGGAAGGATCCATATCGCCAGCGAAAACGCCGTATTCAGAAATGTCAACACCTGGCAGCGCTTTGATAGCGTTGGCAATACCCTGAGCATGTGCTGTGGATTGGGCAAGGAACACTTTAACATCAGGGTTAGCCGTAAAGATGTTCTCAGCGGCATTCTGACCCACAGGAAGGCTATCACCGGAAACATCTAAATGTGCAACAAGTTTTACCTTGGGACAGATATCAGTGATCGTGGAATAACCCTGATCGCGTAATTTCATACCAACGGAGGAACTCGGGCTGCCAACGATGGCAGTTTCAACACTGCCGTCAGCAGCATCCGGGTACTTGGCTGCAATGAAATCGCAAGCCATCTTGGCGACCTTTTGACCGTCCTCCAATTGGCTGGTGTGCATAATAGCATCGAAGGGTGCCAATTTTTGAGGAGGAACACCCATCACCGTAATACCGGCGGCTTTGGCTTCTTCAATAGCGGGTATCAGCTGATCGATCTCGCCGGCTGCCATAACATACATGAAATCAGTTTTCATGGAGATGCAGTTCTCGATCTGATCGAATTGTTGGTTCAGACCGCCTTCGTCTGCGCCGTAGACGTTCACAGTCACGCCATCAGCCTTGAATTTTTCTGTAACGGAAGTGGCAACACCGTTCAAGAAAGGATTCGCAAGCGAGGGGATGATGTAGCAGATCACTTTGCCATTGATATCGAAAGGCGCTCCGGCTTGTGCAGGTACTATGGAAACAACGGTGTCCTCAGCCGGGGCTTCGGTCGCAGCAGACGACACCTCGGTTGCGGGAGCTTCTGTAACTGCTGGAGCTTTAGTAGCATCCTGCGCAGCCGGGGTGGCGGGGGAACCACATGCCGTCACAATGAACGTGGCAATCAGTAGGATTGCCAACAAGACGAATAGCGACTTCTTCATTATTTCTTCTCCTTGATTATGAATAGGCTTTGACCTTACCCATTCAGGTCATTGCTCACAGAGTACATGGATTGGGAAGCAGGAGCAATTCAAACTTTGATACAATCTATTCCAAAATGGAATAGATGGGAGAAGCTGTGGAAATCAAACAAATCCAATATTTTCTGTCGGTCGTGGAAACAGGTTCATTCAGTGCTGGTGCTGATGAGCTTTATATTTCCCAGTCATCACTCTCCAAACAGATCATTGCGTTAGAAAAAACGTTGGACGTTCAATTGTTTGACCGCAGCAAGCGTCAGGTCACGCTGACGGATGCGGGAAAGGCGTTTCATAAACATGCCATCGCATTCAACGAGTTGTATACATCCATGTTGTCAGATCTGAGTGAATTCAAAAGGACTGCTCCTTCCTTGTCTATTGCTGCCATTCCAGTGATCGCACAATACGGCATCACCTCCTATATCGCAAAATTCAAATCCATCTATCCGAATCTGAGTTTCAATCTTGAAGAGAGGGAAGCGTCCACTGTATTACCCGCGCTTTCGCAGCAAAAATATGACCTGGCATTTGTACGTGATTATGGTGTGGATACGGATGAGTTCTCAACGTTGGATATTGTTCGAGACAGGTTGGTCGTTGCCTTATCCAGGAATCATCAATTCGCAAACAGGGAATCCCTGTCGCTTGCCGAGCTATCGAATGAAAATTTCATTATGTTCAACAAGGGAACGTTGGTATATGAGCTGGCTGTCAATGCCTGCCGGTCGGCCGGCTTCGAACCCAGAGTGTTTTACTCAACATTGCGCGGTGCCAGTATTATCGGGCTGGTGGCTTCCAACAGCGGTGTTGCTTTGATGATGGAAAAGGTCCTTGATTATTACAGAAATCCCGATGTTGTTGCGATTCCGCTCGTAGAGATAGTTGAAAGCAGGATCGTGCTCGCTTATGTGAAAGATAAGAAGCTTTCGCAATCTGCAAAGACATTTCTGCGATTCATGGAGAAAAGCTTAGGCAACTAGGATACCGGGTTCGATAAAATCCGCCCCTTCCCGGAGTTCGCAACACGTAACTACTGAGGGGTCATTATGATGAGGTGTTTTGAAATACAACAAAACGACCCCAAACCGGATCGTTTTCTTGTTATCATCATCTGGCGATTTCAACGGGACTAGAGTTCGCGACGCGTAACTACTTGGGCGTCAAGTGATTTATATTGTGAATTCGTTATACAGGAAGTGTTGCTTCTTTTTACAAGTATCGAGGCTGTCAGTATATTTGGTAATCACTTGTATGATGAAATATCTTTATTTGTGCGTGTGCATGATCGCCGGTTTCGGTAGATGTGGTGGGACCCAGTCCCATGGGCTTATGTAAGCACACTGCTTGGGTTTAATAATGGTGACTTTGACTAATGAGGCTATTTGCTTATCTCGATAAAGCTTCTGACCCAGAAAATCTCTCAAGCAATGCTTTTTATCAGCGAGATCATAAAGGCAACTGCTAAGAGGTTTACCAGTTCAAAAACAGTTCCAAATACGATTCTCTTTTTGATATTTGTTGTGTTCGTGATGTCCATAATTTGTCGCATTACTGCCAGAGTCACATTCCCAGCCTGATGAAGTCCGATCACGAACCATAATGAATTTGTCTGGTAAAGAGCATAGGCAAGTGTTATGCCTAGAAAAGGGAGGTGGTACCAATCTGTAACAGGGCGAGTCAGCAGGCGGATTACATGGTTGAGTGTGTAGACCAGCGCACTGGATAGCACGAATATCACGACAGGTGATGATTGCATAAAGCGCCACAAGTATCCACGTGTGAGAAGATCTTCTCCCGCTGCCGCAGAAAAGTTGGTGAACAGCACCCAAAGGAGACCACCTAGAAACACCCGCCACGAAAAGTGGATTTTGGTGACATGCCTTACTCCAAACTGAACACCAATAAATTCCAGGATCGCTTGGATTATCAACCCCAACCCCAAGCCATACAGGTACTTTTGCCACCAGCCCGGAGACAATCCCATTCCGTATGAAGCCAGCCCATTCTCACCCTGCCAGCGTGCAATCCAATTAGCGGCAGGGATCACGAGAAAGAATAGCAGGAGTATGGAGTAAGGTTTGCCAGGAACGTCTATCATATCCTGTCCATTTGCTTCTGCAAGCTGATAGAGCAGGAAGATGATGAAAAAACCAATGAGAATGTTGATGGTATTCATGGTTTTACTTGATTAAAAGGACCGCTGGGGCAATTAAGATCCAGGAGAATTTTGCAAGGTCGGGGTTTATATACGATAGTCCAATGGAGAAAAGAAAGATAACGGGAGCAATTAAATTCCTGATTACTCCGCGCCGAACAACGGTGTATTCCATATCTGGTGCGACTAATCGATGTTTGTAGGATGCATAGATCCATAATACGGTGGATAATATTCCGATGAGTGATGCGTTCAGCGCATACAGGATCGTCGCAGTGCGATTTCCATTCTCACTGATAACAGAAGTGGGGAAAGGGATGAAAGCAACTGACATTAGAACTAACAGGTTAATGAACATTAGGTGTGTGTCGTACCGCTCGATATAGTGATATTGGCGGTGGTGAATCACCCAAAAATTCCCGATGCTCAGAAAGCTGACTATATATCCAAGATACTTTGGCCAGATCGAAACCAAGCTTTGCAGAAGTTCTCCATTTCCCGCATGGGTGATATTCTCTGGCAAACGGATCTCTAGCGCCAGAAGTGTGATGGCGATGGCAAAGACCGCGTCGCTAAAGAAGACGATACGTTCCATGCCATTTTCATCCTTTTCTATACGCTGAATTTTGAGTTTTTGGGTCATCGCCTTCTCCGCGTTCAACGTTGTTTCAATAAAATGCTTTGGGTTAGAACTACGATTCCCAAGGAGATCAAAATGAAAGGACCAAAAATATTCCATGGAATATTCACGGATGAAATTAGCCCAATGCTAGAGCAAACGGCAAATGCCGTCAATGCTTGTACATAATTTCCACGGAAAGCACGGTCAGCACCAATAGCCAAACCGATCACGAACATAATGCCGGGCCACCAACTTCCTGTCATAATCAGCACACCCAGCCCGATCAAAAAGATTCCACCAGCAATACCTGTTTTCGTGCGTTTTGTGTTCATTAGTTTTCTCCTCTTTCTAAAGTTATTTTCCGGATGGCGTTCACCAATTCACCATCCGTTTTCTGTTTAGGGATAAATGCTGCCACACCGATCTGTTGCGCGCGTTCCCGGTTGGAAGGTTCGTCATATAAAGTTAGGATGATGATTGCGCATTGTGGCTGAGATGTACGCAACCGTTCGGAGGCGCTCAATCCATCCAGGGATGGCAGGCGGATATCCATCACCACCACATCCGGTCGGAGTTCGCGCGCGAGCCGCAGAGCTTCCCAACCATCGCCCGCTTCTCCAATAACGGAGAAGTCTGATTCGAGCGCCAGATTCATTCTCACTCCGCGGCGTATGTTGGGGTCGTCGTCAACCAGTAGGATCTTGATCATGTCCAGAGTGTAGTCCGTGGATTTCCTCTGTACATCGGTAAAAGGCTGCCCCTCGGTCTCCGTCTTAAGTCTGAAGTGATTTTTATCAAGGAACACTATAATTAGCGGTGAGGAGAGACACCTATGTCCATTCGCATTTTGCTTGTTGATGATCATGCGGTTGTCCGTCAGGGGCTGAAAATGTTCCTCGGTCTGGATCCAGACCTGGAAGTAGTAGGAGAAGCGGAAAATGGGGAGGAAGCGATTCGCCGGACACAGGAATTGCATCCCGATGTCATTCTCATGGATCTGCTTATGCCGGTCATGGATGGGATCACCGCTATATCCAGCCTGCGCCGCGACTTCCCCGATATCGAAGTCATCGCCCTGACAAGCGTGCTCGAAGATGAAGCCGTGATGAAAGCCATGCGTGCCGGCGCGATCGGGTATTTGCTCAAAGATACACAGGCAGAAGAATTGCGGCGCGCCATTAAAGCTGCTGCGGCAGGACAAGTGCAACTTTCACCCCAGGCTGCCGCACGGCTCATGCGTGAAGTACGTGCACCAGAAAGCCCTGAGAAGTTGACCGAGCGCGAAACGGATGTGCTGCGTCTCTTGGCATTGGGACGTGCCAATAAAGAGATAGCGCTTGAACTCAACATCGGCGAGAAGACGGTCAAAACTCACGTCAGCGGCATCTTGCGGAAGCTGGGTGTGCCAAGCCGTACGCAGGCAGCGCTGTATGCCGTGCGCATCGGATTGGTATCCATGGAAGGGGAGAAATAAATCTATGCTTCGTATGAACCGCATCAGCGTCAAGATCACGGCAGGTGTAATGGCGTTTGTGGTGCTCCTGGCGGTAGTGACCAGTGCATTGGTGGCACGTGGCTTCGATCAAGCGGAACAAGCTGCCGTCCAACGCAGTGCCGATAGTCTACAAACACAAAGCCGCGCCACGCTGATCCAGCTGACAGAGCAGCAAGCACAATTGTATGATCTCGAATTACAGCAGGCAGCACGTATAACCAAGGTCGCTGCTGACTTTGTAGTGCAGTCTCATACCTCAGGCGATGCTGTGGATTGGTCAGCCATGCCCAATGTGGTGTACCGATCATCGCAATTAACCCTGAGCGACAACGGTTTACTCTATTACGATGCCAATCCAGCCCGGCGAACAGAGATATTGCATATTGGCGGCATCCAGCCTGATGCGGTCACCGATAAGAGCCTGTGGGACTCGGCTGTACTCGAAAATCTTTTTCCTTCCTTGTTGGCACAAACACAAACGGGCGTCGGTATCTATTTTCAGGGAACACAACTGACATTCCGATATTACCCTGTGCGTGACCTGCCCACACTCGAGCTGCAGAATGGTGCGGCGGAAGCGGCTCAGACCATGCGCATTGAAGATTTTCCCGTTGCGCCGAACCATAATCCTGAACGTAAAACGATCTGGCTGCCACCATACCCGGATGACGCTGGACAAGGGTTGCTCATCAGTGCAGATACACCCATCTATTATGGTGATGAATTTCAAGGTTTCATCGGCATCGACGTGTCGCTTTCCCGCCTCATCGAAAACCTGAATCAACTCACACCTTCGCCAGGCAGTTTTGCCTTTCTGATGGATGGAGAAGAGCATCTGATCGCTGTCCCGACCGAACACGCATCTCAACTTGCCAGCCGTCCATTAACTGCCGAGGAGCAGGAACCAAATGGATTGCTTGGATTGGCATTGGCGAATATTAACCCAGAACTATCCTCCATAACGGAGGCAGCTTCATCGTCCACAAACGATGCGCAGGAAGTAAATCTCAACGGGCAGCCCGTTCTCATCACTCGCGCTTTGCTTCCCGACCTGGGCTGGTCGCTCTCCATCGTGGTTCCCATCAATGAAGTCACTGCCGAGTCGCAGAATGTGGCGCGTTCCATACAAGGCGATGGCGTCATTACAGTGCGGAATACCCTTCTCACCATGGCGCTTTTCTTTGTGGGTGCGGCGCTCGTTACCATTTGGCTCAGTCAACGCTTTATGGCACGTCCCATCAAGCAGATGCTCGGTGGTGTGCGTGCCATTACCTCCGGGAACCTGGATGTGTCTGTGCCCGTCACGTCAAACGACGAACTGGGCGAACTTGCCGCATCTTTCAACCAGATGACCGGCGAACTAAACCGTCGTACACACGAACTGGCGCAGACCAGCGCAGAACTGCAACTCAAGGAAACACAGATCAAAGTGGCTGCTTTGGAAGAACGGCAGCGACTTGCGCGCGAATTACATGACTCTGTTTCACAGGCGTTATATGGGATCGCGCTGGGCGCGCGTACGGCTCAGACTCAACTGGAGCGTGATCCTACCAAACTGGCGGAACCACTCGATTACATCCTCTCCCTCGCCGAAGCGGGACTCTCCGAAATGCGTGCGCTTATCTTCGAATTGCGTCCTGAGTCACTCCAGAACGAAGGCTTGATCGCTGCCCTGACCAAACAATCGGACGCCCTTCATGCCCGCTATAAATTGGAAGTGATTACACAATTTGATCCTGAACCCAATATCCCCCTCGAAACCAAAGAAGCTTTATATCGTATCGCTCAGGAAGCCATGCATAATGTAGCCAAACATGCTCATGCCACACGTGTGGAGTTATCCTTGCTGAACAAAAATGGAAGAGTAGTACTGGAAATTCGCGATAATGGCAAAGGCTTTGACGCTACACGTGGATATCCGGGACATCTCGGTATGAAATCCATGCCCGAGCGTGCCTCGCAGATCGGCGGCGAATTCCATATTGAAAGTCAGCCCGGTGCCGGGACATCAATTACCGTCAGACTATGAACTAACGAACGCGCTCTTAAAATGCTCCTCGCAAGAGGAGCATTTTTGATTTTAAGCCATCGGACGAAGGTGGGTCTGCCAACTCCGCCTTAAGACCGAAGCTAAAAAGGATGGCGCTCGCTAGAATGTATTCAAGATTTCAAAACCTTATCTTATTGGAGGCACAAATGCAAACTCAAATTTCGGCTTCAGTACCTGACAATTCACGCAGCACCTTTTACAGATTCTTTGAACAAAATCCTGTGTGGTCATCTATCATCATCTTTGCTACTTATCTGGTTATCTCCACTTTATTTGGTTTGGCAGCAAAAACCATCTTCCCTCAATATCAACCAGAATTTATAGCACTGATCGGGCTTTCAATACTGGTTGCATTCGCTTTATCTGCGCTAAGTTGGTGGAAAGTGACAGGCTTCAACTCCCCAATCGAATGGCGCGATGCACGGCTGGTCATCGTTCCATTCTTGATCGTATTGGGATTGCCCTTTCTCAAAGGCATCAAAACGACGGATGCAGGAACATTCGTTTATCTCCTGGTCGGCTACACCCTGACAGGTTTCATGGAAGAAGGTCTTATGCGGGGTATCGTCCTGCGCGTGCTCAAACCGACAGGCACAACCCGCAGCGTGGTCATCTCTTCCTTGCTGTTTGGTCTCATACACATTGGCAATCTGCTCTATCGTAACCCCATCATTGTCTTTGCCCAAATGATCGGAGCTTTCGTTCACGGCATCGGGCTCAGCGCCATTCGCCTGCGCACGAACACCATCTGGTTCCCTGTCATCCTGCATGGACTTCATGACCTGGCTTTGAAATACACCAACTTTCCCGTCATTCCGCTGGATGTAGTACAGGTCACATTGTTGATGATCTACGGCATCTATTTGCTGCGCGGGTGGAAGAATCCCGAAGACCAGTAGCCTACGTTTCATTTTTTTTCTTTCTTTATTAGACTTTATCTGGAATAGCGCTAAGATGGGTGCATGCTAACGTATGAGGAACTAAAAACGAACAAGAGAAAGTTTTTAGCATTCACCAGTTTGACTGTGGAAGAATTTGCTCAGTTGCCGCCTGCATTTGAGAGAGACTATTGGAAAGCATATCTTGCTTCCAAAACGAAACGCACAAGCGCCGAATAAGTAGATGCAGCTGTTGACATGAGATTTTCCTTTCTGTATTTGTGTCTGACTACAATTACTATACAAAAAGGGAATACCCGTTGTCATCGGAGTTACTCCCATTCTTTATCCTTATTTGTTGTCTATCCGCGTTAGGAGAATCTCCCCGCTCAGTTCCGAGCGCGAGCTGATTTTGCAGGATATGGATCATGGATCAGGAGATCTATCGTGAAATAAAAGACAACTTGATGCGTTATCAAGTTGTCTCTCGAAGCTGTCCCCTCAGCATTTGAGCCGACGATCCGTAACTACCATGGAATTTGTCGAGTGGTGAAAATACATCAAGAGCAGCAGAGATTCAGACCTGATGTCGTTAATTTTTGGTAGCCGAAATGTTTCAGAGGCAATGACGCCTTTATTAATTGCCTGTATAGAGAGTGTGAATCGTTAAAGACAGGACGTTATCTGACATTGTGCACTACAGAGATGACAATTTTTCCTTTGGCATGCTCTTTTTCAAAATTCCAAAAAGCATCGGCAATTTTACTTAACGGGTAACATGCATCGATAACCGGTATGACTTTTCCGGTTTCAAGGAGTTCTTTCATCAAGACTAAATCCTTTTGGTTCTGCACCAGCGACACGGCATACGTTTTCTGGCTCCCAGTCTTTGAAGTCTGCCGCCCCTGGAGCGCAGCCTGGAAGAGTTGAAACATGGAGCCACCGGCGACGACATAGATGCCATCAGGACTGAGTGCGCGCAGATAATCTGAAATGGGATGATATCCGTTCACTGTCAGAATCAGGTCATAGTGTTGACCATTTCGGGTGAAATTTTCTCTCGTATAATCAATGACATGATCTGCCCCAAGCGAGCGGACCATATCCAGATTCCTAGTACTACACACCGCGGTGACTTCCGCCCCGAATGCTTTGGCAATCTGTACGGCAAATGTTCCCACACCGCCTGATGCACCATGAATCAAAACCTTTTGCCCCGATTGAATGTTTCCATGATTGCGTAATCCCTGCAACGCAGTCATCGCTGCTACAGGTACAGCCGCGGCCTGCTCAAACGTTAGATTGGCAGGTTTCAGCGTGATTGCATTTTCATTGGCACAGACATACTCGGCAAAAGTGCCCCGACCAGTTGCACTGGGTAGGTATCCAAAAACATCATCGCTTGGCTTGAACTGCCTGACGTTTCTACCAACCGCCTCAACCCGCCCGGCTACATCCGCCCCGAGTATCTTGTTTTTGGGTTGCAGAAAGCCTCCGGGTACCAGACGGATAAAGAATGGATCTGCTCGCATCATTCGCCAGTCACGCGCATTGATGGATGCCGCATGAATTTTGATCAGCACCTCATTATCTTTGGGAGCAGGTTTTGCCACCTCCTGAAGCTGAAGAACATCTGGTGAACCATATTTTGTGCAGATGATTGCTTTCATTCTCGCACGCCTCCACTGAGCTTATTGTATAGATAGCCAATAACTATTCCGAGAGCGGGAATCCTTATTACGTTAAACATTGCACCGATGAGGAAGTAACGCAGGGCACCGCTAGTCGGCTTGAGAAATTTTGCGGGAACCTCGATCAGAATCGTGACAATGGTCAGGGCGATGAAGCTCAGTATTACAGATTTCAGAATTGGATTCTTTGTCGGCAATTTATCAAAGAAGCGAAGCAGGAAATAGCTGACGAAGAATCCGATGATCAGGCCGCCAATCAAAGCTTCAAGAAGCATTGGAAAATAAGAAATTGAAAGAGCGTCTCTATACTCGGCGGCGATGGGTGTCAGGGAAATTGCAAAGTTAGCCACCCAGAATCCCAATCCTCCCGCCAAGGTCAATGTAGATGCCTTTCTCCAGAATCCTTTTGGTTGGGTCATCGTTTTTCTTCTCCTTTTTATCTCTTCTGATATAGAGAATGGCCCGACAGCCCAATGCCTACAACATATAAAATGCTCTGAATCATATTGACCTGCCAGCGCCCATGCCCGATATAGGAGGAAGCTAAAAACGCCATACCTTCTATAAAGCCGATCACAAAGACTAACATCCAGAAAGCTGATTTTTCACCAGCGATCAGGTCCTTGCGGATGAGCGGCCATGTCAGCACGGAGACCATCAGCGAGCAAGAGTTGTACAGGATTGTGAAACAGTTGAGCGCGGCAATAGTCCTGGCGCTAAGGCTGGCAATTTCAACCTCTGAAAAGGATGCCACTTGCAGGATCGGTGAATTTTGTTTGAGCACGATGACATAGCACAATATGATCAAGGCGAGTACAAAGTTGACACCGCACCAGATGGAAAGTACCAGCGAACCTTTTTTCAACATTTTTTATCCTTTAATGTGTGGTGAATTCAACTCAGGCAGGTTTCTGCCCTTTTGCACCCTTAATTAGAAGCCACAACGTAAGCCCAAATTCAGAAATGAATCCAAGCGGATAGGTTACATACGTGAGTGCCGTGTAACCTGGGGCGTAAAGGAAATATAGAAGAGAGGTTGTTGTCCAGCCGACAAAATGAATCATCATGATAATGCCCAAAATTTTGGGAAGGAAGCCTGACTTGTAAACTAAATATCCCAAAGGGAATAGCCAGGCGCCAAAGAATATCTGGGCGATCCAGTACCCGTTGTCGTGTAAATCGAGAAAGAACATCGCCAGAGATTGCAGTTGATCAGATTGGAATACCTTCAAAGCATCAGCTCCGCTCAAAAGCAGCACGGCAGCAAATTGATTAAGCAAACTGATGGAATATACAGCGACACCGCCCAGGTTCAACAACAGGAACAGCAAAGCCATGTCTTTATTGACCGGTTTCAGTAACGCGTACAAAGCCCAAGCCGCCAAAAGAAAAAATACAGCAGAGACCAGATCGCCCACAACACCAATTCGGAATTGCCATTCGGAAGCCATAATGTTCCGGGCTGTTGCTGCGGCATCTCCGAACACAATAAGTGGGGAACGAGCAAGCGCATCTGCAGGGATTGTTATTACCATGTACATGAAATACAGGAACCCTGCCATTCTTGCGGTTTTATTGAGCGAATTCATTTTTTATCTCCTTTTTAGTAATATATGCCATGAGTCTTGATCGAATGCCATGTTATTCGGGCTTGACGTGAGGGCTAACCCACTTCCAGGCAAACCAGATGATCAGCAATATGCTCGCAACTTCCACCGCTGCAAAAAACACATAATATAGACCGTGCCCGCCAGTTACAATGGCAAGAATATTTAAAACTCCAATAACGATGTTCACCCAACGATTTACTTTGTAATTCAACAGCCAGGGCAAGATGACCATGGCGATCGCAGTCTCCATTAATATCGCGCCTGCAATCAAACCTCCCGCAGGCAATAGGGCTCCCCCCATTACTTTGCGGATCGCAGACGTGGGATCCATTAAAGAGAGAATATCTGCATAAGCTATATTGAGCACTACAAATATCCATAACAGCGAAAGTTTTATTTTTGGATCTATTCCAGTGGTTGATTTGTTTGTATTCATTTCTTTCTCCTTTTTTGAACGATATGGATGAGTTTTATTGGATTGAACGACTGAGACCAGGGACTATGTAGCGTTGGGCGCTAGATGTGATCCATTTCCAGTGCAATACAAGATGCGCAATCGTAAGGATTGTCCAGGCGATTCCAAATACTACATGCAGGCGGTCTGGAACGCTCACAATATAAATATCATCGCCAAAGTGGAGTGCCCATGCCAGCGCACCGAATACGTTGGTCGCGATATAGGTAATCCACATGATCCTGTCTACAACGCGGTTGGCGCGCAGCTTTTCGGGCATTCCACTGAGACGGCGTCCACGCAGGGCTTTGAGCCAATCCCAATGCAAGATGATGTGCATAACGATGCTGGCGAGTCCCGCGATCCCCGAACAAATATGGGTAGCAGTCCACACACTGCGGGAAAACCCGAGATAGATAACATCCAATTTGTGGGGGATAACAAGCCATAAAATAAAGCCGGTGATGGTTGTCATCAGAAGCGCGGCAAAAATGGTCGCATCGAGCCAGAAATTGTGTTTGGTTTTATTCGTCATTTCAGTATATATTTTCGTAAAGGTGGCATCCGAGGGGATAGCGCCTGCCCCATCAACTTTTGCAAGGCTTACAATGCCCCTTGGACGATCCGTATCCCATAAGGGACAAGTGCAATTGCCATCAGGATGGAGGCGCTCAGGTTGATGATTTCAAGACCATCAGGAGTGCCCACCAATAACACACCTATCAAGAACAAGATGCTTTGCCAGCGTGGAATAGCATTGGTCTTGAGCATAGCAATGGTTTGAATGGCAAAGCCAATCGGCAGACACAAAAGACCCCATAACAGCACCAACCAGCCTTGTTTTGTAAACATAGCCAATACCCCCGGCATGATTTGTGCGAATACAGTTTCTGGTAACGTGTCAAAAGCGCTCATGGTCAGGCATAACGCGCCTTTATCCGCTGCCAGAATAATTGCGCCAAAAATGGCTGTCATGGCGCCGATAAAGCCAGCCCAGGCACCAGAACTGCGATCAAGTAGTTTCATAAAGTGCAAGGCGACCACAATCAAAAGTCCAGTGCTTAATGTGACTAACACGTGTCCGAACTGCAGGAGTCTATTAGCGTGAGCTCTGAGGATGAGGTCTTCTGGACCAAGCAGGTTAGGTTGTAGCAAATCAGGGTGGACCCCAAAGGCAAAAACAAACAGCAATGGGAAGATGATGAAGGCTAGGCCGACACCAATTTGCTTAATCTGATTCAGAAACATGTTCCCGTTCATTTTTATCTCCTGTTTTGAATGCTTCGGATGAGTTTCATTGAATTGGACTTGAACGACCGAGACCAATGGCATTCCCAGATCGCGCACCTTTTTGAGCAATCCATGTAGTGCCGCTTGATCAGCTACGGGTCCAGAAAGAAGCGTATTGCCGTCCTCTTCCAGTGTGATGGTCAAGCCTTCAAACTGATGTGTCCATCGATGATCCAGATGTCCCTTGATCCTGATCTGATAGATCACGGGTTGATTTGAATCGAGTTGAGGGTATCTGGTTGACATGGGTCAGCATCCGTGCTGGCAAGTGATAACGATCTATGCACTTGTAAGCGCATGGACACTATACCTACGCCAGAGCGTCACCGATAGACACTTTGGTGTGGATCGAAGTGTTATTTTGAATTGTGGAACGGGTATGTAGGGAAGGTTGGCGCCTAGAGCAAGCCCAATTCGCGGGCGCGGGCAATGGCTTCGGTGCGCCGCTGTACTTGCAATTTGTCAAAAATCCTGCGGTTGTACCCTTTGATGGTATCCAGCGCGAGGAAAAGCCGCTCGCAAATCTCTTGATTCGAGAGTCCCTGGGCAATGAGCCGCAACACTTCCAATTCGCGTTCGCTCAATGGGTCAATTAAAGGTTGAGGTAACCCAGGTTTTTCTTTGCTTTCCTTATGTTCCGCTTGAAATGCTGCCAGCAATTTGTCTGTGTAATCTGGCATGATTTTTTGCGCGGAAGCTTCGCGAAGCAGTTCCATCATGCTCTTGCCTTCATCCAGGAACATGCGGATATAACCCTGTGGCTCAGCCAACTGGAGAGCGCGTTGTAAAGACAATAAAGCGGAGGGTATGTCGCCTTGTGCGTCATGAGCAATCGCTTGCAATGCCAGAATTTCGATTGCACTTCCCATCCGCCCGCCCTCTTCCGCGGCTTTCAATAGACGCTCCAACAGATTCACGATCTCAGCAATGGGGACAACTGCATGGTCATGCTGATGGCACGCTAGGAGTACTCGCGCCAGGGTGAGGTAATCGAACTCGCGCAGGTAGGTAAGTTCGTCATCAACGGATAAACCACGCTCGCGCGTCCAGCGGGTGGATTCATCCAACCGACCTTGGAGGAGCCACACCCGTACCTTTCGCGTTGCGACCGGACGAACATTCGGGGAGAAATTGCCATCGTATACGCGCTCAGCCTCTTCGAGCAGGCCGAGCGCGCCATCCAGATCGCCCCGGGCTTGTCGTATGCGCGCCATCGCCGCGCGCCAACGATACGGGTTTTGCGGCAGCCCGGCAAGCTCGCACAGAGACTGGCTTGTGAGCAGGCACTGAACCGCAGCCTCCAGATCGTTACGTTCATAGTGAAGGCTGCTCATGCCCACGTGCATATCCGCTGCACCCTGCAGAACTCGTGCTTCCCTTGTCGCCCACTGCAATCCCTGCTCATAGGTGGTCATTGCCTCGTGCAGGCAACCTTGCACCATCTGGATATCCGCCAAGGTGATGGCAGCGCCGATGGATGGGGAGATAAACCCATCCTGCCGTAAGCTCTCGATGCCATCGGCAGTCATCCTTCGGGCGGTGTCGAGATCGCCGTTCGTCCATGCAACGAGCCCCAGTTGCGAGGCTGCTCCACCAAGCATCAGATAATCATTGGCAGAAGCAAAATCGAGCACCTTTCGGGCATATTTTTCGGTCTCGGTCATATCGCCCCGGCCCAAGGCTTGCCCACCACGGATCAAAGCGATCAAGCCCGGCAGACGGCGAAATTCCTCTTTGTCCACGACGATCATTCCCTGAGGTAGAAATTCTGGCTGCTCCCTTATATTGAGCCACCGTTCAGCGTCTTGCAAGCGAGGCTCCACACTCTCATTTTCGCCGCAAGCCATTGACGACAAAGCATTTGCATAACAAAGAACAGGTCTTACGCGAACCATTTCATCGGGAAGCGACTTCAGCCAGCCCAGCAGAGTGGAAAACTGTCGATTGATGTTCACAACTGGAAAAGCCAACTCGACCAGGTCTGCGGCTCGTGCGAACTCTCTGGCAGCCAGCGCGTGGCGGATGGCATCGGCTCGCAAACCGTTCAGTTCATACCATGTACTCGCCCGTGAATGGAGAACAGTTACCCGATCAGGTTGAGTCTCCATCAATTGTGTTTGCAGAACATCGGCGAAGAGACGGTGGTAGCGATACCATTGGCGCTTATCATCCAACGGAGTAAGGAATAGGTTGCTACGTTCCAGAATATCCAACACTTCTTTGCTGTCTTCCCATTCCGTGACCGCGTTGCAAAGTGACGTACAAAACCGATCGAGAATGGAAGTTTCAAGCAAGAAGCCACGAATGGATTCAGGTTGGCTTCGAAGTACTTCTTCGGCTAGATAATCCAACACAAAACGATGGCTGCCAGTAAAGGCCTGGATGAAACTAGCGCTGTCTTTCCGCCCCTGCATCGACAGCGCCGCCAATTGCAGGCCAGCGATCCAGCCCTCAGTTCGGGACTCCAGTGCAGCGATATCTCCATCGGAGAGATTCAGCCCCATCATCCGGTTAAGGAACTCGGTGGCTTCAGTAGGAGTGAAACGCAAGTCGGCAGCGCGCAATTCTGTGAGTTGGCCGCGGACGCGTAGGCGGGCTAGCGGCAGGGACGGGTCTTCGCGCGTGGCGATGACCAGATGCATCTGCGGCGGTTGGTGCTCGATTAGAAAAGTCAGGGATTGATCGACTGATTGAGAATCTACTGAGTGATAATCGTCTAGGATGAAGAGAAAGTGATTGGGAAGGGCGGAAATTTCATTGAGTAGCGCTGTTAAAATTGCCTCCATCGATGGCGGCTGATGGGATTGAAGCGCTATCAATAGATCCTCACCAAATCCGGCCTCGAAGGTTTGTATCGCCGCGATCAAGTAGGAGATGAAACGTGCCGGGTCACCATCCCCGTCGTCCAGCGATAGCCATGCTATGGGTCGTCCGCAGCTGGCAACCCATTCACTGACCAAGGTGGTTTTGCCAAAACCAGCGGGGGCGGATATGAGCGTCAGTTTACATCCCGTTGCCAGACCATTGTTCAGCCACTCAATCAAATGTGGGCGAGAAACGATGCCCGGTCGGTGTGAGGGGATGTACAGTTTTGTGGCTAAAATTAGCACAGCCATGCAATTATTATAAGTTATTAGTCAACACCCTCTGAAAGTGACTTAATTCCTCTTTTGATTCTTATAAGAAAGACGTAATAAAACGCAAAAGTTTTAACACTTTTGATCATTGAGGAATACAAATAAAAACGGCGAAGAATTCTCTCCGCCGCCTACGTTGCCGCCTACGCTCGCCTATGAAATTTTTACCCGTGTACCAGATTTGTACCCCGCAGGACAAATCCGCTTGCGATTGTGAGGCTGAAAATGTTTGAAGGTAGTTGATATAAAAGTGGATACTGATGCACTTGTTTAGCGACTTATTAATCTGGAATACGATCCACACATCCGCCTGATGGCTGAACTGATCGATCTGCTTTTGTAGAAATTTTCTTAATTCCTGAGGATGTAAATGCAGGCCAAAGTCGAGTGTTTCTGAAGGTACATCGGCCGGCAGAAAGGGCGACATCTCTTCGATCACTGTCGTACAGGCAATAATGCGACGGCGTAATGTATAAAGGGGAGTCCAGCGCTCTGGTTCATGGATGTGTGGTATTGGCCATTGGTTAGGGAAGAGCTGTTTATCGCGATTTGTCACAGTGCATTCATTTCTTTATACAATTGTATAAAACACTATTCAAGTTACAAATGTCCCAATTGAGCACTGGTTTTGAAATGGATGTTGTGATCCCATCTAGCACCGCGAGAAGCAAATTGAGAATACTGCGCTGTGTGCTTTTGGTGGAATGGTCCGGATGGTTGATCTGGTGACCAAAATAGCGTGTTAGAATTTTCTCACGTTTGACACGTGACATATTACAGGATCTGGTAATGTACTTTATAGATAGATTTATAGGAGGTCTTATCAATGTCTCAAACGAGAGAGCGTGTGGTGGTAACCGGCATGGGCGTTGCAAGCCCATTGGGCTGCAGTCTGACTGAGTTCTGGGATGGACTAGTGGACGGCCGCTCCGGAATAGGATATCTCGATGGCAGCGTCTTTTCCAACCTTCCGTTCAAGGTTGGTGGAGCCGTATGGGGATATGAGGAGCGTCAACATTTCGACAGCAAAGAGTCCCGGCGGATGAGTCGTTCCTCACAACTGGGTCTGGTTGCTGCCAAACAGGCGATCTCAGAAGCAAGGCTTGAAAGTGGAGATGTCGACCCATCGGGGATTGGAGTTTTCGTTGGCAGTTGCATCGGTGGTTATAGTGGAGCGGAACCTTATTTCAAGGCATTCTATGCGGGGGAGCGTCTTAGCCCCTTTACGATCCCGATTTCCATGAATATAGGGCCCGGAGCCAACATATCGATCAAGCATGGTTTTCAAGGACCGTTGGTGAACGTGGACGCGGCATGTGCAACCGCAGCGCATTCTATTGGATACGCGTTCCAAATGATCCGTAACGGAACCCTTTCGGTAGCGATTACTGGCGCGGCTGATACTCCGTTTTCGCCGACTGTTGTGGGCTCCTGGCTCGCACTGCATGCCGTCTCAGGACTCATCGATCCGCCATCGCAAGCCTGTCGACCATTTAGCGCCGATAGGGATGGGTTGATTTTGGGAGAGGGCGCCGGTATCCTCGTATTGGAAGCAGAGAGTCATGCCCTTCGGCGCGGGGTTCCCATCCTGGGTGAGGTCAAGGGCTATGGTGCGAGTGCCGACAGCAGTCACCTAACGCAGCCCGCTCAAATTGGTCCTGCAATGGCAATGCGACGAGCGTTGGCGGATGCCGAGTTGACCGTGGATGAGATCGATTACATCAATGCCCATGCTACGGGAACAGTATGGAATGATAAAAATGAGACTCATGCAATCAAGGAAGTATTCGGCCAGCGGGCGTATGACATCCCGATCGTTGGAAACAAAGCGGCTCTGGGACATTCCATCGCGGGTAGTGGTGCATTGGAATTGATCGGATGCATCCTTTCCCTGCGCGATCAGGTGGTGCCACCAACTATTAATTACAAGGTCCCCGACCCCGAATGTGATTTGGACTATGTTATCGAAGGTAGCCGGAACGTGCACCTGCAAAATATCATGAGCAATTCATTTGCGTTCGGTGGAAGTAACGCCGTGCTAATTGTCGGGAAATACGAACCCGTTCATTAAATTCCATTCAAATACTATTATCTATGCCGAAACAATATAGTTCTGCCCTGCTGGTCTTTCTGCTAACGACCAGTTTTTACCTATTTACACTTTCGCCATCCCTGGCCTGGGGTGACGGAGTCCGCTTACAGAGTGAAGTGATCTCAGGGGAATCGTTTGTCCTGGCTGAGCTAAGCCCTGACGAATTCCACCCAGACCCTTACCCTTTTGCCCGACTCGGCGTTACCGCCTGGGACCATCCTTTGTATATCGTCCTCGGGCATTTGCTGGTCAAATCACTGCCGTTCGTGGATTCTTTATGGGTTGTCAATTTTATTTCCGCATTTTTTGGCGGCGCCTCGGTTGCCCTAGTGTTCCTGCTTGCCCACCGATTCACCGATTCACTTTTAGCATCTGTATATGCCGCCCTGGCTCTGGCCGTTTCTCACACCTTCTGGTGGCATTCCTCCACCCCCGAAGTGTATACGCTGTTTGCATTCCTCCTGCTTTCATGTATCTATTTCTTCGACGAGTTCGAAAGAACCGGTAACTACCGTGTTCTAACATACAGTACCTTCGCGTTCGGACTGGCCCTCGCAAATCACATCCTCGCCGCGCTGGCCATTCCCGCACTGGGTCTCTACCTTCTTATAACTCGAAAGTTTAAGTTGTTTCCGGCTGCACAGTGGAGGAAACTGATCCTGCCTGTCATTGCGTTTCTTGCCGGCTTTTCGCTCTATATCTTTCAGTTCATTCGGCTGTTCGATAAATTCGCTCTTCAACAGTTCGCAGGCTCAGCCGTTGGTTCCACGTTTCTTCAAGGGCTGGGAGCGTTTTCTCCCCTGATTTTTGCAGAGAGCCTGCTAACTTATTTGATGCTGCTTGTAATACAGTTTGGTCCGGTCGGGATCGTTTTGGGAGCGCTGGGTTTTCGCAAGATATTCCTCAACGCCGATCTCGCCTCACGCAAGCTGGTTACCCTCTATATCGTATATACTCTCTTCGGCATCTTTTATCGAGTGACTGATCAGTTCGCTTTTTTCATGACATCCCATGTATTCTTTGCACTGCTAATCGGGATGGGGGTGCTTCATCTTTTTTCTAGTTTGAAGAAAGGATCCATGCTCCTTCCAAGTGTCCTCCTGTTTCTTCCCCTTATTTTCGCGCCCTCCTTTTACCGGATACTACCGAAACTGATGCAGGAGAACGGACTTGGAGATTCATTCTTGCGCATTCCGCAAATCGGTACCGGACTGCGCAACGGGCTGGACTACTATATTAACCCCAACAAACGCGGCGACTTTGATCCGTATCACTTTGGAGAGGCGACCGTTCAAGGACTCGCCCCAGATGCGCTGGTGATCGCTGAATGGTATACAGATACCGACGAATATTTCATCCTGCGCTACTTCCACAAGATTGAAAACAGGCGTCCTGATGTAACGATCCTTGGTTGGCCCACCGCCGATCCATTTTCGTTTGATCCCAACCTCGTTCTGGATGTCATCGAGGCGGAGTTCACCCATCGCCCGATCTATCTGGCATCGTTGAGCGAGCGCTTTTATTCGGCTTCCAGTTTGATTGAGCGATACTGCGTTGTTATGGATTCGAATCTCTACAGGCTGTACCCAAAGGGAGACGATAGCCGGCAATGCCTCGATCAGAACTCTTTAACAGAATAAAGTTTACAGCATGACCTTGAGCGAACCCTACACATCGCCGCGAAGCCGTGTGCTGGAATCAAATCGCGAAAGGATGGGGCGTGTGACCACATCCCATGCCTGCCTGACCAGCTCCTTCGTCAGAATGACCGGCGCAAGCAGAGCAGAGTGCGGTTGTTGGTTTTCTACGCCATCGGGGAACATCTTCTGAAGCTCTGTGAATACAGTTTTGTCGCGGACGCCGATGACCATTTCACAAGAGGTGGGCAGCCAGATCCATTTGACGCCCTCGCTCTCGGCTGCGCGCAAACAGGGGACAATGCCAGGCAGCCAGAAATCATGCCAGACAAAGATCGTCTGTTCATTTGTAAAGGGCAGGATTCCATGGAAATCATGGAAGACATGGGGGTGACCATGGTTGCCATCGATGAATACCAGGTCGTGCTGGTCCGTTTCCACGGCTGCAGCAGTATCGATCGGTGATTGTCCTTTTTTGTTCTTCAGCAGATTCAATTCGAGCCGGTTTGCCAGTTGACGCGCGATGAGAGCGCATGTTTGTCCCCTGCCTTCCACCTCGCTATCGAGAGTGACAACGCTGATGCCTCCATGTTGCTGCATGACATCCGCAATATAACAGGAGGAAAACCCAAACGCGTTTCCGATAATGAACGTATGCCTGGGTCGAAAGCGTTCGATCAGCCTTCCAAATACGGCACATTCATCCTCGCCGATGCTAACCGGAAATAATGTGCCCGTCAGCGCACGATGCGGCCCACCCGGATTGATCAAACCGCGCGGCCAGACCCGGTAGGTATCTGCAACTTCGTTTAATGCAGTCACAACACGATGTAAGCTGTCAGTCATGGATGATGCTCCTCGTTGCAGGCGATATGAGTCCGGCTTTCATAAAATATCTCACATAGGTTTCCACCAGTTCCGCATCGACAGTAGGAACAGTGATCGATGAGTTTTTCAACCCGGCAATTGTGTTCGATAGGTCGAGCCGCGGCAGACTCAACCGATCTGTTCCAACCTGATTGATCAGTGGCAGGAACGCGTGGAAGGATTCCTCGGGAAATTGTTTGGCCAGGTTGTAGTAGTCGGTCTTCCACTCGGCGAACGGAATCTGTTTGATCGGCACGCCCATGGCGTTCATCATTCGGAAGACCTCGGTGAAGTTGGACTGTTTCAATGCTGAGAGATGGAATGTCTTGCCGAACGATTCAGGCATACTGGAGAGATGTACGATCGCATTGCTCACAAAATCCACGGGCACGATGCCGCCCATGATCTCCACATCTGGCACAGAGCCGAGCTTGAAGACGGCCCGCACGAGGCTGTAGGTCATATCACTGGTGTTGAGAATACCGCGCTGGCGATCGCCGAGAATATTATCGGGTCGGAAGATGGTCATCGGCACACCGCGTTGTGCTGCGGCACGCATCAAACCTTCTGCCACCCATTTACTTTGTCCGTATCCGCCGAAGGGTACTCCGACCTCTTCGAGATCTGCGTCTTCATAGCAAATGTTCCTGTCGCGCAAGTCACCCTTCATGAAGACAGATATCGAAGATACAAAGTGAACAGGCTTTAACTTTTTCATGCTGGCAAGACGCAGCACTTCATGGGTACTTTCCACGTTAACCGGTTTCAATCCCTGATAGGGATATACAAAGTTCACCATCGCGCCATTGTGATAGATCACATCCAGCTGGTTCGCCAGGAAATCGTATTGTGTATCTGAGAGTCCGAAGCCGGGTTGGTCCAGGTTGCCGGGCAGAATTCGAATCCGTGGAAGATACGACTCATCCCATAGCTCGTAATATTCGAGATTCTTTTTCAACCGCTGCAAGCCTTCACTCTCGCTTTTGGCTCGAACAAGACAATACATAGCTGCCTGAGTCTTTTCCAATAACCCCGTAAACAGATACGCGCCCAGGAAACCTGTTGCACCTGTCAGCAGGATATGTTTCGGCTCCGCAACATGCCGGTACACCAGACCTTCTTGATTGATGGCATCGTCGATCACCACTTCGCGTTTCAGTTCCTCAAGTGTGATCGCGTCGAAGCTGTGGTCGTCTGCTGGTAGTGTACGCGCATCCTCCACAGCCTTCGCAAGTCCCGCTACTGTGGGCATCTCGAACAGACGCACGAGCGGCAGCCTGACCTGGAAATGTTCCTGTAGCTGAAAGACCAGCCGTGTAGCGATCAGGGAATTGCCTCCAATATCGAAGAAATTGTCGTGAACCCCCACGCGTTCAAGGTTAAGCACTTCGGCGCATATGGCAGCGATGGCTTGCTCATTGGAAGTGCGTGGGGCGGTGTACTCTGTTCTCGCGGCGAGACTTTCATTGGATAGTTCTGGCAGGGAACGCCGGTCTACTTTGCCGTTAGGAGTGAGAGGAAAAGCATTCAGAGTGACAAACGCAGACGGGATCATATACTCGGGAATGCTCTGCCTCAGGAACGCGCGCAAGGAAGCGGACTCCGGTTCCTTCCCCGCCTCGGCCGGAACCAGGTACGCAACGAGCACCGCGTCTGACGATGAACTCGTCCGTGCCATAACGACAGCCTGCCCCACAGCGGGATGCGCTACCAGAGCGACCTCGATCTCACCTGTCTCGATACGATAGCCGCGCACTTTTACCTGATGATCGCTGCGTCCCAGAAACTCGATGTTTCCATCGGATCGATAGCGTGCCAGGTCCCCGGTTTTATAGATCAACGAGGATGAGTCAAAGGGATTGGGGATGAATTTTTCTGCGGTTAATTCAGGTCGATTCAAGTAACCGCGGCTGAGACCATCTCCGCCGATATAGAGATCGCCGGTTACACCGATGGGCACCAAGTGCAGGTTGGCATCCAATATATAAATTTGTGTGTTGGCAATTGGCCTGCCAATCGAAATGCTGATTGTCTGCTCACGTGCAGCGTCGTCCACACGATGAAGCGTCGACCAGATCGTAGTCTCCGTAGGTCCATACAGATTCCACAATTCACAGCCGCGCTTTGCTAAACCTGCTGCAAGGTCAGCGGGCAAGGCTTCACCGCCGCACAAAATTTTCAGATCGGGCTTGCCTTGCCAGCCCGCGTCGATGAGCATGCGCCAGGTGGCAGGCGTGGCCTGCATGACCGTGGCACCGCAACGCTCGATCTCTTTCATCAATACATAAGGATCGGCTGCGGTTTCGCGGTCTGCGATGACGACCCTGGCTCCCGTGATCAACGGTAGATACAACTCCAGCCCGGCGATATCAAAGGAAAGAGTTGTAACGGCCAACAGGGTATCGTTGGCGCTCAGCCCAGGCTGCCTTTGCATCGAAACAAGGAAATTGACCAAAGCCTGGTGTGAGATCATCACTCCCTTAGGTTTGCCTGTTGATCCACTGGTATACAAAACATAGGCGAGATCTTCAGAACAAGGCTGAACTTTTTTAGATGAAGTGCGCCTTTTCGCTTTCGGCGAGCGCTCTGCTATTTCATCGAGCAACACAACTTTCCCTTGATAGTCTGAATAGAGCGATGCAAGCGATGTCTGGGTGATCAGAACGGGAGCTGCTGAGTCTGACAGCATGAACGCGAGGCGGTCTTGCGGGAATGTTGGGTCAAGCGGCACATACGCGCCGCCCGCCTTCTGGATGGCCAACAATGCAGCCAGCATTTCCGGCGAGCGTTCCAGGCATAGCCCTACGAGGCATTCAGGTTTGACACCGAGCGTTCGAAGGGAAACGGCAATCGCGTTTGCGCGTTCATCCAACTGACGATAGGTCCACTGTTGGTCGTGGAACACCACTGCGATATTGTCTGGCGTGCGATTAACCTGTTCTTCGATTAATTGAGGCAGACTCAGGCTTGGATATTCCGCTTGGGTGGCGTTCAGCTGGTCGAAGAGAGTCTGTTCGGAGCTGGAAAGAAGCGATAGTCCCGCCACGGGCTGGTCTGGGGCAGATGTAATTCCATCCAGGAGATTTTCGAAATGTTTGGCGAAGCGTGTGATCGTCGATGGGTCGAACAGGTCTGGGTTGTAAATGAAAGCTGCGGATAAAGTATCGTCTGTTTCTGCCATCATGAGCGTGAGGTCGAACTGCGAGGGTTGTCGCAGCAGACTCATCGATTCAACAGACAGACCCTCCATTTCGATGCGGCGGCCGGGTATGCCCAGCGCCATCGAATTCAAGCCGCGCACCTGCTCGACATGTGCCTTTTCGAAGATAAACGTCGTCTCGAACAGCGGAGGGCGGCTCGCGTCGCGATGCAGAATATGCAATCGGTCTGCCAAAAGCGCGGGCGGGAAATCCTGGTGGTCAAGCGCATCCAGAACCGTTTTGCGGACCTGCTCCAGCACATTGGCGAAACTTGGGTGGTCAGAGAAGCTGGTCCGCATCGCAACTGGGTTGACAAAATATCCCATCACCCCGGCCAGGTCTGGGTGAGTGCGACCCGCCATTGCCGAGCCGACAAGAATATCGTCTTGGCCGCTGTAACGATGCAGCAGTGTTTGGAAGGCGGCCAGCAGTGTCATGTAAAGGGTGGCATTGTTGGCTGTGGCAAGCTCCTTGAGCTTTTGTGTCAACACGGGGTTGATGCGCAGATGCTGCGTGTCGCCGCGATAGATTTGAATGGGTTTGCGAGGTCGATCGGCTGGAAGATCCAGGATGGGTAATTCACCGGATAACTGGTTCCGCCAGTATTCCAAGTGTCGTTCTCCCTGGTCGCTGTGTAGCACATCGTTTCGCCAATACGTGAAATCTATATACGTGTGGCTTAAGTGTGAAAGCGCAGACGGATAGCCCCTGGTTTCGGTGGTATATAATGTCATCAATTCTGAGGCAAACAACGTCATCGACCAGAAATCGGTGATGATGTGATGGACCGCCAGGAGCAATACCGTTTCCTGCGGCGATCTCTCGAACAGGACAACCCGAAATGCCGGCTCCTTTTCAAGATCGAACGAGCGGAACGCAAAGTCTTCCAGGCAGTCCTGAAGTACGTCTTCCGTCCAGGTGGATGCATGTTCCTCGCCCAGCGGCACTGGCAATTGGGGATGAACCTGTTGTACGGGCTGGCCATCCACCATCTTGAATGTTGTTCGCAGGACCCCATGACGTTCCATCAGTATCGCCAGGGCACGCCGCATCGCGCTATGATCAAGAGTGCCATGCAGTCGAACCGCGCCAGAGACATTAAAAGAGATTCCTTCGGGCATCAGTTGATCGAGCAGCCACATGGACTGTTGGTTGTGGGTGAGTGGATGAACGCCATCCACTTCCCGTATTGGGATTGCGGCCACGCTGGATATCGGTTCGCCAAACCGCTCCAGCACCTGGCTGGCAAGCCCGGAAATGGTCGGTCCTTGCAGCAGGCTGGAAACCGGCAACCGGACTCCCAGCCTGGATTCCAGTGCGTTCTTGAATTCGATAGCCATCAGGGAATCAAGTCCCAACGCATCCAATGGCTGGTCGAGGCGCAGAAGGGCCAGGTCCATACCCAAAACGCGCGCAACTTGTCTCTGGAGAAACGCTTCCAGAACCGGCTGACGTTGCAACGGGTCTGTCGCCAATAACTTTTCGTGATCTAAATCATCGGCCTGGGGCTGCTGGGCCGATTTCGGTTTCTTGTGATTGGAACGACCAGCAGCGTCTTCGATCTTTTTCGGTTCAGGCGTATGAGATTTTCCATTGGAGCGCGACGGGTGAGAAGGCAGGGGTGATTCAGTGATGAGGCGAGAAACTTCGTGACGTACCTGCTCGATCGTGTGAACACCAGAACTCTCGAGCCAGTACCGTTGCCGGTCAAATGGATAATTTGGCAGAGATGTTTTATGACGTGTGTATCCCTGATCAAAGCCCGCCCACTGGAGATCGACACCCTGCACATACAGCTTGCCGAGACTATCCAGAAGTACTTTCCAGTCATCCTGTCCGGGCCGCAGTGAGGGCAACCACACGGCCTTTGAGTCAGGCAGGCAGCGCCTTCCCATACTTAATAGAACAGGCGCGGGTCCGACTTCGATAAAGGCATCGATTCCCCAATCTGCCAGGGCTTTCATTCCGGCGGAGAATTTCACTTCTCCACGCAGATGATCGCGCCAGTAGGCAGCATCTGGTATCTGATCGGCGGCCATAAATTCACCCGTTCTATTCGAAACCAGCGGGATGCGCGGTGTGTGGGATTGCACTTCTTGTGCCAGGGAATCGAAGGAATCCAAAATGGGATCCATGAGCGGGGAATGGAACGCATGTGAGACCGTCAGAAGTTTCGACGAAATGC
The DNA here is from genome assembly GCA_964555335.1 of uncultured Anaerolinea sp. Taxonomy (GTDB): domain Bacteria; phylum Chloroflexota; class Anaerolineae; order Anaerolineales; family Villigracilaceae; genus Defluviilinea. The sequence goes on from CAZKSG010000021.1 coordinate 26,421, forward strand.
CGCGTGTGCTCAGTTCCTCGATCATGGCGTCAATTGCCGTTTTTTCACCTGAGATCACAATATTATCGGGGCTGTTCGTCGCAGCGATAGAGACTTGTCTCTCATAGTGTTTCAAAACATCTGCCACCTGCGCAGCATCGGCAAAGACCGCCGCCATGCTTCCGTTCTGCGGCAGTGCTCCCATCAATCGCGAACGTCCGGCAATATATTGAAGCCCGTCTTGCAGCGTAAATACGCCCGCGATACAGGCCGCCACGTACTCGCCTACGCTGTGCCCGATCAAAGCATGTGGCTGGACACCCCAGGAAAGCCACATCTGTGCAAGCGCGTATTCGAAGGCAAAGATGGCGGGCTGTGTGTAGGTGGTTTGATGAATTGTAGAATCGCCTTCAGGTGCGAAGAGTACGTCGAACAATGGACGGTCCAGCAAACGGTTGAGGATGGCTGCACATTGATCGAGTGCATCACGGAAAGCAGGCTGGGTTTCATATAATCCTTTTCCCATGCCCGCATATTGCGAACCCTGCCCGGTAAACAGAAACGCAATCTTTGGCGGTGTGCCAGGTTTTGACAAGCCTGTGGCAACCAGGGATGACTCTGTACCGTTAAGAAATTCATTCAGCCCCTGTCTGAGTTCTTCTGTAGAACCAGCCTGAACTGTCAGGCGCTGTTCAAAATGGGAACGGCTTGTATTTGCCGTATGTGCAAGATCAGCGATGGACTGTTTCGTGGGATCGAGCGCTTCATGGATGCTGAATGCGAGGTCCTGCAAGGCGGGTTCACTCTTCGCAGATAAAGCCAGGAGATGACGTGGGCGTTCGATAGTTTCTGATGATTCTGTTATCGTAACCGCTGGCGCATCCGAGATTATGATATGTGCGTTCGTGCCCCCAAACCCGAACGAACTGATGCCTGCGAAGCGCGGCTCCTCGCGTCGTTTCCAGGGTCGAAGATAGGTGCCGATCTCGATTCGAGAGTCATCCAGTGAAAGATAGGGGTTGATTTCTTTGAGGTGAAGGTGTGGTGGGATCGCTTCGTGTTGAAGAGCCAGCACGGATTTAATAAGACCGGCAATCCCCGCAGCGGATTCGAGATGACCGATGTTCGTTTTGACCGAACCGATCAGTACTCTGCCGCTGGAATGGTCGGCATCGAGAACGGCGCGCAGCGATGCGATTTCAATCGGATCGCCGAGCGGCGTGCCGGTACCATGCGTTTCCACATACCCGATCTGATGCGGCGCCACCTGCGCCTCTGCCAATGCTTGTCGAATGACATCTTGTTGGGCCAATCCATTCGGGGCGGTGAGTCCGTTGCTGCGACCGTCCTGATTCACTGCCGAGCCGCGAATCAATGCCAGAATGTTGTCGCCATCGCGCATCGCATCGGATAGGCGTTTGAGGATCACAACACCGCAGCCTTCACCGCGCACATAGCCATCGGCGTTTGCATCAAAGGTCTTGCAGCGGCCGTCGGGTGATAACATGCGCGCTTGTGAGAAGGTGATCGTCAGTTCTGGTGTCAATATGAGGTTCACGCCCGCGGCTAAGGCCAGGTCCGATTCGCCGTTTCGCAGGCTCTGACAGGCCAGATGAACCGATACCAATGATGAGGAACAAGCGGTGTCCACAGCCATGCTGGGACCACGCAGATCGAAAACATACGAAAGGCGGTTGGCCGCAATGCTGTGTGCGTTGCCGGTCCCGGCATACGCGTCGAACATGCTTGGGTCGGCAAGCAGGCGCGAGTAATCGGAACTGCTGATCCCCACGAAAACGCCGGTGCGCGTGCCTGCCAGCGATTGCGGTGGGATGAAAGCATTTTCCAACGCCTCCCAACTGACCTCCAGGAGCAGGCGTTGTTGCGGATCCATGCGGGCCGCCTCACGCGGGGAAATGCCGAAGAAGTGTGGATCAAACTGATCCACCTGGTCGAGGAAGCCGCCCCAACGTGTGGTGACTTTGCCAGGGTCAGGATTCTCAGAGTGGAATGCATCTACATCCCAACGATCGGCTGGGACCTCCGTAATCGCGTCCACGCCGTTGCGCAGCAGTTCCCAGAAGGCGCCCGGATTCGGCGCACCCGGGAATCGACAGCTCAGTCCAACGATCGCAATCGGTTCCTTTGTGAATCTTGTCGGAGTTGGATCGGGCTTCGGCGCTGCTTTCGCAAAGCTCTCTTGTGGAACCTCATTCGCCAGATAGTTTGCCAGTAACTCGATCGTCGGGTAATCCCATGCTAAAGTAGGAGACAGTTTGCGATGGAGGAACGCTTCCAGGTCGCCGGTCAGGCCAACAGCCTGGATGGAACCCAATCCATAATAGGTAAACGGCTGGCGTGGATCGATTGATGAGACGTCAATCTCCAGCATGGCAGCAATGCGCGCCACGAGCCAGGTCCGGATTACGGATGCCGCGATGGTCCGCTTTTGTTCCGAGATCGCTGGTTGAGCAGGTGCAGCTTTTTCCTTTGGTGCTTCCTGCGGTTGTTTTGCATTCCATTGCCCCACGACATCGAGGCTGTTTTCCAGAAAAGCGTTCTTGCAGGCCCGGCGCTGGATCTTTCCACTGGATGTCTTGGGAATGCTGATCGGCTTGACCAGCACAATGGCGAACACTTGCAGGTCGTGTTTTTCTGCCACAGCCTGACGAATCGCAGACGTCACCTCATGAATATCAGGTTGACGGCTTTTGCGCGTCACCTCCTGGACGATGACGAGTTGTTCCTTTCCGTTTTCGGTAACGGAAAACGCCGCGCCAGCACCAGGTTGCAGAGCACTGTGCGATGACTCGACAGTCAGTTCAATATCCTGGGGATAGTGGTTGCTGCCGTGAATAATGATCAGGTCCTTGATACGACCTGTGACAAATAACTCTCCATTATGGAGGAAGCCCAAATCGCCGGTGCGAAGAAAAGGGCCTTCGCCTGTGTCTGCCAGATACGCCTGAAACGTTGCCTGAGTCTCTTCTGTCAGTTTCCAATATCCCTGTGCGACACTGGGTCCTTGCACCCAGATTTCACCAACTTGATCGGAGTGACAGTTCTCCAATGTCGTTGGATTGGCGATCACAATCCTTTGATCGATAACCGTTTGTCCGCAATTGACCATGGTGAGCGAGTTGCTTTTGCCCGCAGCAACTTCTACAACGCGGTCCTGTTCGAGGGACTTTCGATCGACGGTGAATGTACGCGGCTCATCGGGACCCTCTCCGCCAGATACGAGCAGAGTCGCTTCTGCCATACCGAAACAAGGATAGAACGATGATTTTCGGAAACCACTTGGTGCGTAGGTTCGCGCGAAGCGATCCAACGTTTCGGGGCGAATCGGCTCTGCCCCGCAGAATACCAATGATAATGAACTCAGGTCCAGGGTTTCGATCTGCTTGGCAGAGACCTTCTCTACGCAGAGATCAAATGCAAAATTGGGCGCTCCTGTAATTGTCGCTTTGTAACGACTCATGGCCTCGAGCCAGCGCAAGGGTCGTTGCAGGAAAGATACCGGTGACATGAGCGTGGATTGTGATCCAAGATATACAGGCTCCAGAATGCCGCCGATGAGTCCCATATCGTGATAGCTGGGCAGCCAAAAAACCGGGATCACTGTTGAGTCGATCTGGAAACCACGCTGGATGGCTTTCAAATTGTGCATCAGGTTGCCGTGACTCAGCATCACACCCTTGGGTCGGCTTGTGGAACCAGATGTGTATTGCAGAAACGCCAACGTTTCCTTTGAAATATTTGGGTAGCGCCAATCTGCTCCCAACTCCAGTGGAACCTGTTCGGTGTCCAGCCAGTGCAAGGCCTGCAAATCGGGTGCATGCGCGAAGCGTTGTTCAACGTTGTGAAGGATCGTGGATGTGGTGAGGGCAAATGAAGCCTGTGAATCTGCCACTATGGATTGGATGCGGGGTACCGGGCGGTTAAGCCGTGGGGGATAGGCGGGAACAGCCGTCACGCCAGCATACAAACAACCGAAGAAGGCCGTTATGTATTCCAGACCTGGAGGATATAAAAGCAGCGCTCGCTCACCGCTGGCGTTGGAACTTTCCAGCCAGGCGCCGATGGCACGGGCCCGTTGATCCATCTCAGCAAAGGTGATGGTCTCAATCTTGGAGTCATCATCCTGAATGAATCGATACATCAGGTGATCCGATTGCTCGTCGGCCCGCTGGCGGAGTACATCAAGTAAATTGTTTGTGGAACGGGGTGGTTGGAATTCCAAGAGATGTCAATGCTCCATGAAATAAGAGTGCAGCTCAACAAACACGAATAATTTTCGAGTTATAACACAAAAGTGCTTTTTCAAAATGAGCTTTTGGTAGGGGGCATTTTCTGGAACGGCTCAAGATTAAAACAGGGCCCTTTGCATGAGAGGTGAACGCAATTCGGTCAGATTGCTTGACATGGGTTCTCTCGAAAAGGTATAATCTTTCCAATCATTCTCTGCTTTATCATATTCATTTACCTCAACTCAACAGGGGGCAAAATTCTGGAAAATCTCTTGGTTGCAAGAGATGTTTTTTATTTGCTGAGAGCTATTGCCATAACCTCGCTGACACTCTCGGCACTCCCCGGCACCGACCAACCGGGTGGCGTGCCTACGTTGCAAATGTGCACTGATGTCGATGTAGGTGAGATAACAACCTGAAATTGTAGGGATTTTTCGAACAGGACCTGCTGCAATACAGGGAAATACTTACAGCCTGAAAAGATGTAGTGTTCGTCTGTACACCAATGATAAGGAATCAGACTCGTGACCCAATCAAACAGTTTCAAGCTCACCATTCTCAGTAACGAAGCTCACTCATCTCCATCATCTCCCACAGAATTTGAACTCACCAAGCCAGAGATTGTCATTGGGCGCGATGAAAAATCTGTGGATTTACTTCTTGCGTTCACCGCTGTCTCTCGACGACACGCGCGCTTGACACGCGAAGGCAGTGGTTATACTGTAGAGGACCTGGGGAGCAGCAACGGAACGTATGTCAATGGTCAAAAACTTACGCAGCGTTATACGTTGAAATCTGGTGATCAGATCCAACTGGGGAATACTGTTACGCTGGTGTATCAGGCACCGGTGGCAAACGCAGAGGCTGAGGCGACTGCAATGCGCCCGACTCCGGTTATGGCTGGTGGCAGTATGCAGACGATGATCGGAGAGATGCCTGATGTTTCGCAGCTTAACCTGGCTCCGCCACAACTGGTTGTCACAATTGCAGGAGAAAACGCAAAGACGTACACTTTGACGGCAGAGACTCTGTCGATTGGCCGTTCAGACGGCAACGATATTGTGATCCCTTCACAGATTGTCTCGCGCCAACATGCACAGTTACATAAAGTGAACGGTGGTTACAAATTAGTACTTTCTTCAGAGGCGAAGAATCCATTTCTCCATGAGGGACGGCCGTTAGAGCCGGAATACATCCTCCGTCATGGCGACATACTCAGGATCGATAGTGTGGATCCTGGGATGATGGTGACCCTCAACTACAATGCACCTGGCCAGGCAGGGGCGTCTCAAATAGAGCGCGACATTGTCTTTGGCGAAAAGACCCTCATCCAGATCGGACGGGACGCCACGAATGATGTCGTATTGGAGTCGCCGAATGTGTCCCGCTTTCATGCGCAGGTGGAGCGGGTGGGGCAGCGTTATCGTGTAGAGGACCTACGCAGCGCGAATGGGACCTTCGTCAACGGCGAACGCATTGACGGCTCGCTGTGGTTAAAACCCAATGACACCATACGAATCGGCCAGTTCCGATTTGTCATGGGCAGAGATCAACTTGCCAGGTTCGATGATGGCAAGGGACTGCGAGTTGATGTTGTCGGGCTGAACAAGTGGGTGCGCAAAGACCTCAACATCCTTCAGAATATATCTGTTTCTTTTAAACCCAGAGAGTTCATTGTTGTTGTAGGACAAAGCGGCGGCGGCAAATCGACCTTTGTTGACGCAGTTGCCGGGTATCGCCCCGCGACACCGCCCTCCAAGGTGTATGTCAACGATGTCGATATTTACGCCCACTTCGATTCCATTCGCAACGAGATTGGTTTTGTCCCGCAAAAAGACATCATCCATATGGAGCTGACCATTTATCAGGCGCTGGATTATGCCGCCCAATTGCGCATGCCAGGCGACACTTCAGCGGCTGAAAGACATAAGCGCGTCATGGAAGTTCTTCAGGACCTGGACCTCGTCCATAGAAAGGATGTGCAGATCAGCGGCTTGAGCGGCGGACAACAGAAGCGCGTCTCCATTGGAGTTGAACTGCTCACCAAGCCAGGCCTGTTCTTCCTCGATGAGCCCACATCCGGGCTCGACCCCGGCACGGAAACAGCGTTAATGCAGTTGATGCGGCGTCTGGCAGATCAGGGGCGCACAATCATCCTGATCACCCACGCTACTAAAAATGTGATGCTGGCCGATAAAGTAATTTTCCTGGCACGAGGTGGTTACCTGGCATGGTTTGGACCGCCTGAGGAAGCCCTTGGCTATTTTGATAAATATCGCTCCGAGCGTGAGCGCCGGGCCGCGAAGATCGAATTCGATGAGATCTATGCCATTCTGGATAACCCGAATCATGGCAAGGCAGAGGATTGGGCGAAGCGCTATCGCGAAAGCGCGGCTTATCAGAATTACGTCGCCAAACCATTAGCTGGAAAAATGTCGCCGGGGAATGTGCCCACAGTTCCACAACCGGAGAAACCGGTTAAAAAAGCTGCAGGACCCGCCTCTGGATTGAGTGCAGGCTTGAAGCAGCTGATGGTGCTCTCGGCACGCAATGTGAAAATTTTGACGCGCGACCGATTCGCCCTTATGCTGATGCTGGTTACGGCGCCGATCGTGAGCCTGCTGGATGTGATCCTCGCGATCCTGCTGGGAAGGAATCCGTTTGCCTTCGAAAACGGAAGTATGCCGAACGTCATGATCACGTTGTTCCTGATGACCATTTATGGTGTCATGGTGGGGGGCATCTCGCAGATGCGAGAGATCGTCAAGGAACAGGAGATCTATAAGCGCGAGCGGCTTGTCAACTTACAGATCCTGCCGTATGTGCTTTCCAAAATTTGGGTGGCGGCCGTACTGGCGTTGTATCAGGCCCTCGCGTATACGATTGTTCACTATCTGGCTTTTGAAATGCCGGGCGGAGTGCTCGAATTCGTTCAGGTTTACATCACGATGGTACTCGCAACGCTTGCGGGTATGATGCTGGGTTTGTTCGCGTCTGCGCTCGCGCCCAATGCCAATTCGGCGCCGTTGCTGGTGATCATGTTAATGCTGCCGCAGATCGTTTTGGCGGGTGCGCTCGTCCCGCTTCCTACGTTCGTATCTGCACCTATATCGACGCGTTGGGCATTCGAAGCGCTGATGAGCATTACAGCCACCGGATCAGATGTGGCCGCAGACATCTGTTGGGCATTGCCTAAAGATGTGCGCGAAGCCATGAGCATTCAGGATAAGCTGGCAAATGGTTGTCGTTGCATGGGTCTGAACATGCTCAACAAGGAATCCTGCAACTACCCCGGCCTGGGACAGTTCTACAACGCGGCTGTCGACCAGCAACCTCCAGTTGAACCGGCGCCGTTGGGACCACCACCGCCTGAACCGGTGATTCCGGAACGCCCTGTGCAACCCCTTGATCAATCGGACAGTGTTGCGATGGCTGATTTCTTCACCGAACTTCAGGCATGGGAGCAGCAGGCCACCAAAATCCAGGAAGACTACAAAAAGCAAATCGAGACCTACCAGGCCCAATCTGAAGTCTATAAGAGTGAGATCATCACCTACCAGCAGGACCTGATCAACTGGCAGATCGGGCAGGCGTCGGCTGTTACTCCTGCGGAGAGCACCATGGAGGTCTTTTATACAGGGATTGGCTGGTCATTCGTGGACAAAGAAAACCCGGCTGCTTATTGGGCAAAGATTATCCGCACGTGGATGGTGCAGCTTGGTATCATATCCATCCTATTCGTGGCCATACTCTTCCTGCAGAAACGTAAAGATGTAACATGAAACGAATGAAGCGAACCGTTCTATTTGCATGGTTTTTATTTGTCTCGGTCAGTTTATTGTTGAACGCCTGTGGGGCAGGGGCGAACGATCCGGCCAGGCAGGCTACTCTGGATGCGATCAGCGCCTCTGTTCGTCAAACATCCACAGCGGCAGCATCGGTGAAACAGAACCCCAATTCACCGGTGGAGACCGCCCAGGCTGCGGCCACGGTCGAATCGCAGGCGATGGCCGCAACTCAGTCGGCTATCGGGGCATTGAGCGCCGATGATCAGGCTGCCACGGCCGCAGCGGAGGGTCCAATTCTTGCAGAGCTACCAAAATATGGTGTAGATCCGGCAGCTGGACATGTTGGATGGGTGCATCCGCCTGTTTCTCTCGAAGTAGAAGGATTCATGAAGTTTGACTACGTCAATTACTTCATTGCCACCCTGGCCACTGACTTTGTCATATCCGCCGACATTACATGGGATGCCATTGGCAGCGCGTCCAGCTGTGGGTTTGTCATGCGATCAAACGGTAATAAGGAAGCCATGGATACATATCTGGCAACTATTTCTCGCGTTGCCAGCGGACACTTTTTGTTCCTCACGATTGCGAAAGGCGAAATCGTGACCGGGCAGGATATTTACGCTTACGGGCGCGACCCGGGCTTTGACTGGCAGAACCAGGCCACCAACAACCTGACCGTTGTGGGGCGCGCCAACCGGTTTTACATTTACACCAATGGCACCCTGCTTGGCGAGATTGATCCCAGCGCTCCACCAGCTGCCCCGGCCCTTCCTCCGGAACCAGCGAAGCCTGGTAACACAGACGATGCTGAAGCAATGGCAAACTACCTGTTGAAGAAGGCTGAGTATGATACTGTGGTACAGCAGATCCAGGCAGATTACCGTGCCAGAAAACGCGCCCTTGCCAATGCCGATACTACCTTCGATCGCGGCTTTATGGCACTGGTGGCATTGAGTCAATCGGGCAGCAAGGCTACCTGTCAGTTTGAAAACGCATGGTTGTGGCTGATTGAATAACAGCTCGATCTACTATATGTTGCAGATGCAAAACTGAAAAGTAAAATGCCCTGTCAGACCTCTAGCAGGGCATTTTACTTTAGATGATCCAGGCAACAGCAGGCCTAACCTTATACCCGTATACCAAATATGTACCCCGCCGGACAGATTTTAGTGGTGTTGTAATCTCAAGGTTCGACAGCAAAGTGATTTGTTGCTTGCTGGAGTCGTTTTTACACATACTTCATAAGCACGGCAAACAGACCATATCCATCACTGTGTGAAGAATTACAACGATATTATCGCATGGGATAAAATTTGGGGAAGTTAGCCAGATTCATCTATTCTGCAAGCAGCCATTCTGCCGTGGATCGTATCTGCACTGGGATGCCGTCGATCTCAAATGGCTCCTCGTTGGAGTCCGACAGAATTATGGCGCTTTGTACTTTTACAGCCCCGATCGCATCCTTTATAGCGCGTACCTCCCGGTCGCGCGTTGTAGATTGAGCCAAGTTCCCGGCAACCTGAATAAGCTGGCGTTGTTCGGGCAAATAGAAATCCACCTCATACCCACCTGGGGAGGACAAGTAATGGATCTCCTTGGTTTTCCGCCTGAGCGCCAAAAAGACAAGGTTTTCAAGCAATTTTCCTGTGTTTGGTGAAAAACCAAAACCGATGGTGTTGATCAAACCGGTATCGATCCCATATATCTTCTTGGGCGCGATCTGTTGGCGCTTCACTGAGAAATCATAGACATTCAGCGTAAAGAAGAGCCAACTGTTCTCCATGTATCCGATATAGTTCTTGATCGTATTTACACTGCCGACTCGAAACTGGTCTTTGAGTTTATTAAACGATATCAGATTGGCTGGATTGCTCATCAGAAAGAACCCCAGTTCTTTGATAGCGGTCACCGCCTCAAGCCGGTAACGTGTTGCAATGTCTCGATACAAAACATCATCATAGAGTGTACGTAAGAGGGGGAGTTCTGGATATTTGAGCGCATCTGGAATACCGCCGAATTGTAAATAGGATTGAAGGGAATTTTGCAAGCGGGCATGGTCCACGGTTGTCATACGATCCAGGTCAGGCGACGATTCTCCTCGAAACAGCATGAATTCCTTGAAAGAAAACGGAAACAGCTCGATCGGGACGTACCGGCCGGTGAGACGCGTTCCCAACTCCCGACTGAACAGAGATGCGTTTGATCCTGTAATATAAAACTTGAACCTCATATCCATAAAGCGGCGGACAAAATGTTCCCAGCCATCAATATTCTGGATTTCATCAATAATGAAAATTTTGCGTTCGCCAAAAACTTCGAGCAGCGCCTGGTATAGGTCGTTGGCATCTTCTGCACGAAAGCCTAAAAAGCGATCATCCTCAAAATTGAGATAGTAGAATTGCTCTCGACCTAACCGATGAGCCAATTGTAGTAGCAAGGTTGATTTCCCTGCTCGGCGCAATCCGGAGATGATGACAGCATGGGGAACCCTTCTTGTCTGTTCCACTTCTGCGAGTTGTGTGCGGACTATTCCCAAATCGCGGCTCCAAAAGGAATCAAATTGTTCCAACAACATGGACTTGATTTGATCCTTGGTCCATCTGGATTTCCATATGTTTTCATTCATGTTGAAATAATAACTCAAGAAGTTTTCATTGTCAATGAAGACATTTGAATACAGAGTTTAATGGGATCGCCGTACATAGTACCCTTGGATACATGGATTCATCGCGGCAACACTCTGGAATTTCTTAGCGACACGTCGACGCCACCGATTTATTATTTTCAGTATAGTTGAACTAGTAACTCCATAATCTTGTTCCGAAGGTATTCAATGTCTCGCAGAGCAGTCATTTACATCCGGACATCCTCTGAAACGCAGGGTGAAAACTCCAGTCCCGTTGAACAGGAAGCAGATTGCCAAACTCTGGCCAAAGAAAAGGGATTGCAAGTGGTTCGCGTGTATCGCGATGTGGAAAAGTATCGGGTTGGCAGTAAGTTGATAGAACCGTCAGGCAGCCGTTCCGATCGTCCCGGTTTACTGGCAATGCTCAACGATGCATCCAAAGATGAATTTGATGTGATTCTTGCGTGGCGCGAAGACCGGTTATATCGTGGACTTCGCGCCATGCTGACAGTTTTGGAAACTATTCAGGACTACAAGATCGAAATCCTGTTGGCGAAAGAGAATTTTGATCCGACAATCACACCTGTGCGTGCCTGGGCAGCCCAGATGGAACTGGATGGGATGAAAGAACGACTGGGAATGGGTGTCAAGGCGCGGCTGAAAGCAGGAAAAGCAAATACCGGGCAGGATCGTTATGGTTATCGTCGCATCGGTGGAGATATCCACATTGTTGAAGAGGAAGTAAAGTGGATTCAGAACATCTTTGAATGGTATATTCAGAAAACTCCCCTCATGCAAATTCGAAAACGCCTGATTACTGCCAACGCTCCACAAAAGGGGAGCAGTATTCCCCGACGCATCCGATGGTCCCGGTCTAGTATTCAGGCTATTCTCAAGTCTGCAAGAGAGTATGCTTATGGTATCAAAACATATTCTCGTGCAGGGCGGACCTTCCATATCTCTGTAGAACCCATCCTCGATATTTCCACCTATGAGTTGTTTGTGAAGATGAGAGAAGAAAACAAAACCTACCCAAAACACCGCAGGCAAAATGATTACCTGCTATCCGGGCATCTGAAATGTGCCTGCAACCTGACCTGGCG
>CAZKSG010000022.1:0-37489 GCA_964555335.1 uncultured Anaerolinea sp.
TGGAATTTCCCGATCGCTGTTCCCTCATGGAAAATCTTTCCCGCACTGGTTGCAGGAAATACGATCATTTGGAAGCCATCACCCGAGACACCTGCCATTTCTGCCGCGTTTGTAAAAGTCTTTGAAGAAGCCGGAATACCTGCAGGTGTATTCAATCTCTTGTTGTCCCCCGGTGTAGATGTGGCGAAAGCGTTGGTCAGCCATCCGAATGTGCGCGTGATCTCGTTCACAGGTTCCACTACAACGGGACGAGCCATCGCCGAATCAGCTGCTCGTTTCAACAAAAAGGTTTCTCTCGAGATGGGCGGCAAAAACGCCATCATCGTCATGGACGATGCAAATCTCGAACTGGTCACAAATGCTTCATTGTGGGCAGCATTCGGTACGAGTGGACAGCGCTGCACGGCAGCCAGCCGCCTGATCGTTCAAAAGGGAATTGCCAGCAAATTGAAAGAAGCGCTGACCGAACGAACGAAGAAGTTGAAGCTCGGCGATGGGCTTGATCCTAAAGTGGAAGTCGGTCCTGTCATCAACAAATCCGCGGTTGAGCGCATTCATGATTATGTGAAAATCGGTCAAAAGGAAGGCGCCCGGGTTTTGGCGGGTGCATCGGCGGCGGATGTTAACGGGAGAGGTTTCTTCTACTCCCCCACTTTGTTTGACGAAGTCAAACCTGGGTCCACGTTGGAGGCGGAGGAGATCTTTGGTCCCGTGCTTTCGATCATCGAAGTGGACTCACTCGAAGAGGCGATCGAAGTCAATAATCGCTCCCAATACGGGTTATCCACTTCGATCTTCACACAAGATGTAAACCGCGCTTTTACTGCGATGCGCGATATCTTCAGCGGACTGGTCTACATCAACCACGGCACGACCGGCGCCGAGATTCAATTCCCGTTCGGCGGCATTCGCGGCACAGGCAACGGGCACCGCGAAGCCGGGCAGGCCGCACTCGATGTGTTCACCGAATGGAAGTCGATTTACGTGGATTATTCAGGAAAACTGCAACGCGCGCAAATTGACAATCGGGAAGAATAATGAACCGTAAGACTATTTTTCTCATCCTGACAATCATCGGTTTCATTGCACCTTACTATTTCTTTCTCCAAGCCCGTGGATTCGACCTGAATGCTGTTTTTCAATTGTTCGCCGCCAGCAAAATATTGAGCGGCACGGCAATGGACTTGTTGATCTCTGTGGTCGTGTTCTGGTTCTTCATGTTCACCGAAGCGAAGAAACTTGAAATGAAGAACTCATGGGTGTATTTGTTGGCAACAGTATTGGTTGGGCTTTCTTTTGCTTTGCCGTTGTTTCTATATGTTCGAGAGAGAAAGCTTGAGTCAAAATGACGTTTACCTGGGAAGCTTCGTACGCGATCGCGATGGAACTTCGCAGACAGCATCCAGAGGTAAACATTGAAAGTGTGACGTTGCAACAGATTTACGATTGGACAGTAAAACTTTCGGAATTCGAGGATGATCCGCTGCTTGCCAACGACGACATCCTATATGCAATCTACCAGGAATGGTATGAGGAGTACATCAATGGACAATGAAAAACTGAGTTTGCCCCAATACGACATTCCCGAAGATATTCAGAATGCCGTAGCCATCACAACGCTCGACCGTCTCTACAACTGGGGACGTCGTTCGTCGGTGTGGCCGCTGATGTTCGGTCTTGCCTGCTGCGCGATCGAAATGATCGCCGCGCAAGCATCCCGTTACGATATGGCTCGCTTCGGCATGGAGGTCATGCGTCCCACCCCGCGCCAGGCAGATATGATGCTCGTCTCCGGCACGGTCACCAAGAAGATGATCCCCGCCATCGTGCGCCTGTACAACCAGATGCCCGAACCGAAATACGTTGTGGCAATGGGTGCCTGCGCATCGGGTGGAGGACCTTTCAAGGAAGGATATAACGTGGTCGCAGGTATCGACAAGTTCCTGCCTGTCGACGTGTATATCCCTGGCTGCCCTCCTACCCCGCAGGCTCTGATCGCAGGCATGATCAAGCTACAGGAAAAGATCGATAAGGAATCCATCAAGAAGGTATCCTGGTACGATAAAAGGTACAAGAAGCAGGATCCCAACTATGTACCTGTTCCCGTGCTCGGACCCGATCTGATCGACCCACGCCGTAATGCGGAGATCAAAGCGACAGCCGCCGTGAAGGCGACACAGGAGAGTGCATAATGGCTACTCCCGTTTCCACTCAGACCGTTGACCTCTTGGCCCGTTTCCCCGGCGCTGTCACCGCTGATGCGCGTCCCGGCTATGCAGGTTTCATCGTCGCCAAAGATAATCTCGTGGAAGTTGCCACTGCCATCCGCGATGAATTCGGCTACGATCTACTCACCGCTGTCACTGCTGTGGACTACCTCCCCGATAACAAAATGGAAGTGGTCTATCACGCATACAAAACCACCGGTGGCCCCGGACTCGTCTTCCGCGTTCAGGTCGAGCGTGTAGACCCGATCGAAGTGCCGTCACTCATCAATGTGTGGCCAGGCGTTGATTTGCAGGAACGCGAAGCCTGGGACTTGTTCGGAATCAAGTTCACAGGTCACCCCGACCTGCGCCGCATTTTGATGTGGGAAGGCTACGAAGGGCATCCCCTTCGGAAGGATTGGAAGGAGCCCTTTTATGAAGAGGACTTCAAGCCCTTTAAGAGTCGCTGGCCCGACGGTCACCATACCTACGCCGAACAGAAGAATCCGTTCAAGGACAATCTCAAATTCCCCGAAGAGTTCGATCCTGAAAAATGGATTCCTGAAAACGACGAGATGCTTTACCAATCCCTGAAGCGGTATACCGTTAAGGGCGAAGATGGAATGAATACTGACCGCATCGTCGTCAACATGGGACCGCAGCACCCATCCACACACGGAGTGTTCCGCGCTGCGCTGACCCTCGATGGCGAAACCATCGTCGGGCTCAAGCCTGTGGTTGGCTATTTGCACCGTAACCATGACAAGATCGGTGAGCGCAATACATTCCTTCAGAACATGCCGTATACCGATCGCCTCGATTACTTCAACTCCATGAGCAACAATCTCGGGTATGCCATCACCGTTGAGAAACTGATGAAGATCCCGGTGGCGGAGCGCGCTGAATACATTCGTGTCATCATGGCAGAACTCAGCCGTATCCAGAACCATCTTGTATTCATCGGCATGCTGCTCAACGACCTGGGTGCCATGTATACGCCCGCACTGTATGCTTTTGAGGAACGTGAACTGATCCTCGATATCTTCGAAGCCGTTGCCGGTTCGCGCATGATGTGCAATTATCTACGCTTTGGTGGAGTCGTCCGTGATGTGCCACCCGATGTTATGCAAAAGATCAAGGATCTGGTCTTTGACCGTTTGCCAGGCAAAACCGATGAGATGGATCGCCTGCTAAGCGAGAACGAAGTTCTGATGGCTCGTTTGAAGGGCGTCAAGGTTGTGGATGCAGAGACCGCGATCAAGTACTCGGTCACGGGTCCTGTTTTGCGTGCTGCTGGCGTGCCCTACGACCTCCGCCGCGCTGATCCGTATTCGATCTATGATCGCTTTGATTTCAATGTAGCCTGCCGCCAGAACGGGGATATGTACGACAACTACCTGATCCGTCTGGATGAGATCCGCGAATCGCTCAAGATCCTGCAGCAGGCCGTCAAACAGATCCCCGAGGGGCCGATCAATTCACAGAAACCGCAGTATCAGGTCCGTGTCCCGGCGGGCGAATCGTATGGTCGCATTGAGTCGCCGAAAGGTGAATTGGCATTCTACGTTGTCTCGAACGGCAAGCCGAACCCGTGGCGCTACCACGTCCGCCCGGCGTCATTTGTCAACATCACCTGCCTCGAGCAGATGTGCATCGGCACCAAGATCGCGGACTTTGTCGCGCTGCTCGGCATGCTCGACATCGTGATGGGCGAACTGGATCGCTAAGAGGAGATGAATATGTACGGAAAAGGTATTCTCAAAGGTTTAAGTGTCACCTGGAAGCGATTCTGGGATACGTATCTCGATGATATTTCGTGGCTTGTTCGCGGCAAGAAGCGCTATAACTCCATCGAAGGAGTGCAGCATCGTTCGAGCAAGGATACACGCGGTATTTTCACGGTTCAATACCCTGAAGAAAAATTGATCACGCCCGAAGAGTTCCGTTATGTGCCGTTCCTGGTCTACGATGAAGGTGCGGACGGAAAAAAAGAAGTACGCTGTACTTCATGCGGTATCTGTGCCAAGGTCTGCCCGCCGCAATGCATTTGGATCGTCCGTTCCAATGACCCGAACACCGGGCGCCCGATCCCCGAGCCAACCGAGTTCTACATCGATGCCGACGTCTGCATGAACTGCGGCTTCTGTGCCGAGTACTGCCCCTTCGATGCGATCATCATGGACCATGATTTTGATATCGCGTCCTACAAGCGCAACGTCTATGGCATGGATAAGTTGCTCAAGCCTGCATCTTATTACAAGGGAATCCGCCCGGAGAACTACGAGCGCAATGACGCCGAGCGCAAGGCCAAGGAAGCAGCCAAGGCAGCCAAAGCAGCTGGCGCGGCTGCGGCTCCCGCAACACCAGCTTCGTAACAAAATTTCATTACAAGTGAGGTTTCGTCCTTCTTGTAATGGCACAACATATTTGATTGGTACAATACACACATGACAATTACAAAAGAAGCAATAGTAGCAGCGTTAAGCAAAGTTCAGGAACCTGAACTTCATCAGGACCTTGTCACCTTAAACATGATCCGTGCCTTGGAAATCAACGGAGATGCCGTCTCGTTCACGATCATGCTGACCACACCAGCCTGTCCATTGCGCACGCAAATCGAACGCGAAGCGAAACAGGCAGTTATGACTGTGGAGGGTGTCAAGTCCGTCAGCGTCAAAATGGACTCGGATGTCCCAAATGATGGGCGCATGCGCGGACTCGTCAACATGCCGATCCGCAACGCGATCGCAGTCGGTTCAGGAAAAGGCGGCGTCGGAAAGTCTACGGTTTCCGTAAATATTGCCGTTGCGCTCGCTCAAAGCGGCGCCCGTGTCGGTCTTATGGATGCGGATATTTATGGACCCAACACGCCAACCATGCTGGGTGTGGAGAAATTACCTCCCCCGCAGGGACCGCGTCTCATCCCCGCCCAAGCGTACGGCATCAAAATGATTTCGATGGGTCTGCTCGTCAAACCGGGACAGCCCTTGATCTGGCGCGGACCGATGCTTAATTCCGCCATCCGCCAATTTTTAGGCGATGTGGAATGGGGCGAGCTGGATTACTTGATCGTTGATCTTCCGCCTGGAACCGGTGACGCTGCATTGTCACTCGCACAGGCATTGCCCCTGAGCGGCGCGGTGATCGTGACCCTTCCGCAGTTGGTATCGCTCGAAGATGCGGGGCGGGGGCTCAATATGTTCCGCACCTTGGAAGTTCCCATCCTCGGCATCATCGAGAACATGTCATATCTCGAACTTCCTGATGGCACAAAGATGGACATCTTCGGTTCGGGCGGTGGTGAACAGTTGGCCGCAGCGACCCAAGCCAACTTCCTCGGCAAAATACCCATGGATCCGAACGTCCGCATCGGTGGCGACAGTGGCAAACCGATCGTGGTCAGTCATCCTGAATCAGCACCCGCAAAGGCATTAACCGAGATCTCGCAAAAGATCGCAGCTCAGGTCAGTGTGGCGGCATTGAGTACAAAGAACGAGCTGCCGATCAATATCGTCGAATAAAAGAGTAGCCATGAAAAAAAGACCTGATGATCATCAGGTCTTTTTTTCATGGAAAGTCAGTCTTAAGGCTATAATCAGCGGACTCTACTATATACAAGGCAGAACATGGAACTTTATTTCATTCGTCATGGACAATCACAGAATAACGCGAATTGGAGCAACCCAGAATACCAGGAGAGCCCCGACCCCGCGTTGACAGAGATCGGTGTTGAACAAGCCCATCATGTTTCACAATTTTTGAAGAGCGAACAAACACTGGTCAACCCAATGGCTTGGAACAACCAGAACCAACACGGGTTTGGGTTAACTCACATATACACCAGCCTGATGGAACGGGCCGTCCATACTGCGTCGCCCACTGCCCGTGCCCTGGGACTTCCCTTTGCCGCGTGGGAGGAAATTCATGAAAGCGGTGGGATCTTTGGGCGCGATGGCAATATCAAGCTCAAAGGGCTTCCCGGAAAACCGCGAACCTATTTCGAGCAGAATTTCCCTGAACTCGTACTCCCTGATCACATTAATGGGACTGGCTGGTGGAACAGTCGCCCATGGGAGACAGAAGAACAGTGCCAGTTGCGCGCCCAAAAATTCCTGGCAGATCTGTTGGCGCGTCACGGCGACAAGGATGGACAACCTGACCACCGCGTCGCTGTCTTCAGCCATGGTGGCTTTTTTACCCATTTGATGTTCGCCCTGCTCAACGCCCCCTGGCGGCAGGCTGCCCATGGGATGAACTCCTGGTTCTCCATGAATAATTGTGCCATAAGCCGCATCGACTTTCGCGCGGGTGAGGTAAGCATCGTTTATCTCAATCGCATTGACCATCTTCCTGACCGTCTGATCACCTGATCGTTGCTCACATCCCTGCATCGTTTAGAGTCTGATTGAATTCGCCCATCGCCCGTGCTATGATGATAGTGGAGGCGCGGATGGGAGCCAAATCGAGTCGTTTCCTTGAATGGCCAAATACCTCACTTGGCCGGTGGTCGGTGGGACTGGGGGCTGTATTCGCCATCCTATTCTTGCTGGTGTCAAATGATGTGATCCACTTCTCTGGGTTTCTGACAATAACCTTTGGAGTTATTTCCGGCATCCTGACGTTGATTGCATTGATCTGGAAAAAGGAACGTTCATGGCTGATATGGCTTATACTCATACCGGGCGTGTTTGCCATCCTTTTCGCACTGGGCGAGATTCTCGTTCCGCACTAATGCGCAGGATGGAGGGCAAAATGAAAAGTACACATAATCCGTTCATGGAAAAACCACATACAAACCTGGGCAGGTGGGCAACCTGGCTGGCAGTTGCGTTTGTCGTATTATTTCTCGTCAATTCTTTCGTATTCATGCCCAGCTCCAGCGATGCGGCCTGGCGCCATGTGATTCTCCCCTTCTATGGAATCTTCATGCTGCTATGCGGGCTGGCAAGTGGGATCGTAGGACTGGTTGCAGTCACACGTCAGCATGAGCGCTCCTGGTTGGTCTTGTTGACGCTATTGCCCGGGCTATGGGTATTGTTCATGCTGATTGGCGAATTCCTGTTCCCGCATTAAGGATCGAACGCCAACACATATCCTTAAAAGTCAAAATCGGTATCTGAAAGAATGTATCGAAAATGATATCGCTCAAGAATGTGTTGCAAAAGATCCTGGTTTGCGGGTGTCACTTCCAGAAATTGCACCCCAATATTGTAATATTGCGGACTTTCATCCTGCCGGCACCATGCAATACGAGCCGGAATCGATGCTTTTAGAACAGAAACATCAGGTAGATCACTGGGAAAATTGATCTCCAACGTTGTTTCTTTTCCCACCGTAGTTAATGTTGTCCCAATGATCAGCGCGCCGCGCATCGTCATATCCCCCAAATAGCCAAGCAATAGCCTTGGGTGCAGGTCATAGACTGGTGTAAACGCCATCAATTTGCGGCGTCGTTCGCTTCTGCGATTATTTCCATCATCCATGATGGCACTCCTTTGATAGGTCCTGGCAAAAAACAGGTCGAAACACCCTCTGTCTGATGGCATTATATCACCCGCATTTCAAGCTTCAATTACAATAACATTTCCCCAAACTCCATACGGTATAATTGGGCACATGGATACAAACATTATCGGTGTACGATTCACCAAAGTAGGCAAGATCTACCATTTCGATACTTCCGCCGTGCCCGATGTGGCGATCGGCGAACACGTCATCGTTGACACTTCCCGGGGTAGACATCTCGGCGAAGTCGTCCAGCATGTGAAGGAAGCGCCCGAGAAACCGGAAGGCGGTTGGAGGTCCGTGGAGAGGCGGGCAACGCCGCGCGACCTGTTACTGCTTCAGTCCTGGCAATCCCGGCAGACCGAAGCCATGATCAACTGTCGCGCCCGGGCAGCCGAACTCAAGCTCGATGGCGTGAAGATCGTCGCCGCAGAATACAACTACGATGGCTCACGCCTCGCCTTCCTGTTCAGCACAGAGAGCGAAGAGAAAGTCGATCTCAAATCCCTCAAAAAGGATATGCACGACCTGTATCCCAACACACATATCGAGATGCGACAGATCGGCCCGCGCGATGTAGCCAAGATCATCGGCGGCATGGGCGCCTGTGGACTCGAAACCCGCTGCTGCTCCAAATTCCTGACCGATTTCTCCCCCATCTCGATCAAGATGGCCAAGGACCAAGGTATCTCACTCACGCCGAACGAGATCACCGGCATGTGCGGGCGTTTGCGCTGCTGTCTTATCTATGAATACGAACAGTATGTCGCGGCACGCAAGGAACTTCCCAAACGCAACAAGCGTGTCGTCACTCCAAAGGGCGAAGGCAAGGTTATCGATGTGCTGCCCATGACCAATAAGGTGATGGTGCTCATTGAAGGCGAGGAAGGCAAACGCTTCATGGAAACCTTCGACCGCGAAGACATCCAACCCTGGGATGAGCTCGAGGCTCTGCGACGTAAATCCGAAGCACCCTGCGATCGTCATAATACGGGTGGCTGTACCTGCGGCAAGAAAAGCCCGCGCGAAAAGAATAATAACTGACCCACTCCGGGCGGAGCAATGCTCCGCCCATCATTTTAGATGAATGCCGCCTCACTTACACAATCGCGGTAAGAATAATTTTCGTCGCTTAATCTTTACGCTGCTTCTCCGCGTACATCATTCTCAACCTAAAATTTGACGCCTGGAACTTAACACATGATATCTGATTCCTGGGATTCTCCTCAAAATATTCTAGTCATCCTCGCCCATCCCGACGACCCGGAATTCTTCTGCGGTGCAACGCTTGCCAAATGGGCACGTGCCGGACATCACATCACCTATCAATTATTGACCTGTGGCGACAAGGGATTCAACGACTCGACTCCCGCCAACATGACAACAGATGCTTTATGCGCCATCCGCCACGAGGAACAGCAAGCCGCGGCAAACGTTATTGGTGCTAAAGAGGTCCACTTCATGGATTGCCCGGATGGATATCTCGTGCCAGATATCAACTTGCGTCGCGATATTGTCCGCGTAATCCGCAAGTTCAAGCCGGATATTCTCGTTACTTGCGATCCGCAAACGCTTTTTGCAACATACGGCATCAACCATCCCGATCACCGCGCCGCTGGACAAGTTACCATGGATGCGGTCTTCCCCGCTGCAGGGAGCCCTGTCTTCTTCCCTGAACTGCTGAAGGAAGGATATGAACCTCACATGCCAAAAGAAGTCTGGTGTTCGTTAACTATGCAACCCAATGCAATAGTGGATGTCACCGACACATGGGATGTCAAAATGGAAGCCCTGCTCCACCACAAAACCCAGATCGGCGATGTAGACAAATTCAAGGAACGCATGAAATCCCGCCATACCGAAGACAGCACGGAGGAAAATCCGCGCTATGAGGAGAAATTCCGTGTGGTGAAATATAGATAAGTACGTTGGCAATTACCAATCTCCAGTATCCAATTCGCAAGGACAATCCCATCATGCCTGATTTCCTCGAAAAAGCTCAACAACTGTTCCCTTACACTCAATCTCTGCGCCGCGATTTCCACATGCATCCCGAGTTGGGATTTCACGAGATCCGCACTGCTGGGATCGTTGCAAAAGAGTTGGAAGCCCTCGGCATCGAAGTTACAAAAGGGGTCGGCAAAACCGGTGTGGTGGGGCTGCTGGAAGGCACAAAACCCGGACCAACTCTCCTCCTCCGCTTTGACATGGATGCACTTCCCATCACAGAGGAAACCGGCGCCGAATATGCTTCTCAAAATACCGGCGTGATGCACGCCTGCGGGCATGACGGTCACACCGCCATTGGGCTCACCGTGGCAAAAATGCTTCACGCCCATCGTGATGAACTATCGGGTACGATCAAATTCTGCTTTCAACCTTCTGAAGAGGGCAATAACGGCGAAGAAGTCGGCGGGGCAGAAATGATGATGCTCGACGGCGTGCTCGACTCTCCCAAAGTGGATATGTCACTCTCGCTGCATCTGTGGAATGAAAAGCCACTCGGCTGGCTCGGCGTCGCAGGCGGACCTGTGATGGCAGGCGCAGAAATCTTCTCGATCAAGGTCACAGGCAAAGGTGGGCACGGTGCGATCCCACAGCAGACGGTGGATCCCGTTGTCGCGGCGGCACAGATCGTCAATGCGCTGCAAACCATCGTCTCGCGCAATGTTGCGCCTTCAGAGACAGCCGTGGTCAGCGTCACGACGATCAACGCAGGAACCGCTTTCAACGTTATCCCGCAAACCGCAGAACTGACCGGGACGATCCGCACGTTTGAACTCAGCGTTCGGCAAACGGTTGTAGAGCGATTCGAACAGATCGCCCACGGCATCGGTGAAGCAATGGGCTGTCAGGTGGAGGTCAACGTCAAACGTCTGACTCCGGCTCTTATCAATGAAGACTCGATCTCGCGCGTCGTGCAAGAGTCCGCACGGCGTGTGCTCTCGACCTCCGATCTCGATACATCCGGCTACATTACGATGGGGGCAGAAGATATGGCCTTCATGCAGGAAAAAATTCCCGGTTGCTATTTCTTCGTCGGCTCGAATGATGCGGCGCGTCATTTGGATTACGGGCATCACCACCCGAAGTTCGATTTCAACGAAGAAGCGCTCATTCGTGCCTCGGCGCTGATGGCATCTGCTGCCATGGATGTGCTTAACGCAAGATAAGTCTGAGGAACAACGGCTTGCTGAAATTCGTTAAACGAGTATGCGTAAAATACGCAATACGCTTCTCTTTCTAAGCCTGTTCCTGGCAGCCTGTTCCCCAAATAGACTCTCCTCTGAGGCTCCCCCAACTTCGGTACTTTCACCAGCAACTGAAAATATCCCCGTTTCAACAACAGAAATTCTGCCTCCGCCAAAACTGATCGCCACCCTTGCAACCCCTCACATTGACCCAGGACCAAATGGCGCTGTTACCGATTCGCCATCCTATCCACAGGGGTGTGGCTATCAGTGGGCACAACAGGATCTTCCTGAATTATCCAGCGACTTTCAGCAATCAATACAAGGGTTGCAACCTGAAGCCCGGGCATACGCATTTGCATTTGGTGAAAATTGCATGGGCGCCGATGGAAATGTAGTACGCTTCATTCCCATGGAAACCGACTTTAGCGTGACCGTGCAAGTCAGCAATTCAACAAACATATCCGAATTGGGGGAATGGATGGTCAAAGTAATGAAAGTTATCGAGAACATTCCGCCAGATCAGATCGTGGGGCCACGGCCGGGACGGGTGACATTGAGTTTTCAACATAACGATGAACAAATATTCATCAACTTTTATATCGACCAATATCACGCTCTGCCAGCCGGTTTGAGCAATGCCGAGATCTATCAAGCCTTGCAATCTCCGCAATAAGTAAAGTGCAAAGGTGACCGTCATCTGAGAGATGACGGTCACCTTTTTATCCTTGACAACTACGGCTATTTATCGTATATTTTGTTTAGTAATAACTAAACATACATAACGAGATAAATATGCCGCAATCACTCACCCACATCAAAAAAGACTTTACCGAAGGGCTCAGCCAGATCAGCCGCTTTTGGGGCTTCCCGAAAGGGATGGGAGCCATCTTCGCTGTGCTTTATCTCTCCCCTACACCGCTCTCGCTCGATGAGATCGTCAACGAAACAGGACTCACCAAAGGTGCGATCAGCACCGAGATCCGTGCACTCGCCCGCATGGGGCTGGTCCACCGTTCATCCAAACTCGGTGACCGTAAGGATTATTACGAAGCCGAGACCGATTTCTATGCGGCGATCAAATCCATTTTGAAGGAACGCCAGAGCAGTGAATTTGACCGCGCTGTCCGCACTGTCAAAGAAACGCTGGACGTGATGGAAGCCGATTGGGTGGAGAACGAAGACTGGAACTTTGTCTATGAACGTGTGAAAGCTTTACAGGAATTCTTCGATGCAATCGATAGCCTCAGTCAGGCAGTCATCAAATTGGAAAAGCTGGGTCTCTCGAATGTGGCAAAGATACTCGGCGTATTAAAGTAAATCTGGAACAAATAGAGTTCCTTTAAAGGTATGTCCCATGGTGTTTGAATTTTTAATGCAATTGTTTTTTGGTTGGCCGGCCATGATCCTTTCGCTGGTCCTCGCAATTTCTGGACTTTTATTTAGAAAACCGATAGTCACGGGCATCAGTGTCGGGCTATTTTTACTCCCCGCGTGGTATCTCAGTCATTATTCTGGCATCATTATTCTCGTGCCGTTCTTTCTTGCCGGTTCCACATATGCCATCTACAAGAGCAAAGATGTTCTGGCATTCGTGCTCATGATCCCTCTCATGATTGTCATAGGCTTGGTAGGGATGGCTGTCCTCATGCAATGAATGGCATGAACATTATAAGGAGACTCCAAATGAAAATCGCAGTTACAGGTGCATTTAGTTATTCAGGAAAGTACATCGCCAAACGTCTGCTGGAACGCGGCGAAGAAGTTATCACATTGACGGGACATCCAAATCGGCCCGATCCATTTGGAGGCAAGGTTAAAGCCCATCCTCTGGATTTTGATGAAGCAGGCATGATAAGCAGCCTGCACGGTGTGGATGTGTTGGTCAACACCTACTGGGTACGCTTCGACAAAGGAGAAAACACACAGCCGCGCGCCGTGGAAAATACGCGCAAACTGGTCAATGCCGCCAAGGCAGCAGGCGTGAAGAGAATCGTACATATCAGTATTGCCAATCCATCAGCGGATTCACATCTCCCATACTATTGGGGCAAGGCAGCGAACGAAAAGGCAGTGATCGACTCTGGTCTGTCATACGCAATCTTGCGCCCGACTGTATTGATCGGCAAAGAGGATATTCTCATCAACAACATCGCGTTCCTTCTGCGGCGCTTCCCGTTCTTCTTTATCCCCGGTGATGGATCGTATGGCATTCAACCTGTATATATCGAAGATCTTGCAGACCTGGCTGTGGAAGGTGTCTATCGCAAGGATAATTATGTGATCGATGCAGTTGGTCCCGACTCGTATACATTCAAGGAATTGGTGCAGTTGATCGGAAAAAAGATTGGTGCACAGCGACCGATCATCTCACTCCCGCCACGGCTTGCATTGCTAGCGGCTCAGTTCCTAAGTCTCTTCGTTGGAGACGTGATTCTCACGCCCGAAGAAGTGGATGGATTAATGGCTAATCTTCTTGTTTCGAAAGACCCTGCTTTAGGGAAAACAGCCTTCAAGGATTGGTTGCAGACCAACAAATCAACCGTTGGAATGCAATACGCCTCTGAGATACAAAGACACTACTCATGAAAACAACAACCTATCTACGGTTCTCGCTTTTGATCCCGTTCATCGTGTGGGGGTTTTGTATTGTCTTGTTCTTTATCCTTGCGGTCTTTATGCCGCAAACATACGGAACGGGACTTTCGCAGTCAGAGACCGTTTTAGAAAGCATTATTCTATTTGTAGTGTATTATGTTCTGGGGATCTTCATCTGGATATTTCCTTATGGGCTGCTCGCGTTGATCCTTCTTCTTTGGAGTTTCATCGGCCGGGCGCAAACCATGCTACGACTATTCGCCCTTTCCCCGCTGGCGATGACGGCCCTGACTACAGCCGTTATGATCGTAATGGACCTCGGCAATGTCGGTTCGGATATGCCCTTTTCGCAGCCAGAGCCGCTCGCACCTGATTTCATGAGTTTTAATGTAGAGGTGGCGGCGATTTCATTGGTATGGGGCTACATTTGTGTCGGCATCGGCTACGGCATCTACAAACTTCTGCAACGTCATGGGCGTATCAACGATGATGAAGTAAGGACCGAAACGCTCATGCCCGCTCAACCAGCATAACAAGACTTCACACAAGCCCTTATAAAAAACGTGGAGACCGCAATCTCCACGTTTTATCTTATTTCCACCACCCCACTACAAGAGGGGGCATCGATACAACCGTAATAGGTCTTTCGCGATGTTGAACCATTGCGATGGATTCGCAGGACCATCATCTTGCCGCAGACCGGGCACATCGGAACGGAATCCGTTCTCGCCGTCGCGCGCAGCGGAGCCGTTTCCTTTACTTTCATGATGGCCAGTTGGAAGAGTTCCGCCAAGTCCTTATCCGAATAACGTTCGCTCGACGGCACGTGGACAAGCGGCAACCCGGCGCTCAGGAACAGGTCTTCCATAAACTGGTCGGCCTCACGTGTTTCGTTCCTGGCAACAGGCTTCACCAATTCCACGCCGATTGCCGGCTTGAACGTGCTGGGCTCACACAGCAGAAAATCCACGTGCTTACGGAAAAATTTGTTGAAGAAGTGGACGTTTTCGTTCGGGCGTACGATGTAAAAGATATCGTTCAGCGACACCTTGGGGCAGATCGCATAATGCCTTCCCGCCATCGTTTGCAACACACGCAGTAAAGCCAGTTCAGGCGTGGACAGAAACGTCTCACGCAGCCGATATGGCAATCGCCCATCCTTGTCTTTGACTGGCTTTGGATCTGTCATCTTGGATTCGTGCTTCATTATAGAGCAAAGATTCCATTGTGACAACACTCCCAAAACCGATGACAAACGGTACTAAGCCCCTACTCATCGAGCGGCCTACAATAAGGATTTGTAGGCTAGTTCATAAGGAGAGAATATGAATCGAAAAAAGCTCGTTTTGGGTTTGATCGGGGGAGTCATTGTAGTTTTCCTGCTCATTCAATTGATCCCGTTTGGTCACAACCACACCAACCCGGCGGTTGTTTCTGAACCGAATTGGAGCAGCCCACAGGCGCGCGCGTTAGTGAAGGAACACTGTTTCCAATGCCATAGCAACGAAACCAACTGGCCATGGTATTCCAACATCGCGCCTGGTTCATGGTTGATCGCCATGGATGTGATCGAAGGGCGAGGGGAATTCAATTTCTCGGATTGGAAGAACAACCCGGGCGAACTGGATGAAATGATCGGCGCGATTCAGGAGGGTGAAATGCCACCTGTTCAATACTGGGTCTTCCATCCCAACTCGCGGATGAACGACCCGCAGAAACAGGAATTGATCGACGCATTGAAAAGCTCGATCCAATAAAGAAAAGTCCCCGAAAGGGGACTTATTCTTTCTGTAGCTCACGGATCAATCTCAGGACCTTTGGCTTCAGCGCGGCATTACAGGCTATTCCCTCCCCGTAAGTATGACCCTCTTTGCCGCTCCACGAACCGAAGTATCCACCGGCTTCGCGCATGATCGCTGCGAACGGAGCCACATCCCAAATCTGAATCGACGGGTCGAGCATCACTTCAGCACGTCCTGTGGCGACCATGTGATAACCATAGGCGTCGCTCCAACCGCGCCCGTAGAAAAAGTCCTTATGCATACGCTCGAAGACTTTTAATCGTTTGTGCGTACGAAACCCCGACCAACTGGTGTAGCAAAAGACCGCCTGTTTCATGTCGCTGACTTCTGACACATGCACACGTCTGCCGTTCCACCAGCAGCCGAGACCATCTGCCGCGTAGAGGAGCTCATCCAACGCCGGAAAGCAGACCGCGCCCACGCGAGCCACGCCTTCGATCTCCAACGCGATCAATACCGAATAGAACGGCACTCCCTTGATAAAGGATTTCGTCCCGTCGATGGGGTCCACAATCCAACGGAAGGGATTGCCTTCGCCGGCTTTCTCACCATATTCCTCCCCCACGATGGCATGTGTGGGAAAGTTCTTCTCGATCTCACCGCGGATAAATTGCTCCGTGGCTCGATCAGCAGCAGTAACCGGGGACTCGTCGCTTTTCAAATCGTGCTGGATTCCCTTATTGTAATGACTGAGCGTAATGCGTCCTGCTCGATAGGCAAGTTGTTGTGCAAAGGTGAAATAAGATTGTAGGTTCATCTGTTTTTTCCGACCCCTTTCAAATCTTCTCCAAACCCGCTATTGAACTAGGACAATTATTCAAGAATCCTTGCAGATCTAGTGAATATGCCTGCCGCAGGCCGGATAGAGGGGTGAATTGTTTTTAGTTGACTATTGTATCAATTTATGCAGCAGAACGCTCTCTTCCTGTTCCGTTCTCACTTCCCCATCCAACCACGCGGCACGGAGTCGTTGGAGTACCTCAGCAAATTTGGGTCCCGGTTCGAGTCCACGATCTTTGAGGTCGTTACCGGTGATCGTCGGCTTGACATTCTGCCAGTGGACGAGATATTCGCGCAGATTCAGGTCACGGCTGACCAGGTAAACCGCATAAATGGCAAGCTCGGGCAGTTCATCAAGATGGAAAGTCCATTGGCTG
Organism: uncultured Anaerolinea sp.; assembly: GCA_964555335.1. Lineage (GTDB taxonomy): Bacteria > Chloroflexota > Anaerolineae > Anaerolineales > Villigracilaceae > Defluviilinea. Next base: position 16,461 of record CAZKSG010000022.1, read on the forward strand.
GGTTTCCAATGGGTGAAACCCTCCCGTTCAGTGGACAAAGAGGCAGCTGCCGTTGCAGCTTTTGCCAATGGCACAGGGAAGGCCAAACGGCGGGCGATCTGCTCGATCTCTGAAGCAGATGAGGGCATCAACCACAACGTCCAGCCGAGAGACTGCTTGAAAGATAGAAGGTCTGGGACCGAAAAGTTTCCGAACTCAGATGAAGGGCTATCAATGGATGGCAAGTGGTGAGTCGTGAGTGGTAATGATGCCTGGACGGGTTTTAGCAGGTCCAATTCAGCGAGACGGCTTAACATCGCAACAGGGCTTTCTTCTTCAAAAACCAAATCGAGCTCATGACGGAGTCGTTCACCACTCAGACGAGAGAGAACCTGGCGCGCTTCTTCGTCGATTAATCCCAGTGTTTGCGGCTCGATCTCAAATCCATAACGTACAGCATAACGAACAGCGCGCAGCATGCGTGTGGGGTCGTCAACAAATGACCTCTCGTGCAGAATACGGATGACCCTGCGCTCCAGATCATCCTGCCCGCCAAGGGGATCATGCAGTTGACCGAAATATTTCCCGTCGAGTCGCAGTGCCATGGCATTTATGGTGAAATCACGGCGGCGTAGATCATCGTCAATGGTCGAGCGTTTGACGGTGGGTAAGGCACCCGGTTGAGAGTAGGTCTCAGAGCGGGCCGAGATGAAATCGATGAACGGAGGAAAATCGGAAGTGCCAAGCATGGGAACATTGAGCCGTTTGTACGTTGTTTCGTCCAGTGTCCAGGTGGCAGTGCTGAAGCGCGAATGAAAGACAACCTTGCCTGCATACTTGCGCAAAACGGCTTCCGCAAGCCGTGTCGCGTCGCCCTCCACGGTGAGGTCAAAGTCTTTGATCACGCCCCCCAGCATCATGTCCCGAACAGAACCGCCAACAAGATACAGAGGCAATTCAAGCCGCTCGGACTCCGCCTTGATCAGACGGATCAAGGCCAACGACTCGGGCGTCAACAGAGATTCAAGATTCATCGCAGGTTATAAACGTCGCTCAGCCCATCACCGAGAATGTTCCATGCAATTCCAAAGATCATGACCGCAAGAGTGGGCGGAAGAAATACCCACCAATACGTGAAAAGGCTGCCGCCTGCGCCAATGATCCAATTCCGTCCCTGTGCAAGCATGGAGCCCCAAACCGAACCGCCTCCAATCTGGATGAACGTAAGTGTCGCCTGCAACAAGACCACACCGCCTACATCACGTGCTGCCAGCACCATCGCCGGACCCGTGGCATTTTGCATCAAATGTTTTCGAATGATCCAGAACGGACTGGCACCCAATGCACGCGCCGCCTGAACAAAGTCGGTCTGTTTCAGCGTTAACACCATCGCATTTACCAGGCGTGCATACGGCATCCATGAAAAGATGATCAGGCTCAACATCAGCGGGTTCACATGTTCCAGGAGAAACTGAATCGCCGTCATCGGGCCGTGAATCTCGATGACCTGCCCGAAGTACTGAGAGTTAAAGTACATGCCTCCCATGGCTGTGACCGTGGCAGCAAAAAGTTGTTGGAGGAACACAAGCCCGGCAATCGGCGGAAACGCAAGAAACGCATCGGCGATCCTTAACATCACCGAGCTTGTCCGCGACCCGGCAATACCTGCCACTGCACCATAGAGAATCCCGAACACGGCCGTGCTAATGGTAACGATCAAACCGAACTGCAGGGCATCGCGTGAGCCCCACACGAGAGAATGGTAGACATCATAGCCAAACGGCAGCATTCCAAGTTTTGCCTTTTCACTTGGTGGCTGCGGTCTCGCTTCCATCTTCCTGCCCACGCGCAGATACATCCCCGGCTCCTTCGGGTCTTGCGGGGAAAGATAAGGGGCGCCAATGGCAACTCCAACATAGAATAGGACCAGGACAATGCCAACCCAATTCGTCCAACGGGAAAAGAAGTGTCTGGAACGTTTCATTTCAACACCCCTTCCCGAACGCGCGGATCGACTGCCGCCTGCAACACATCTAACAGAAACATCATGATCAAGACCAGAATCACGCTATAAATGGCAAAGCCAAGTGCAGCAGGTGCATCGGGGACTCCGCTCATGGCCGCCACAATCACGGACGAGACCCCGTTGAAATCGTAAATGATCTCAGCCACAAATACACCTGTGATGATGGATGTGGCCGACAAGGCGATGCTGGTCAGTGAAGGAGTCAACATGTTCCAAAAGGCATGTTTCCAAACCACACGCCGTTCGGCAAGTCCGCGTGCGCGGGCCGAAAGGATGTATTCCTTGCTGCGCTCTTCGATCATACTGGTTCGGGTGATACGCGCCAGGGTAGCCCAGTGATACAGACTCAATGTAAAGACCGGCATGGCAAGATGTTTCCAGGCATCTTTGAAAATATCCAAACGTCCGTTCAACAGGCTATCGATGGTCAACATGCCGGTATAGCTTTCAAAGACCCCTTTTGACAATTCCAAGTTGTAGTTGAGGCTGATCCTGCTGGGAGCGAACCAACCCAAATTGATATAAAACACAGAAAGTAACACAAGTGCCAAAATAAAGGATGGTGTGGTCGTCCCTAAAAATGCAAACCCGCGAAAGATCCGGTCAAATGCGCCGGAACGCCGCCAGCCTGCGATCACCCCGCTCACAAGTCCCAGCGGCACCAGGAAGAGAAGCGAATACATGGCCAGTTCCAATGTCACAGGCGTGCGCTTTAGCAGAGCAGGCAGAACCGACTCGCCGATCGACGGGCTGTATCCCCAGGTCCCATCGAAAAGGGATTTCACCCAGTACCCATATTGAACGAGGAACGGTTCACGGAGATGATAACGCTCGATGATCTTCTCCTGAAAATTCTGGAACTGTTCCTCCGTCATATTTGGATTCATTCGGGGTGGGAAGTATAGGGAAGCGCGTCCTTCCGGTGGCGTCAGCATGACTCCCCCATACAAGACCATCGTAATGATGATCAACGAAATAGGGACCATCAAAAAGCGTCGGATGACAAACTGGGCAAAGGGCGGCATTGGGAATCCTCCATTCTATTTTACCTGCTAACCGAAAGCCTGTATGCACCGGAAATTCAGGTATAATGTGCGCCATGATCGACATTGTATTGAACCCGCTCCCGTCCCCTCGAATGTGCAAACCTGCCTGGTCTGGATGAGGTTCAGTTCCGCGTGTGTAGACGGCTCCCAGACTCTGGCGAGCCGTTTTTTATTGGATGGATAAACCGGCTCGTTCCAAGCCGAAAGTGGATGCCGTTATGGATATCAAACAACTGACCCAAGCGATGAACCGTTTAGTCCGCTCAAAAGGCTGGTACGAGGCAGACAGCAAACGCCCGCAGACACCGCGCAACCTGGCAATCTCACTATCTGTGGAAGCCGCTGAGATTTTGGAACATTTTCAGTTCGGCGAGCAGGCGAAGGATAAGAAAGAACTGGCAGGTGAATTGGCAGATGTCGCTTTATATTTGCTGCAACTGGCATCGGTCACAGAAATCGATCTGGAACAGGCAATTTTGGATAAGATCGAAGTCAACAAGACAAGAGAATGGGATCAAGAATGAGAATATCTGTTTTTGGCGGCGCACAACCCAAAGAAGGCGAAGCAGCCTATACTGAGGCGCTCGATCTCGGCAGAATGTTAGCTGAACGCGGACATACCGTTTTGACCGGTGGCTACATCGGCACGATGGAGGCCGTCTCCCGTGGCGCGAAGGAAGCCGGCGGACATGTCATCGGCGTGACATGTGAAGACATCGAACAGTGGCGTAAGGTCAGTGCGAACGCGTGGGTGATGGAAGAGATCCGCAAAAAGACGCTCCTCGAGCGTCTACAGACCCTCATCCACGAAGCAGATGCAGCATTTGCCCTCCCAGGCGGCGCGGGCACGTTGACCGAAGTCGCCTTGATGTGGAACCTGATGATCGTGGAGTCCCTGCACCGGAGGCCGTTAATACTGATCGGGCGTGGCTGGCAGTCCACGTTCGGTCAGTTCTTCCAGGAGTTCAGCTCCTACATGACCGCACCTCAGCGCGATATTCTCAAATTCGCCAAAGATGTGCAAACTGCTGTAAAAATATTGGAAAGTTAGCGGTCTGAACGTCTGCCCTGAGCCAGTAGAAGGGCTGGAACGTTTAAACCTGAAACCTGTAAACCTGAAAAACAAAGAGGAAGAATGGCTGAAGAAAAATTAACCACCCGTGCAGAAGACTTTTCTGAATGGTACAACCAACTCGTGTTGCGCGCCGACCTGGCAGATTACGCTCCCGTGCGTGGCTGTATGGTCGTCAAACCTTACGGCTGGGCGCTGTGGGAAAATATCACATCCTGGCTCGATCGAGAATTCAAAGCAACCGGACATGTCAACGCGGCGTTCCCAACCTTGATCCCTCTTTCCTTCTTTGAAAAGGAAAAGGAACATGTGGAAGGCTTTGCCCCAGAACTGGCGGTCGTGACCCATGGCGGCGGCGAGGAACTGGAAGAGAAACTTGTCGTGCGTCCCACATCCGAGACCATCATCGGTCACATGTATTCGAAGTGGATCAAGTCATGGCGTGACCTGCCCATTCTCATTGTGCAGTGGGGTTCGGTATTGCGCTGGGAATTGCGTACAAAACTCTTCCTGCGTACCGCGGAGTTCTACTGGCATGAAGGTCATACGGCTCATGCTTCCGCCGAGGAAGCCAAGGAGGAGATGCTTCGCATTCTGAATATTTACGAGCGTTTCTGCTACGAAGAAGCTGCCATTCCTGTCATCAAAGGGACGAAGAGCGAGACCGAACGTTTTGCCGGCGCGCATACGACCACATCCATCGAAGCCATGATGTGGGACAAGCGTGCGCTGCAATCGGGTACATCCCATTATTTCAGCACGAACTTTGCCAAGGCGTTCGATATCCAGTTCGTAGATAACAACAATACACTGCAATACGCGGAAACGACCTCCTGGGCGATCTCGTCCCGCATCATCGGCGCTCTCATCATGGTACACGGTGATGACCAGGGACTCGTCCTGCCTCCCCGCCTGGCTCCTACGCAAGCGGTTATCGTGCCCATTTACAAGAACGACGCCGAAAAGGGCAAGGTTATGGAAGTGGCGGACCGCATCTTCAAGGAGCTCAAGGCTGCCGGTATCCGCCTCAAAATGGATGACCGCGACAACGTCAGCAGCGGCTTCAAGTTCAACGACTGGGAGATGCGCGGCGTCCCTGTACGCGTCGAGATCGGTCCCAAAGATGTGGAAAAGGGATCCGTTGCTCTTGCCCGCCGCGACAGGCCCGGCAAGGAAGGCAAATCCTTCGTCTCGCAGGATGGTCTCGTTGGGACGATCAACGACTTGTTGGTTGACATTCAAGCCTCGCTTCTCAAGCGTGCCACTGAATTCCGCGATGCCAACATCCATGAGCCTAAAGAGTACGAAGACCTGAAGAAGATCGTCGCCGATGGTTGGGCATTTGCCTACTGGTGTGAATCGCGTGAATGTGAAGCCAAAGTCAAGGAAGATAGCAGGGCCACCACACGCAATATTCCTTTCGATCACCAGCCCGATAAGGAAGGCACCTGCATCGTCTGCGGCAAGCCTTCGAAGCGCAAAGTCTACTTTGCAAAAGCATATTAATCGGTATCAGGTGTTCCAGTGTCAGGTATCAGGTGAGCAATCTGATACCTGACACCTCACACCTCGCACCCTCAAAGAATGCCTGCCATCGATCTCGCCCGTTTGAAAAAACAAACCGCCAATTTGGCCGATCTATTCGACCAGCCGGTTGACTTTTTGCGTGAACAACGCGAGATTTTGGATTTCTACGTCAACCGCACGCTACGCACTACGACCGTGGCACCCTCTTCGGTACTGCCCACCTATCGCACGCCGACCGTGGTGCTGCGTCACATTGAAAACGAACTCGGTCCGTTAGCCGAGAAGCAACCCATCCAGGCACTCGAACTTGCAGATGCACTTTGGGATGAAGGCTGGCTCGAGACCCGTCTGTTGGCCGCGTATCTATTGGGACGGATTCCGCCTCAAGAAGAGCGCCTCCTCGCTCGCCTCACCGCCTGGACCCAAGCCGTACGCGACCCCAGTGTCCGCGCTGCATTGCTCACGACAAGCCTTACCCGCCTGCGCAAAGAGACCCCCGACTTATTCCTGATCCTGGTCAAGGAGTGGTTGCACCCAGCCCGGCAGCGGATGTGGTCGAACGGCATTCAAGCATTGGTACCCTTGATTGAATCGCCCGAATTTGATAACCTGCCTCCCATCTTTGAACTCGTGGAACCGATCATCAAAGCAGCACCGGCTGCATTACAATTCGATCTGCAGGAATTAATCACCACGCTATTTCAGGCTTCACCCGATGAGACCACCTATTTCCTGCAGCAGATCCTGAAAGGGACAAAAAGTCCGCTGCCTGCAGTAGCTTTGCGGCGCATGTCGCCGGAACTGCCAGCTGAGCTTCAAATCAGTTTACGAGAAATGCTGCGCGAAAAGCGTTGAGATAGAAAGGAGCGACAATGTTAATTGTTCGAGGGATCATCGGAGGCATCCTGCTCTTCCTGGGACGCGAACTTAATTTCTTGTTTGCCGCTGCCATGGCCATGTTGTTTGGTTTTCGACTCACGCCGCGCCTTCCGGCTGCCTGGCCTGGCTGGGGTGACTGGGTCTTCGTGATCACTCTGGCGGTTACCGCCGCAATCATCGCTCTTGTCAATGAACGGATTGGTTATTTCCTCTCCGGCTTTCTGGCGGGATCTTTTTTCCTTATTGAATATTATGCTCCCAATTCATCCTCTGTGCCTGTGTTGCCCTTCGTCATCGGTGGGGTTATCGGTTCTCTGATCCTGGGCTTGCTGACAGAATGGGCAATGATCCTGGTCTCATCAGCGATCGGGGCGGCCTATGTTCTGAACCTGTTCCGGCTCAATCCGACAGCTGAAATTCTCGTCGGTGCAGGTTTATTCATTATCGGCGCACTGACCCAGGTCATCATCATGCAGTCACAAAAGCATTCTGAAAGATAATATGTTCGTTCCTCAACAACAAATCTACTGGCATACCACGACCCACATGCCCGGTGAGGACAACACGATCACACCCCTTCCCGAAAAAGTGGATGTGGCGATCATCGGCGGTGGCTATACAGGTCTCAGTGCAGCGTTGACGCTGGCAAAAAGAGGTGCCAAAGTGATCGTCCTGGAGGCAGAGACCATCGGTTGGGGTGCAAGTTCCCGCAATGGCGGCATGGTTCTCACCGGACTCAAGTTGGGAATGCGGACCATCCAGAAACGCTACGGACGCGAACTGGCCAGGCGGCTATTCCAGTATTCGTTGGATTCCATTGATACAGTCGAGCAAATTATTAAAGAGGAAAATATCGACTGTGGGTTTGCCCGTTACGGTCATTTACTCACTGCCAACAAGCCTCACCATTTCGAAGCGCTCAAAGGCGAAGTTGAATTCATGGAAAAGGAATTCAACCACAAAGTGCGTCTTGTCTCACAGAAGGAACAGAGCGAGGAGATCGGAACGCATATTTATTACGGCGCCCTTGTAGACGATGTCAGCGGTGGATTGAACCCGGCACAATATGTGGCAGGGCTCGCGGCAGCGGCTGAAAGGGCCGGAACTGTGCTGCATGCTCGGGCACGCGTCAACCGGCTATGGCGTGGTGCGAACGGATACGTCCTCGAAACAGAACGCGGCTCCTTGATGGCAGAATCCGTTTTGGTGGGCACATCCGGATATACGGGCAGCGTTACAAAGAAGCTACAGAAGAAGATCATCCCCATCGGGTCGTTCATCATCGCCACTGAGAGATTATCCGATGAACTGGCACACGAACTCAGCCCAAAGAACCGCATGATCTTCGATTTCAAACATTATTTGAACTATTTCAGGCTATGGGATAACCGCCTGATCTTTGGTGGGCGTGCCGCTTTCTTCCCTGAAACATCGCAAACTATTCAACGCAGCGCGGATATTTTACGGCGCGAAATGATCCAGGTCTATCCACAGTTGAAAGATGTAAATATCGAATATGTCTGGGGCGGCACACTCGATTTCGCCTTTGACATGATGACACATGTAGGTCAAATGGACGGTATTTATTATTCGCTCGGCTACGCAGGGCATGGCGTGGCGATGGCCACTCATCTTGGAAAGACGGTCGCTGAAGCAATGATCAAAGGAAACATCAAAGAGCATCCGTTTGCATCATTCAATTTTCCCGGTGCTCCACTGGGGTTGTATAACGGTTTTCCCTGGTTTCTGCCGTTCGCTGGTGCCTGGCATAAAATTCTAGACTGGGTGGAATAAACGGTTTAATGGAAAGAACAGAATGGAGGTGAATCCATGTACAAGAGGATTCTCGTTCCAGTGGACGGCTCCTCTCTGGCAGAGACCGTCCTGTCTCATGTGCAGCCGCTTGCTCATTCGTTCAATGCAGAGGTCATCCTCCTGCAAGTGATCGTTGAACCGGCTGAGGCTTTCTCAGCACCTGCATCTCCTCTTTCTCCACCAAAATCGGTCCGCAAGTTGCAGACTCGGATTAAGTCCTATTTGAAAAAGATGTGCGCAAATCTGGAAAAAGATGGAATTAAAGCCACCTATCTCATTCGCGGCGGAGGCGTGGTGGAGACCATTTTGGAAGTTGCCAAGATCATGGAAGCAGACCTGATCGCCATGTCTACCCACGGGCATTCTCCAACACGCCTCTTCCTGCTGGGAAGTGTTTCGTATCAAGTGGTACGCCGATCTCCTCTGCCTGTACTTCTCATCCGTTCAGAAAATATGGAAGAAGCTAAACCTGCAGGATAGAAATCGTTTTTTACGGAAGAGTGTTATAGAGCAGGGGTCGAAAAGTTACCTTTTCGTAAAAGAAGCGGTAAAATGTCTCGAATTCGCCAAGGAGATGGAGGAGCATGGATACGAATACGTTCTATGCCATCACAGCGGCTACCTGCTTTACGCTGGTCGGCTTGTGGTGGTCCGTAGTGAAAGACAGGTCAGACTGGTTGAAGAACGAAGCGACAAAACGCCTGGCGGGCGGTGTCTACGCTTCGTTTTTGATTCCTGCACTGATGAGCATGGGGGCGCAGATCGGCGGGACCAACCATGTCATCTGGCAGGCAGTCTTCATCATTGCTGCAGGGGCAGGAATTACGTTTTCAAGCAGGCTGATTCAATTGACGCGCGCAGCCAACCCCAAGGGAGCATTCAGCAGAAATAGTTGGACGGTCCCGTTTTTGTATGGGCTGGTTCTGTTCTTTGCCCTGTTTCCCGGGCTGGCACGGGTTATCGGACTCGAACCACTGCAACTGGAAGCACTGCTCTTGTGTTTGTTGATCCTCATCGCCCATGCGATGGCGTGGGAATTCATGACCAGTTCGTAATCAAATGGCATTGCCTCGCAAAGAACGCTCGCAATGACATAATTTTATCCAGGAGACGAGACCATGGCTGACAAAAAACAAATGGATGGCGAAGTCTACTATCCTTCCAATGAAGTAGTGGAACAGGCCAGATTGAAAGATTGGGACGCACTGGCGGAAAAAGCTCATCACGACCTGCAGAGTTTCTGGGCAGATGAAGCCAATGAACTGGAATGGTTCAAGAAATGGGACAAAGTGCTGGACGATTCCGGGAAGCCCTTTTTCAAGTGGTTCGTTGGCGCCAAAACCAACATCGTCCACAACGCGATCGACCGTCATCTCAAAACACATCGCAAGAACCAACTTGCCTTGATCTGGGAAAGCGAAGACGGCAGGCTCGAACGGACATTTTCGTACTACGCCATGAACCGTGAAGTGTCACGAATGGCCAACCTGATCAAAGCCATGGGAGTCACCAAAGGTGACCGCGTCACCATTTATATGGGACGTGTACCCGAGATCGTCTTCGCCATGCTGGCTTGTGCAAAGATCGGAGCGATCCATTCGGTGGTGTTCGGTGGCTTCTCAGTCGATTCATTGCAGGGACGTATTGACGACAGTCAATCGAAGCTGGTCATCACCTGCGACGGGTCCTATCAGAACGGCAAGATCGTCGAATTGAAGAACATGGTGGATGACGCGGTGAAGCGATGCCCGTCTGTGGAGAATATCATCGTTGTCAAGCGCACCGGTCAACCGGTCCAGATGGAGGCGGGGCGCGATCATTGGTATCACGATCTGTGCGCGCTGCCCATCGCCAATGGCAAATGTCCTACAGAAGTCATGGATGCAGAAGATCCGCTGTTCATCCTCTACACATCTGGCTCCACAGGCAAACCGAAAGCCATCCTGCACACACATGGCGGCTATATGGTGGGCACTTATTCCACGCTGAAGTATGTATTCGACATCCGTGACGATGACCGCTGGTGGTGCACTGCCGACCCAGGCTGGATCACAGGTCATTCCTATCTCGTCTATGGTCCCATGATCAACGGCGCGACTTCCATGCTGTTTGAAGGCGGACCCACCTTCCCCTACCCGAATCGCTGGTGGCAGGTGATCGAGCGCTTTGGGATTACGGTCTTTTACACCGCCCCTACAGCCATCCGTGGATTGATGCGCTTTGGCGAAGCCTGGCCAAACAAGCACGATCTTTCCTCACTACGTTTGCTTGGCTCTGTAGGCGAACCGATCAACCCCGAAGCGTGGAGGTGGTACTACCGCGTCATCGGCAAGGAGAAATGCCCGATCATGGATACCTGGTGGCAGACCGAAACTGGGGCCTTTATGATCACCCCCACCCCGGTCGTTCCGCTCAAACCCGGATCAGGCACGCGTCCATTCTTTGGGCAGGAAGCTGAGATCGTGGACGAGCAAGGCCATCCCGTTCCAGATGAGACCGAGGGATACCTCACGCTGAAGAATCCGTGGCCATCGATGCTGCGCACCATCTACGGTGACCCCGACCGCTATGTGAGCCAATACTGGAGCAAATATCCCGACCGTTACACCACCGGTGACTCCGCCAAACGCGACAAGGATGGCTATTTCTGGATCATCGGTCGTGTGGACGATGTGATCAAGGTCTCAGGACATCGCCTGGGAACGGCAGAAGTCGAGTCGGCGCTGGTCAGCCATCCCGCCGTGGCAGAGGCGGCCGCCATTGGTCTGCACCACGAGGTTAAAGGGCAGGGTATCCATACATTTGTCCTGCTGCGACAGGGTTTCGCTCCCTCACCGGAATTGGCGGAGGAATTGCGCCAGCACGTTGCTACACACATGGGTCCCATCGCCCGACCAGAGGATGTCAAGTTTGTAGACAAACTCCCCAAGACACGCTCCGGCAAGATCATGCGCCGTGTCTTGAAGGCAAGGGCACAAGGTCTGCCCGAAGGCGACATCAGTACGCTCGAAGAATAAAATAACAGCAGTCACTTCCACGAACCCGCCGACGGCGGGTTCGTAATATTTACATAATTGAAAATCGAACTACCTGAAATAACCACTATAATGCGCCAAACAAAATTCCCGTCACGGAGATGCATTAATCATGAAGTTTCTACGTTTTCTTGGCAATGAGTTCTTTCTTGGCACATTGATCGCCATCTTGAGCGTGTTCACAGCGTTCGTAAGTTATCAGGGCGCCATGGCCGATTCAAAACAGAACGAGTTCGAGATCAACGGTATGAAGAACCTGAACGACGGCAACGCCGAATACCTGCGCGCCAACCAGTTCATCGTCTACGACTACACTATGTACGATGGCTGGTACACTGCCGATACCGCCGACAAGGAAGAATACTACCAGTCCAGTTATTCTAAGGAGCTTCAAGACGCCATTGCTACCAACCCCGATGAACCCTTCAGCGACGCCTACTACGATGCCATGTACGCGGATAGTTACACCTACTGGGATGAATCAGATACAGCATTCGAAACTGCAGGTGCATGGGATAATCGCGGCGACGGGCTGCAGCTCGTAGCCCTCATCATGGCGCTCGGGCTGGCGTTCGCCGCCTGGGCATCACTAGCCAGGGATGAAAGCAATATGCGTCTGGCTTTCTCCTTCCTGGCTGTTGCCATGTTGGTATTGGGACTCGTTTTCTACATTGGTGTTCCGACCATTACTGCATAGTGATTTCCAGTTCACAAAAGGGACAGACCTGTCTATTCGACAGGTCTGATTCGTTTATAATGAAAAAATGACAAACGCGGACTACGAAAAACAAATCCTCCAATGGCAGGCTGAAAAATATAACGGGCTCGTCAAGGAAAATGGCTGGCTGGCACTGGCCGGGCTCCACTGGCTCAAGGAAGGACGGAACCTGATCGGCTCGAATCCGCTCTGCGAAGTGGCTTTGCCCGAGCGCGGTCCCACCTTTTTGGGCATTGTGAACTTGAAAGGTAAGACGGCCACCTTCCAGGCGGCAGATGGCATCCAGGTACACGTCAATGGCAAGTTGATCGCCAAAGCCACTCTCAAATCCAACAGAGACCCGAAGCCCAGTTTCATCACATGGGACGGGATGCGGCTGGTCCTTCACGAACATGCGGGCAAATACGCCATCCGCGTCTGGGACAACAAACGCGAGGAACGGTTCTCCCTCCCGCCGTTGAAATGGTTCCCCATCAATAAACATTTTCGAGTCAATGCCCGTTATACACGTTACCCCAAACCGAAAGTCTCATCACAACCCGACACGTTTGGCGAAACCATTGAGGAACGCATGGATGGTTATGTCAGCTTCACATTCGAGGAAAAGAAATACAAGCTGGATGTCACCGAGACGAAGGAACACACTCTCTTCATCAAATTCAAAGATCTGACCAGCAACAAAGAAACCTACCCACCAAGTCGCTATTACTACACCGAACCGGTCACGAAAGACGGCAAGGTTGTTCTCGATTTCAACTATTCGTACAGCCCGCCGTGTGCGTTCACGCCTTACGCCACCTGTATCTTTGCGCCTCCACAAAATCAACTCCCCTTCCGCGTGGAAGCCGGCGAAATGTACAGGGGATGACTCCGTAACAAAACTGTAAATTCGTAAAACAGCCAGACAGGTATAATCACGAACATGGCCAATGAACAATACGAACAAAATATCATCAAATGGCGTCAGGAAGTGGATGCAAACCTGCGCCGTGAAAATGGCTGGCTTGCGTTAGCCGGACTCTTCTGGTTGCGCAAAGGGACAAATGTGATCGGCTCAGACCACGAAAGCGATATCGTTCTCCCACAGCGGGCCCCAACCAGACTGGGGACGTTTGAATTCGACGGCAATAATGTCACATTGAACGTCGAAGACAATACCCCTGTGGAAGTCAACGGCGTGGCAACCCAACATGCACTGCTCGATGCAGACCAGGAAGACGTTCCCAGTTTCATCACATTCAGTGATATGCGGATGGTGGTCGTGCGCCGCGCAAAGGGTGTAGGCATTCGCGTGTGGGACAATTCGCGCGAAGAGCGCCACACCTTCCCCAGCCGACAGTGGTATCCGATAAACGAATCGCTGCGCATTCCGGCCATCTACGCGCGGTACGATGTTCCCAAAGTGGTCAAAATGCCCGATATTTTGGGCGCAATTCTCGACGAACCCATGCAGGGCTTTGTCACCTTCGAACTGAACGGGCAGAAATATGAACTCATCGTGGAGGAGCTTGCCGACCGACGTCTCTTCGTCCAATTCAAGGACCTGACCAACGGCAACCCCACATATCCCTCCGGGCGTTATCATTACACAGAACCGCATGAGGATGGCAAAGTGTTCATTGACTTCAATAAAGCCTACAGTCCCCCATGCGCGTTCACCGAGTACGCCACCTGCACCTTTCCGCCACAAGAGAACCATTTGAATGTGGCGATCGAAGCAGGAGAGATCTATCCCAAACATCACTAGAAGCAAAACGACGCCGCATACCGGCGTCGTTTTTATATACCTGGCTGAAACTTCTCTATCCCACGAACAGTTTGGTAAACCAATCTGGGACGAAGAAGCCGCCGACTCCAAAGACCCATTTCAACGTACAGGTGGTAATGAAGATCACGACACCCAACCCGATCACAAAGTAATCCCGATTGGCATAGTGTAATTCTTTCAACCAGGTACGTGGAGCGGTGCCGAACGCGCGCAGGTCCATTGCATCAATGACTTCTTCACCCGTCACCGTAGACTGCATGGTCACAGGGATAATCAACGGGGCAAGTTTCTGGATTTTTGCCACCAATCCGCCTTTGAGCTTTTCCATTTCATAGCCGCGGGCACGCTGGGCATCAATCGTGATCGTAAAATCACGCGCGAACGTCGGCAGGAAGCGGAACGCCAGGTCCATGGTGAACGAGACCTTGTCCGACACGCCCATGCGTTTGAAGGCTGTTCCGTAAATGTTCGGGTCTAATGTATAGGGCAACATGATGGCCGGGATGGCCATCGTAAGCATACGCGTCATCTGGTTCAGCGCGAACCAGATCTTCGATATTGTGACAGATATTTTCCAGCCGCCATCCGTCCACCAGGGAATGGTGAATACAACGGGGGACGGCAGGTTGGTCACCGAGGAAGGGCCGCCGCGTCCGGATAACATCCCATTCAATCCAACGATGAAAAACACCAGAATGAACACGTAGAGCCAGGTGCGCCGCACATCCTTCCACTCGATCCTTGCCAGCAAATACAGGGTCAGCGAGATAAGGAACATCGGAACGATGAGGCGAAAATCCCAGATCTCCGGGATGGTCAGTGCCAGAATAATGCACGCCATAAAGATAAAACGCGTGCGTGGATCCAAACGTTGGACGAAGGTATTACGCGGACGGTACTTCCAGGTGACCAGCATGGATTAGCGACCTCGCCGTGCGGCGACTCCTGCGAACGCGATCATGAGGATGGGAAGGAGGATGACGGTGACCACAAGATTGCCGAGGAAAGCCGGGACAAAATAACCGACGATCGCAGTGTTCAAGTCGATGCCGCCAACGAACATCTCGGTCAACGAGGCGAACAGCATGCCGACGATGATGCCGAGTACTCCCCAACCCACAGCCTTGACAATATCGGTGCGGGCGCGGAAATCGTTGATCATCGACATGACAAGACCAGCCACCATGCCCATCAAGCCGTTGCCCAGGCTCCAGTTCCAATAGAAGCCCCAGCCCGAGAGCATGTCACCGAGCGTGTTGCCGATGAAACCAGCCAGCAGACCCACCCAGGGTCCATATGCAGCGCCGAAGAAGATCAACACTGCCACAGCCGGGCGGAATGTCACGTTGCCCGCCGCGGGAAGCGGGAAAATATTGGTCGCCCACGAAAACACACCGTAAAGCGCCGCGCCGATGGCTCCGTACACCACCTGACGAGTACCAAACTCCCATGTAGATTTGTCGTTCATTTCTTCTCTCCTTTACAAGGTTGAATTGACGTGCTGACCCATTTTTGATAACCCTGCGTCGGTATATCCGTTGCAGGGAAAACGACTAGGCGTAAGCAGCCAACTCCTCCGCCGCGAGGAACTGTCCCGTACGCGGGAGCAGGTTCAGGTTGAGTCGAAGAAGCGAGGTCGGTCGGACGCGATATCGCGTCAATAAGTCAAAATCCTTGAGCACATCTTCAGGGCGTCCATCCGCAACAATGTGCTTGTCTCCAAATAGTAGTACACGGTTGGCGTATGTCACTGCGAGATCAATGTCATGGGTGATAAAAAGTGTCGCGGCAAAATTCGAAGCCACCAGCGACTTGGAACCGTCGGGCAGCGGGCGACACATGGCATCCATAAAGTGAGTGTAATTGGCGTAATCTTGTCCGGCAGTCGGCTCATCCATGATCATGATCTTCGACTGCATTGCCAGTACCGCCGCGATTGTGGTGCGCTTCTGCTGTCCGAATGAAAGCCCCAGTGGAGGATACTCCTCAAGCCCCTTCAGATTCACAGTCGCAATACTTTCCGTCACTGTTTGTTGAATCAACTCTTTCTTGAAGTCCAAATTCTTTGGGCCGAACTCCAACTCTTCATGAACGGTTGGCGCATACAACATATGTGTCGGGCTTTGGAACACGTAGCCGAGTGTGCGTGCGATCTGTGCCACGCTCATATTCCGCGTGTCCCTGCCTTCAACGAGCACGCGTCCCTTCGTCGGTTTCAATAAACCGATGGAATGCTTCACCAGCGTGGATTTTCCCGCCCCGTTCGGACCGAGCACACCGATCAAGTCGCCGCGATAGATTTTCAGGTTGACATTTTGCAGGATGTATGGAGACTCGTCGTTATAACGAAAGTCTACATCTTCAAAGACGACAAGCGGTTCGCCTCGTTCAGCGACTTGAATGGGTTCCGGTTTATTGATCGTTTCGCCCCGCTGCTGCACCCGTTTCACCACCCACTCCGCCGGGAGTTTCACTTCCCTATGGTCGATCTCGGTCGGGAGGTCTTTGATCGAACCCAGATACTTAACTTCGCCGTTCTCCATGTACAACAAACGGTCTGGCTCTGCAAAAATGGCATCTTCGACACGATGCTCCACAAGCACAACCGTCTTTCCTTCGTCAGCGAGGCTACGGAACGCTTCCAGCGCTTCATGAGCAGAGGCTGGGTCGAGTGAGGCGAGTGGTTCATCCAGCAACAGAATGGACGGATTCATGGCAAGCAGCCCCGCCAGTGCCACCTTTTGTTTTTCGCCACCTGAAAGATTGAACGTTTCGCGCTCGCGAAGATATTCGATCTTCAACCGTTTCATAGCCGCAT
Source organism: uncultured Anaerolinea sp. (assembly GCA_964555335.1). Taxonomy (GTDB): domain Bacteria; phylum Chloroflexota; class Anaerolineae; order Anaerolineales; family Villigracilaceae; genus Defluviilinea. The sequence goes on from CAZKSG010000022.1 coordinate 33,144, forward strand.
CGACGCGTTGAAGGATCTCTTCGCGTGGGAGACCTAAATTCTCGGGACCAAAAGCGATCTCATTGAAAACATTACTGGCAACGATCTGACGTTCCGGATCCTGCAACAACGTTCCCACCGTCTGCGCCACATCAGCGATCTGCATTTCGGCAACATCCCTGCCGTGGAGCAGCACCCTGCCTTCACGTTTTCCGCGATACGAGCGCGGGATCAATCCGTTAATACAGCGCGCCAGCGTTGTCTTTCCACAACCACTGGAGCCTGCTATTAAAAGCATCTCCCCTTTTTTAAGTTCGAACGAAATGTTCTGGATCGCCGGTTCAGGACGAGTACGATATTGAAATGAAAGATTATCGATGACAAGCGGGGAGTCAGACATTACGGTTTCCTGGAAGAATGATTGGCATCATTATATAACAGATTACCCCTCATGCAGTTTCGTGCTCCGCATACAGTTTTTGCTTCTTCCTTTTTAGAATCATCAACGGAGTCATATGGAACTTTGGCGCACGGTCGCTCGACCAGGGTGCTCTGGGCGCCATCACAAGTCCACACAGCAGGATCAGGCTTCGGTCGTAATTGACGCGCCAGCCTGCAAAATCGCGCCAGGCCTGTTCGCGGTCGGCTTTGATGGGAAGTCCCGCCGCAGCAAGCTGGGTGACTACTGCATCATATTCCGCCCGTTCGATGCAGATAGGTGTATCGGGATAATGAGGGTTCTGCGGGTTCGGAAGATCGAAGTATGTAGCGATCCGCCGCAAGGACAGGAATCCTGCACGAATGCTGAGAGCAGCCGAAATCTCATACGGAATATCGATCGTGGAAAGGGTAAATGCTGCTGCATCCAGAACAGCCCCGGAGGCGGTCACCCATGAATTCTCAGCTCGCGGCGAGCGGAAGAAGATCAACGCCGGGAGGGTAGTGTGAGTCTCCTCCAGATCGGCAAACCAGCTTTCCCATGTCTTCCAATATTCAGACAGTTTTTCCAACCCTTGATTGCGATGGAAGCGGAGCAGCATCTCAGAGGCAGATGGTGGACTCCCGGCTCGCACTTCCAACATGTTGACCACCTGCTCACGCCGGGAAAAAGCAGAATAGATGGTCGGCAAATACGAGATCAAAAGAGCCACCATGATCAGCCCCAGCATGGCTTCACTGAATTCAAGGATCATCACCCAAAATGCATTGTTCGATTCAAAGCCTAACGTAAATAAGGAAGAACCACTTAAGCGAATCGACTGATAAAAATCGCCCACGCCCAAGGCCCAGTACATCGAAGCATAGCCAAGAGCGATCAACACATACCAGGTTGGCACGAGGAGCATGACCCCGATGGGTGCGTAGTATGCCATGATGGTGTCCCGCCGTTCGTAGGTCCTGCTAAAATGCAGGAGAAAGTCAAAGACACGACGGAGCAGCCCAAACACGATGCGATTCAATTGGCTGCGCGCCGCCCGAGGCAGGACAAATGTAGAAAGTGCCGAAGATAAAGTAAGGGCAACGGCTACAAATCCAACAAGAAAAACAAGTATATTGATAACCATCTGCATGATCTGATTATAACCTTGTGCTTTACAGGCGAACTTGTAATGCTATACTTGTTGTCATCCATCGGCGCAGCATGCGAGTCCTTGACCGAAAGTCAAATGAAACTTTTTAAAAATCTGGATCCCAGAACAGAAAAAAAGATCATCTCTTTTTTAACGTGGGCATTCGTTCTATACAGTGCCAGCTTTATTTATCGAACATCGTTCATCGCCATTGATGGCAAGCGATACTTCTGTCTATTTGATGATGCAATGATCTCCATGCGCTACGCATGGAATTTTTCTCATGGGATGGGGTTGGTCTGGAATGCCGGCGAACACGTGCAAGGCTATACCAACCTTTTGATGACTCTGGTGATGTCCGTCGCCACCCTCGTGTTCGATAAATCTGAAGCCGCGTTGGTGATCCAGATCCTGGGGATCGGGATGATGCTCGCCATTGCTCATGCAAGCATGAGCATCGCCAATTTTGTTATTACTGAAAAGAAAGAAGAAGCTGCACGGCATTCATTACTGAGAATCGTTATCTTCCTTTTCTCATTATCGTATTACCCCCTAATATATTGGACTCTGACAGGGATGGAGACGGGACTTCTGACCGTCCTGCTGTTATTCAGTGTGCTCTCAGCCCTCCACTACGCAAAGAGCGGGAAATTTGGTTCCATTTTCACGGCGAACTTGTTTCTGAGTCTGGCTTTTCTCACCCGAAATGACTCTCTCATCCTGGCGTTTTTGATCTGGTTATACCTCCTTTGGGAGATCATCAAAGTAAAGCGAGATGCAAAAGCCGCATATTATTTGTTCATCTCAATTCTCCTATATATAATCGTTGCGGCAGGAGAATTCCTGTTTCAATATTTTTACTATGGCGAATTTCTACCGAACACATACACGCTCAAACTGACAGGGATGTCGCTCTCTGACAGGCTTTCCAACGGGTGGGGGTTTAGCTTTCCGTTCCTGGTTCAAGTCAGTTTCCTTTTGCTTCCGGCTCTTGCGGATCTATACCTTCGTTTTCAGAAGGAAAAATTGCTCCTGCTTTCCCTTTTCCTTTCCACGGTGGCATATCAGATCTATGTGGGCGGAGATCCCTGGAACTATTGGCGGATGATGTCTCCCACAATCCCGTTGCTTGGCATCCTTTTCATCGGCATGATGGATAACGCCTTGCGCTCTCAATCAGGTCATCGACAGGTCCTCCGAAAATACAGCCTTGATACTCAAATCGCCTTGATCTCGGCGCTTGCGATTCTGGTTGTCAATGCCTATTTCCTGCCTGAGATCCTGTTCCTAGAACGACCCTTCTATGTTTCTGCGAATCAACACAATGTGAACATCGCGCTCGCTCTGGAGGAAGTGACGACTCAGGATGCCACGGTGGGAGTCTTCTGGGCAGGAGCGATCCCTTATTTTACGGAGAGAAACAGTCTCGACTTCCTGGGCAAATCCGATCGGTATATTGCCCATCTCCCCCCCGATCTCAGCGGAAAGATCAGTTTCAACGGTATGAAAAGCCCTCCTGGGCATAACAAGTATGATCTAGAGTACTCGATCAAGCAGCTTCAACCAACCTATGTACAAGACTTTGTATGGGGAACACAGGATTTGACCAGTTGGGCCAAGGATTATTATGTCGAGGTTAACTATAAAGGTGTTGAGCTTTTTCTCCTAAAAGGCTCGCCAACAGTGCTTTGGGAGAAAGTCACCCATCCATAGAAGTGATGTTAAAACACGCCTGAATTTCACTCATTCTCGATACTCCCCTCTTTCAGGTATTAACACATTTCTTGAAGAGAATGACTATAATAGGATATAGAATATCCGATACTGGAAAAGGACTCTGGTATCTACAGTGTAGCTATGCCGATTCAACAAGGACATTAAGGTGAGAATTAGGGAGTATGCAGGTCCTCTGACAGTGCTCACAACAGGCGTTGTAGGGTTTAGTTTATTTTGCATTGTATCGGCAGCGGCTTTATCAGACCCAAGAACATCCAAGGCTGCGGTGATCAAACCTCAAAACATCGTCGATTCTGCCATTTCAAATATGAATACCATGGCAGCACTGACTGTGGAGGTGGCAGTGCAGTATATTCAAACAGCCACCCCTTCTCTATTGCCAACGGACACATCGACAGCCACTGAAGAAATCCCTGATACAAAAACCCCTCTCCCGACACGCACTCGCTTTATCCCGACCGCTACACGGACTTCATCAAACTCCGTTTCAACAAAAACATTTACCCCTATTCCAACTTCCACGCGTGCGCCAACCCGAACCAGCACCTACACTCCTTTGCCCACTAACACACCGCTACCTACATCAACATATACACCTCTCCCAACCAATACACCATTCCCAACCAATACGAGCACACCTCTACCAACCAATACGCCCATACCAACTGATCCTCCTCAGCCAACCAATACGCCAATACCGGATACCCCGGTCCCTACAGATACACCAATGACTGCTCCATAAACAATGTATCGAGAATATGAAAAAACAACTCCACTATTTTATGAATAGCGGAGTTGTTTTTTTCATTGTAGATATTTTGTGAAGGTCTCTTCCAGTTGCTCTTCGGTGGTATATCCCACCCATTTTTGAAGGATCTGTCCGTTCGCGTCGAGCAGGTAGAGTTCTGGTTGATAGTAGAAACCAAGTGTGCGCTGGAATGCCTCGGTCTGAGGATCATCGGCATCGAGATAGGAAAATTGAATTCGACCGAAATATTTCGCTTCGAGCCCATGAACCATGGGCGCCATGGCGCGGCAGGTACCTCAGGTAAAGCGGAA
>CAZKSG010000023.1:0-36946 GCA_964555335.1 uncultured Anaerolinea sp.
CGGGATCCTGATCCCATTGGATGATATCGATCTTCTCGTCGTGCAGTTCCTTGACAATGGCCTGAATGCGGACGCCCTTGATACCCACGCATGCACCCACCGGGTCCACACCTGCCTGGGTTGCCATCACAGCAACTTTTGCACGCGCACCGGGCTCGCGCGCAATGGCACGGATCTCGACCACACCATGATAGATTTCAGGGACTTCGTTCTCAAGCAAACGGCGCAGGAAGTTGCGATGAGCACGCGAGAGAACGATCTGTGGTCCGCGTGAGCCATCTTTCACTTCCAGCACCACGGCACGAACGCGGTCATGGACCTTGAAGCGTTCACCAGGGATTCGTTGGTTACCGGGCAGCACACCTTCGGCCTTCATATCCAGACCGATCGTGGTTGCCTGTGCATTTGTCGCCTGAACGATACCACTGACGATCTCACCCACCTGGCGCTCAAAGTATTGCATCTGGTTGGAACGTTCCGCCTCACGGATACGCTGCTGAATCACCTGACGGGCCGTCTGTGCGGCGACGCGTCCGAAGTCTGCAGGTGTGGTTTCAACAACCACCATGTCACCCAGTTGACACTCCGGGTTTACCTTGCGCGCCTCTTCCAGCAGGACTTCGGTCTTGGGTTCCTGCACATCCTCCACCACTTCTTTTTCAGCGAAAACCATGACCTTACCGGTATCCGGGTCGATTTTGGCTTCGACATGTTGTGCCGTGGACGCGTTGACAGCCCGCCGATAGGCAGAAACCATCGCGGACTCGATTGCTCCAAGAATGATATCCTTGGATAGTTGTTTTTCTTCCAGCACTTCGTTGAAAGCCAGGGCGAACTCGTTCTTTGACATGCTTACTGCTCCGTTTACTCCTACCGCTTGTCTTATGGATATCCAGACATTGAATGGTATTACAAGATCTCAAATTCGGTGAATCGTATAGCACTGGGTCTTACAAGCAGAAAAGTGGCGGCTGCCACTTCTCGGTGTGTTCGGTATCGATTCGTCGTACGTACGATATTCTAGCATAGCCGATTAAATCATGCAAGTATAATAGCCGGCATGACTCAACGAAACTTCGATAAAGCCGCCCTGCGCGGAGAACCATCGTACGTCTGGCGGGCGGGGCAACAACGCAGATTGGATATGATCACCCGCGCCGCAGGTGAGCGCATTAAGGGGCATATTCTCGAGAACGGATGTGGGGTGGGCATGTACGTGGAACACATCTCCCCTTTCGGCGGTGAAGTGATCGGGCTGGAATATGACTTTGAACGCGCCGCTGAAGCACGGGCCAATTCTTCACATATTGTCAACGGAGCCGGGGAATTCCTCCCGCTTCCTTCCAGGACCTTTGACCTGATCCTCAGCCACGAAGTGATCGAACACGTACAGGATGACCGCGCCGCGATCGGCGAAATGGTCCGCACCCTCAAGCCCGGCGGACGGATCACGCTCTTCTGCCCGAATCGCGGCTATCCTTTTGAGACACACGGCATTTACTGGAAGGGAAAGTATTCCTTTGGCAATAAGCTGTTCATAAATTATCTGCCGCGCGCTCTGCGAGACAAACTTGCTCCGCATGTGCGCGTATATTCGAAAAAGGACCTGTCAAAACTCTTTGAAGGCTTGCCGGTGAAATTCATCGAACAGACGATCATCTTCGGCGCCTACGACAATATCATCGCGAAATTTGGCCCACTGGGAAAATTCCTGCGCAGTGTTTTACAGTTTCTTGAAAGGACACCTCTGAAGTTATTTGGACTGTCTCACTTCTGGGTGATCGAAAAAGTATAACAAAACGGGATGGCTGTTTCAGTCATCCCGTTCACATTTCTATGCCATTGGCTCCCTGAAATCGTAAATACCATTCTGCACTTCCCATTTCTTTCCACAGCTATAACAGATGAGGTGTGTCTTTTGATCGCCGAGTTGGGCAAAGCCGCAACTGGGACATTTGAAGAATGCATTCACACTCGCAAACCGTGGGGTGGTTTCTTCGCTGCTGTGCGGCTTGCCGCGCTTCGCTTTGACGAACACTGAGGGCGTTAACTGAAACCATTGACCTGTCCATTGGAAAAGAGAGTCCAGGAATACCAGTATGCCAGTTGGAACAATACGTTTCAACCAACCCACACGGAAATGTGAAACCGTCAGTATTTTTTCAACAGTAAAGTTCTGTTCATCCAGCCATTGCTTGATCGCCCTGGGGTGAAAATCAAAATTAAGTTCCACGAACTCCACCGGCTCCAGCGAAAACGGGCTCCATTTCTGTTTACCTACGAGATAACGAAAGATGGCTTTGAGATTTAGTTTATTGGCAAACTCAAGGATGAACGTCCCGCCTAGACGCATCACATTCCTGACCTGGGCCAGCGCCTTGGGAGCATCTGCCATGTGATGCAGGGTACGGATCATGGTCGCGCCATCGAACAATCCATCGACGAACGGGAGGCGATAGGCATCGGCAGCAACATAGACATATTTTTCAGATGTGCCAAGCCGCTGTTGGGCTTGTTCGAGTTGTGTGCGCGAATAATCGAGCAGGATGATGCGGTCAAAACCAATGTAGCGCGGCGTATTTCGCCCGGCACCCGCCCCAAGTTCCAGAAGGAGGCGTCCATTTGGGGGAAGCAGCCGTTGGAGAGCAATAGCTTCTGTGCGGTCTTCATACTCGCGACCTCCTTTATCCCAAAAGGAGGACTGATAATCGGACCCTTCATAATTACAAACAGGAGGAGTTGTCATTTCGTTTCCGGGTTCGCTCTTGAAAAGAAAATCGGATGGCCAGGTAATTGTACCCGAACCATCCGACCTTGTAGCAAACCTTATGGTATGACTACTTCTTGTGATTGCCGCGACCGATGGCGCGATAGGTAAATCCCATTTCACGCATGACGCTCGGATCGTAAATATTGCGTCCATCAAAGACTACCGGAGACTTCATGATGTCTTTGACTTTTTCGAGATCGAGTTGTTTGAATTCGTTCCATTCGGTGACAACGATTACTGCATCGGCGCCCTTGGCCACTTCATAGGGGTCCTTGCATAGTTCCACATTGGGGAGCATGGGGCGGGCCACTTCCATCGACACAGGATCATACCCGCGCACCTTGGCGCCAGCGGCAACCAGGTCGCCGGCGATGTCGATCGAAGGAGCATCGCGCATATCATCCGTATTGGGTTTGAACGCCAAACCGAACAAGCCTACAGTTTTGTCCTTCAGGTCGCCACCGAGCATCTTCGTGACGTGATTGGTGACTTCCTTGCGGCGTCCATAGTTGATATTCATGACTTCATTGAGAATGCGCGGCTCAAGACCACGTTCTTTGGCCATGTAGGCAAGCGCCTGCACATCCTTGGGGAAACACGATCCACCCCAGCCGAGTCCGGCATCAAGAAAGTGACGCCCAATGCGCGCATCATAGCCCATACCCGCGGCTACTTCCTTCACATCCGCGCCAACGACTTCGCACATATCGGCAAGTTCGTTGATGAAGGAGATCTTGGCAGCCAGGAAGGCATTGCTGGCATACTTGATCATTTCTGCGGTGCGCAGGTCGGTGATGACGATCGGAGCGCGCAAGGGCAGGTGCAACTGGGCCACCTTGTTGGCCGCATCGCGGTCGAGCGAGCCAATGACGTTTCGGTGCGGGCTCATAAAGTCACCGATGGCGGAACCTTCGCGCAGGAACTCAGGGCACGAGACAACCGCAAACTCCATGGGTTTGGGCTGGGCCTTCTTCACAATATCGGCCACCCAGTCACCGGTCCCGATTGGAACCGTGGATTTATTGATGATGATCAATGGAGCGGTCATGTTCTCAGCAATGGACTGCGCGGCGGAGGCAACATACTTCAAATCGGCATTGCCATCCACTCCCGAAGGTGTTCCCACCGCGATAAAGGCGAACTCGGCACCTTTCAACGCATCCGCGTAGGAAGTGGTGAACGACAGACGATTCGCTTTCGTATTGCGCTTGACCAATTCCTCCAGACCGGGTTCATAAATGGGCATAATGCCCTTCTTTAAGTTCTCGACACGCTTTTCATCCACGTCGAGTGCAACCACACGGTTGCCCAGATCGGCAAAGCATGCCGCGGTGACCAAACCCACGTATCCAACGCCGATAACACAAATCTGTTTCATCTTTTTTACCTCTCTGGTTTAATATTCCTGCCTATGCAGGACGGATTATTTGCAAACAAGGTACAACATTCTCTTAAGAAAAATGTCATTCCATGTTCAATGGACCGGTATGTGTTGGCTTCTTACCCTTACGATTGGCCAGGGCACTTTCGATCAATTTCAGGAACGTATCCACATGGATGGGCTTCGAGACATACCCATCGCAGCCTGCCAGGATGGCACGTTTACGCTCGGTCGGCAGGGTATGAGCCGTCAATGCATAGAGTGGGATGGATTTTGTCGTTTCGTCTGATTTTATTTTTTGCGCGGCGAGCCAGCCATCCATTTCCGGCAATCCCAGGTCCATCAAAATAAGGTCGGGCTTTTGGAAACGGGCCGCATCCACCCCATCACGTCCGTTGACCGCCAGAAAAACATCGTACCCTGCCCGCTCCAGGATAAAACGAACCAATTCGTAATTATCCATGTTGTCTTCCACGATCAAGATACGTCCCTTGTTCATTAAGGATTAACTATACCTCGTCTCGTGCCATCGGGCAATGTGGATGCGTCTTTGATAATGCCGTTGCGAGCCGAAGGCGAAGCAAACTTCCATTCAACGGCTGGTCCTTTTCGACGAAGATCAACCATTAAGCAGAGATTGCTCACCTGCACAGCACCTGCCGTGGTGCAATTGTGACATGCTGCGCTTATAATTCACCCGCCTATGAAAATCCTCTACGTGGCCGACGGCCGCTCCCCTATTGCACAGAATTGGATCCGTTACTTCGTTGAACGCGGTGATGATGTGTATCTTGCATCTACGTTTGCCTGTTCATTGGATTTCCCGCTTAAGGGGCTTGAACTCACCCCCGTGGCGTTCAGCTCCGTCAAAAAAGTGACTCAACGCCCCGGTACCGCCTCTGCACGCACCGTAGGCCTGCGTACCACCATTCGGCAGTGGTTCGGCCCCCTGACGATCCGCCGCGCATCGCAAAAATTGCGCGAATACATCGAACATATCCAGCCCGACATTGTCCACGCCATGAGGATCCCTTATGAAGGCATGATGGCCGCAGACGCCTACAACAGCACGCCGTTGATCATCTCGATCTGGGGAAACGACTTTACCCTGCACGCGCCGTCCACGCGCTTGATGAGTCACTACACCACATGGACTATGAAGGTCGCCGATGCATTACACACCGATTGCCATCGTGATGTCCGTCTCGCGCGCAAATGGGGATTCGAATCAAACAAACTGAGTTTGGTCGCGCCCGGTAACGGCGGCATTCGAACGGACGTGTTTTATCCGCCCAGCGCGCCGGTGGAAGAATCAATTGTCCTCAACCCGCGCGGCATCCGCCCGTATGTGCGCAATGACATGTTCTTCAAAGCCATCCTCCTCGTGCTGCGAAAACACCCGAAAGCGAAGTTTATCTTTGCACTGATGGCAGGCGAGCCGCAAGTGGAACAGTGGATTCGAGAACTAGGAATTGGAGACTCGGTTGAATTGTTGCCACCTCTGTCTCATGCTCAGATGGCAGATGTCTTCCGCCGCGCCCAAATCGTTGCATCCCCCAGCATTCACGATGGCACGCCCAACAGCCTGCTCGAAGGCATCGCCTGTGGGTGTTTTCCTGTAGCCGGTGATCTCGAATCAATCCGCGAGTGGATCACACCGAGTAAAAATGGACTGTTGTTCGATTCGAACGATCCACGATCAATCGCAGATGCGATCTGTTCCGCAATTGAAAATAAGACCCTGCGCAAACAAGCCGCAGAGTTGAATAGCCAGATAATCTCCTCACAAGCAGAGTACCAGTCCAATATGAAGCGGGCGGAAGAGTTTTATGCCAGGGTGATCAGTACACAAAGGAAATAGTCGTATTATGAATCAGGTATAATTTCTTCGTAAGAGTTGATCTGATTCCAACTTTGGAGGTGTTCTAGTGGATCTCTCGAAGCACGCTTTCTTTGAGGGAAAAATCGTCCCATTGGCGGACGCGAAAGTAAGTATTGCAACCCACGGTTTTTTATATGGTACAGCCGTCTTCGGTGGTGTACGTGCCTATTGGAACGAAGAGAAGAAACATCTCTTCGTTTTTCGTCCCTATGACCATTTTCGTCGATTATTACATTCAGCACGCATGATGGCCATGCAGACGGAATACGATGAGGAGAGTCTCATCCAATTGACACTCGACCTTCTCCGCATCGACAACTGGAAACAGGATCTGTACTTGCGTCCCACATTCTACAAAGCCGACCTGGGTATCGGTGTGAGGCTGCACGATCTCAAGGATGAGTTCTGCATGTTCGTGATGGCGTACGAACCCTATGTCAAGAACGACACCAACGCCCATGTCACCATCTCATCCTGGCGGCGCATTGACGATAATGTGATCCCTGCCCGTGGGAAGGTGGCGGGCGCCTACGCCAACTCCGCGCTTATCAAAACGGATGCGGCCAGGGCTGGCTTCGATGAAGCGCTTGTGCTCGATAACAATGGTCACATCTCTGAAGGCTCAGCAATGAATATCTTCATGATGCGCGATGGTGTGCTGGTTACCCCACCAGTGACCGACAACATTCTCGAAGGCATCACGCGTAAGTCCATTATCGAGCTGGCCCGCAACGAACTGGGACTCGAAGTGGTGGAACGTTCCATCGACCGAACCGAGACATTCGTCTGCGAGGAAATGTTCATGACCGGAACCGCCGCCCAGATGGTCGCTGTGACGAAGATCGACCATCGTCCTGTTGGCAAGGGCGTGATGGGACCTGTCACGACGAAGTTACGAACGATGTACGAAGATATTTTGCGGGGAAAGAACAAGAAGTACGAACACTGGAACGTAGCTGTCTAGAAAATAAAAAGGTAACTGTCACATGGCAGTCACCTTTTTACATTTAATCCGACAAGTTCTATTTATTTGCCTTAAACCGCATCAACACAAGATTCTTTTTGCAATCGCTCGATGTGTTGACAAAAATCTTGTCCGACATCGGAATGTTCTGCAGGTCCACAAGCTGAACATATAACGTGCCCTTCGAGTCGACAGGAACACTACCTAACACAAACTCAAATCCCGAAGGACCGTACTCCTTGTTGATGCCGGTGACGGTCTGTTGCTCGATCGTTTTTCCATCCAGAGTACCGCGCAACACAACCACATTCCCAACCACGTGACCGCCCTTTATATCCACAACAGTCCCACCGATGCCGGCCCAATTGCAGGCCAGGTCCGGGTGGATAACCGTACTTTCCACTTGCTGGGCTGTTGCGCCAAAGGGAGCTTTTGGAGTAGCGCTTGGTTTGGGTGTCTTTGTAGGGGGAACCAATGAAAACGGTGTACTCGTAAAGAATGGAGTGAATGTCGGGCGGGGTGTGTCACTGGGAGTTAATTCGAGTGTGGGGCTGGCAGTCCAAGTGGGCTGAAGCTTGATGGGGGTTGCGGTGCCAGTAGGCACCAGCAGCGCAGCACGTCCGCCAGGAGGCAAAAGATTGAGAGACGAGGATGGATTGATGAAAACCAAAGCAAAGTATACAACAAGACAGACCGTCAGCACCAATGCCACAATCGACAAAATATCCCAGATCTGCATCGGACCACCGCTTGCCTGTGATTGTTCTCCATCAAAATTAAAATCGTCTTTCATCTATGCTGCTCCGTTAGATTATTTTCAAAGGTGACAGTCACTTCGGAAGTGACTGTCACCTGGCTCACATTTACGAGGGCGCCAGGATGATCGTCGCCTGTTGCCGTTGTTGCTCAATCCAATTTTTCAAGGCCAGTTCCTGCAGCGCCAGAAGCGCATCGGGAGAAAGTGGGTGATTCGGATCATGCTCCAGAACGCGTATGATGTGAAAGCCCACATCAGTGGTGACCACATCGCTATACCCGCCCACTTGCAGGGCAAACGCAGCTTCTTCGATCTTCGGTTCGAGCAAATAGCCTCTGGGAACCCAGCCGAGATCACCATGGGTTAACGGGTCGGCACGGGATGCCAGTTCGTCGAAATCGGCTCCGCCATTTAATTGCATGAGAAAACTCTGAGCCGTGGCCTCATTATAGAGCAGAATTTGCTGGACGTGTACCTGCTCGGCGGTACTGGGCACCTCGGCAATGATTTTGTCACGCATCCAGGCAGATTCGGCGCCACGCCTCAACGCGGACCGAAAACTTTGGTCACTATACCCGTGATCCGCCTGCCATGCTGAGAGCTTGTCCGCGCCGCCGACCTGCGTTGCAAGAGCATCGATTCGCGCCTGCAGAGCGGCATCATCGAGTGTGAATCCGTTGGCACGTGCGCTCTGGGCCAGCAATAGTTGTGCCGTAAGATCTTCGATCACAGCCTTGGTCGCATCTTCAGAGGCAACCGTTTTGCCAAGTGCTTCCTGAGACTTAATGTAGCGCGATACTTCGGCGTCAAATTCGATAACTGTGATACCTTCCCCATTCACGGTGAAAGCCATGGGTTCGGGGGTGGCTGTGGGAGGCGCGGGGGTAAGTGTTGCCGTGGGGGTAAGAGTCGGTTCCGGCTTGATAAGAGAAGCGCACGCGGAGAGTCCGAGTGCGGTCAGAAGGGTAAACAATATCCGAATGAAGGTTCGTTGGGAAAACATCGTCCCCGATTATACGTTAAAAACGTAGGGACACGGCGATGCCGTGTCCCTACAAAATTCATGGTTCGGATTAATAATCCATTCCGCCCATGCCGCCAGGAGGCATGGCAGGAGCCTTTTCCTTCTCGGGCATATCGGTGATCAACACGTCAGTGGTGAGGATCATTGAAGCGATGGAAGCGGCATTCTCGAGCGCGCCGCGCACGACCTTGACCGGGTCAATGACGCCAGCTTCGATCATGTCCACATACTTGCCGGTGAGCACGTTGTAGCCGATGTTCTTGTTCTTCTTCTCAGAGGCAGTGCGGCGGACGGTATCGATGATCACGGAGCCATCCTGCCCGGCGTTGGAAGCGAGCTTGCGGATTGGGGCCTCGAGCGCCTTCTTGACAATGTTGATGCCAACCTTGATCTCTTCGTTCTCTTCACCGTTTTCCTTGGCGAGCTTGTCGAGCTTGTTGGAGGCGTTGATGAGGGAAATCTCACCACCGGGGACAATACCTTCTTCAACAGCTGCGCGGGCAGCGGAGAGGGCATCTTCAACACGGTGCTTCTTTTCCTTCATCTCGGTCTCGGTCGCAGCACCCACGCGGATGATGGCCACGCCACCGCTCAACTTGGCAAGGCGTTCCTGCAGTTTTTCCTTGTCGTAATCGCTGGTGGAGCGGTCGATCTCGGCGCGGATTTCCTTGATGCGGCCATCGATCTCAGCTTTTTTGCCTTTGCCGCCGATAACGGTGGTGTTCTCCTTGTCAGAGACGACCTTCTCAGCGCGACCAAGATCCTGAAGTGTAGCGGTCTCGAGCTTGCGGCCGGTCTCTTCGGCGATCACGGTACCACCGGTCAGGATGGCGATATCCTGCAGCATCGCTTTGCGGCGATCGCCAAAGCCAGGAGCCTTGACGGCGAGCACGTTCAACATGCCACGCAGTTTGTTGAGGACCAGCGTGGCGAGAGCTTCACCGTCGATGTCTTCGGCGATGATGACGAGTTCGCGCTTGCCGATCTGGACGAGCTTCTCAAGGATCGGGACGATATCCTGAGCCGCGGAAATCTTCTTCTCGTTGATGAGGATGTACGGCTCGTTGATAACCGCTTCCATCTTGTCGGCACTGGTGATGAAATAAGCGGAAAGGTAACCGCGGTCGAACTGCATACCTTCGACGAATTCAGTCTCGAACTGCAGCGACTTGGACTCTTCCACGGTGATGACGCCGTCTTTACCGACCTTGTCCATCACGTCGGCGATGAGTCCGCCGATCTCTTCATCAGCAGCAGAGTTGGTGGCGACAGAGGCGATCTCTTCCTTGGTGTCGATCTTGACCGACATCTTGCGGAGTTCTTCCACAATGGTCTCGGTGGCGAGGGAGATGCCGTTCTTGAGCAACATCGGGTTGTAACCAGCTTCGAGGGCCTTGAGACCTTCATTCACGATGGCGTGAGCCAAAACGGTGGAGGTGGTGGTACCATCACCGGCGATGTCATTGGTCTTCTGGGCAGCTTCCTTCAGGAGCTGGGCTCCCATGTTCTCAAACGGATCTTCGAGTTCGATTTCCTTGGCAACAGAAACGCCATCGTGCGTGACGGTGGGGGAACCGAACTTGCGATCTACAGCAACGTTGCGTCCTTTCGGACCGAGGGTGGCACCGACCGCGTTGGCGACGGTGTTCATACCGTTCTTGAGTTTGCGGCGGGCATCTTCTGAAAATACGAGTTGTTTAGCAGCCATTTTTAATATCCTCCAGAATTAGCCTTCAACGATGGCCAGAATATCGCTTTCGCGAAGGATGAGCAGCTTCTTGCCATCCATTTTGACTTCGGTACCGGAATACTTTGCGTACAGCACCTTGTCCCCAACTTTGACTTCCATCTCAATGCGCTCGCCGTCTTCGTTGCGATCGCCGGGTCCAGCAGCAAGGATCTTGCCTTCCTGCGGTTTTTCCTTTGCGGTTTCGGGAAGGATGATACCGCCAGCAGTCATTTCTTCCTGCTCGATCGGTTCCACGATCACACGTCCGCCAAGGGGTTTCAACTTTAATTTACTTGCCATTGTTCGACCTCCTGATAGGATTTTGATTTTTTTGCGGTTTTTGCAATAATCACGAAATTAGCACTCTATAAGTCAGAGTGCTAATTGTATGATACCGAAACCAAATGCCTTCGTCAAGAGGCATATTCAAATTCTTATACTTTTCTGATACAGGATCGGAGAGGCTAGTTCGGGTAGGGAGTCGCCGTCTCAATTGCTTCCGGAGTTGGTGTTTCCATCATATCCAACGGCGTTTCCAGGGTCACAATTCCGGTTGTTTCGGATGTAACAGCCAAGCCTGCTGTCCCCGGGCCGGTGCCCAACGAGGCACAGATTTCCTCCCCCGCTTCCACGATGCTGATGATCGTATCGCGTCCATCGGTATACGCTTCGGGACGTTTATCCAATTCGGCTCGCACTTCGCTCATAACCTGCATCGCTTCGGGACACTTGTTATCCTTTGGGCGACTCAAAGCGGCCAACACAGAACCATAGGTGTAGTAGTACACGATCGTGTTGGGTTCGAGCGCAAGCCCGCCCACATCAATTGGGTTCTCCCCGAGATCAGGATAGCACTTATCGAGTCCACGTCCGAGACAGGAGTCTTCGCCAGAGCAGCCGCGGATCGCACATCTCAATGAATAGATCGAGCCCTCATAGTTACGGGAGCGGAAATACACGATCCCCAACTGGCCATAGATGTCGGCGTTGTTGGGCTGAAACTCCAATGCTTTCTGCACGTTGATCGCCGCAGCAAAGAACTCACCCAATTGCGAATACGTTCGCGAGATCGAAAGATAGGGAACCGGGTCTTTGACCTTCAACACTTCGTTAATGCGGGCTGCTTTTTCGAAATACTCCAACGATTTTTCGTAGACGGGTTTCGCCGCGTCGGCATTCGGGATCTCGCTGGCCAGCCGCCGATAGTTCGCGCCAATACGCAGATACAGGAATGTAAAGTTTGGTGAAATGGCAACCGCTTTTTCATACGCCGTGATCGCCAGGTTATATTGACCGAGCGTCTCCAGCACGTACGCATTGACGCGATGGACATCCATCAACTGGTCGGCATCATCGCGTTCGAGAGCCTGGTTAATATAGATTTCCGCCGAGCTCCACTTCAATTGGTCTACCAGAATCTCAGCGTAATACGCTAGCGCAAGCGTATTCTCATTGTCCAATTGCAGGGCTTGCAATGCCTCCTGCTCGGCTTCGATCAGATAATCCTGCACCTGTTCGGTTGTATTAAAGTTGGAGTTGGCGTTCCAATCCAATGTGAAAGCGCGAATGGCATGAATCTCGCTGTTCTCAGAGGCAAGCCCCACAGCCTTGGTTGCCGAATCAAGCGCTTCCAACAATCGTTCTTTTTTCTCGGGATTAGTGATCAAAAACGCAGAGGAATAGGTCTGGATGCGTGCCAGCTTTGCCCACGTCTCGGCATCGTTCGGGTTCTGACGCACCGCCTCTTTGTAGGCGGAGATCGCTGCATCCAGGTTGCCGGCCGTAAAGTTGGCTTCCCCTTCCAGCAAATAGGATTCAACCGAGCGCGTGGGGGTGGGTGTTGCTTCGAACAATGGCTTGATATCGCCCCGGCTTACCTGCTGAAGCATCCAAACCGCGCCCAGCATCATCATGATCCACAGGAACATGCGATAAATATTGGACTGCGGGCGGCGATTAAAAATGGGGCGTCGCGGTGATACGTTCATGGGGTGGCAGTGATCTCAGCGCTGGGTGTGGAGGTGGCTCCCAACGGCACCGGGGTATTCTCCACCGGGTTTTTCAGGTTCTCTTCGCAGATCTGCACGATCGCATCTGCCGCGTCACGAATGGTCGCATTCGCCGGGTCACCGTTATCCGGGAATTTGGTTTGCAGAGTCTGGGCAATGGGTAACGCCTGGCCACATTGATTCGTGCGGGCCAATGCCAGCCCATACGTGAAATAATATTCAGATACACGCGGGTCGTTTGACAACGGCAACCCCAGAACAGGGAAGCCATCCTCCGTATTGCCACCATTGACGGCCAGGCTCAACTGTTGCGCAGCATCTGTATAGAAGTAATTGCGATAATACATCACACCATAATTCCCGCGAAACCGCGGGTCGGTGGGACGGTCCTTGACGGCCGTCTCTGCATATTGCAGCGCTTTCTCGTATTCACCGATCGTCGCATACGTTCGAGAGATCAGATAATCTGGTTCAGGGTCGTTGGGGTTGAGCGTGTTGGCGGTCGTGAATTCCTTGATCGCATCATCGTACACCTGCAGGAAGCGCAGGTTGCGTCCCAGTTCCATGTGCAGGATTGGGATATTCTTGTTAACTTCGATCGCCGAACGGAAGAACTGGATCGCGTTCTCATAATCGCCCGTTGCTTCAAAGATCAAACCGCGGGCGCGGCGGGTTTCCAACGCGTTCGGGTCCAGTGCGAGCGCTGTCCGGGAGACTTCACGTGCCGCATCGATATTTTCGAACGAACCAGAGTCGATCAGAATCTCCACACGATAGGCATGTGCGATCGCATTGTTCGGGTCTAATTCCAACGCCTTTTCGATCTCATCGATGGCTTCACCATTTTTTCCATCCTGAAAATCCAACGCCCAGGCGCGCACGGCGTGAGCCATCGAATTGTTGGGGCTCAACAAAATGGCATTTTCAGCGTTCGCCTGTGCCTCCTTCGGCAAACCGGCAAACACCTGTATGCGCGCCAACGCGATATACAGCGTCGGGTCCTGCGGAGAGGAGGCAACTGCCGATTTATAAGCGTCGATCGCCTGGGCAAGTTTTCCCTCTTGAAAGAGGGTTTGTGCCTCGGTCACGAACGATTCTGGAGAACGGGTCGGGGTTGGTGTTGCATCGAACGGGTTCGGTTGTGTAGGCAAATACACTTGATTGAAGTAATAACCAAAGAGCACAACCAGCCCAAACACCACCCACCCAAAGATATTTGGACGCTTTCGGCGTTTGGTCATGCTCCATCTGCTGCTTCGTGGTAGGTACATAGGTATTTCATATTACCATTCGCTGCAATGCCGTGCAAGCCAGCCTGATGAAAAGTCTAATCGTGCCCTAAGCTTAAAGCACGAATTGCAAATGAAATGATGTGTTTTGGCGCTGATTCGGGGTCTTATGCTACAATGAATCCATGCAATTTGAGGTCTTCACCCTCCTTCCCGAAGTGTTCCCCTCTTATCTAGAATCCAGCATTTTATTAAAAGCTCGTCAACGCGGGTTGATCGACGTGCGTGTCCATAACATTCGCGATTACGCTCACGACAAACACCACGTCACCGACGATACCCCCTACGGAGGCGGAGGCGGGATGGTGATGAAACCGGAGCCGGTCTTCGAAGCGGTCGAATCTGTTTTGGGACAGGAAACGCTTCAAGCCCAGCCGGTTACGACTCCCGTTATCTTATTAACTCCTCAGGGACGTGTCTTCACACAACGCGTGGCTGAGGAATTTTCGCGTTATGAACGAATTGCGCTGCTGTGCGGCCGCTACGAAGGCGTGGATGAACGAATCCGCGAACATCTCGTCACCGACGAGATTTCCATCGGCGATTACGTGCTCACCGGCGGCGAACTCCCCGCGCTGATGATCATCGACGCGGTTTCACGTCTCATCCCCGGCGTGTTGGGCGACCCCACTGGTGCAGAAGACGACTCGCATTCGATGGGCCTGCTGGAATATCCACATTACACGCGTCCACCTGAATTCCGTGGCTGGAAGGTTCCCGATGTGTTGCTCTCTGGTGACCATGCCAGGATCGACAAGTGGCGCAGAGAACAGGCACTGACCCGCACATTCAACAAGCGTCCCGACATGCTTGAAAAAGCAGAGCTTGACAAGAAAGATATCAAATTCATCGAAGGTTTGAAGTCCAAAAGTGACAGTCACTTTGAGTAGTGACTGTCACTTTCATAACATGGAGGCAATATGAAGTTCAGCTACGGCAAGATCTTTTTGCTCGGGTTCGGTTTCTTCGGTGTCAGTGTCATCTGGGGAGTGTATAACGCTTTTGTTCCCATATTCTTAGCCAACAAATTCAATCTCGCTCCTGCCTTTATTGGCTTCTTTATGACGCTCGACAATATCGCGGCATTGTTCATCCAACCGCCTGTGGGCGCCTGGTCTGACCGGTTGCGCACTCCACTTGGGCGGCGCATCCCGTTCATCATTATCGGCGCGCCCATCACGGCGTTGGCTTTCGGGCTGATCCCTTTGGCATCCATCTTGCCATTATTCGTAGCATGTACAAGCACATTGTTGTTGAGTGCAGCGTTATGGCGTACGCCTGTTGTCGCCCTCATGCCCGATATTACACCTTCAGACAAACGCTCCCCGGCAAATGGCATCATCAATTTTATGGGTGGCATCGGCACCATCATTGCTTTGCAGACAGGCGGGATGTTGTACAAGCTGAGCCCGGCATTTCCGTTCTGGTTGGGGTCGGCATTGGTTGTCATCGCGGCACTGATCGTTTTCCTCTTCATCAAGGAACCCAAAGAATATGAGGAGAGCAACGAAACACAACCCAGTATGCTCGAGAGCCTGCGTGAGGTGTTAAGCGACGAAGATAAAAGCGGCACACGGATTTTGTTCGCGATCTTCTTCTGGTTCATCGGATACTCAGCGGTCGAGACATTCTTCACGCTCTATGCTCAGGAACATCTCGGCATCGATGCAGGTGATGGGGCGACCTTGCTTTCGGTCTTCCCGTTGTTCTTTGTGCTGTTCGCCATTCCGTCCGGCTTTATCGCCACACGCATTGGCCGACGTGTGGCGATCTCGTTTGGATTAATCGTGGTTTCGATCATTCTGGCATTGTTCTACATTCTCCCTGCCAGCACGTTGTTATCCCCAATCTCACCGTTACCTCTTGTTGGAATTCCATTGAGCGAAGGTGGTCCGCGCATGCTGACGATGGCGGGCGTGATGCTGATCTTCGGCGGCATTGGCTGGGCTTTTGTCAACATCAACTCGCTGCCGATGGTGGTGGAGTTGACAACCCCGGCAAGGATCGGGACATTCACCGGTTTGTATTACTTGTTCTCCACCTTGTCTGCCATCGTGGGACCTAATATCAACGGTTTCGCCATTCAATTGTCAGGCAACAATTACAACATGATCATGTTGATCGCCCCATTCTTCTTTCTGACATCGCTTGTGCTCATGCTGGGCGTGCGACGAGGGGAGGCAATTTCCATGTAGTGGAGGCGGGAACGGCTGCGCGGGTTGCGTAAAGTTGTCATACCTTTAATGCCCGTCTTGTCGAATGGTTCAAGTAATTGTATACTTACAGTGAAAAAGGGTTAGTTATAACCCTGTCATTCAAATTTTCTAAGAGGAGAAGAACTATGAAGAAGCTGTACGTTTTGCTTGCGGCGCTTTTGGTGGCCGCCATGATTCTGCCGGCATGTGCCCCTGCACAGGCAGACTGCAAAGATGAAGCGACCTTCTGCGTGGGTTTGGTCACGGACGTCGGCAAGATTAACGACAAGTCGTTCAACCAGTCCGCTTGGGAAGGCGTTCAGCGCGCTGAAAAGGAATTGGGCGCAAAGGTCCAGTATATTGAAACCGCAGATGCCAAGGATTATGACAAGAACATCGCCACCTTCGCTGATGAAGGTTACGATGTGATCGTCACCGTCGGTTTCGGTATGGGCGAAGCGACCGTCAAGGCTGCTGGCACGTACCCGAATGTCAAGTTCGTCGGTGTGGACCAGTTCCAGGCTGCTGACACCCCGGGTGTTGTCGGTTTGAACTTCCCTGAGGACAATGCTGGCTTCCTCGTTGGCGCTCTGGCAGCGATGATGAGCAAGAGCCACAAGATCGGCGCCGTCTGCGGTACCGATGCGGTTCCTCCCGTGTGGCGCTTTGGTGAAGGCTACAAGGCCGGTGCAGCATATGCCGATGGCATGAAGGGCAGCACCACTGAAGTCTTCGTTGTCTATCACAGCGATGTCGGCTTCGACAAGACCTTCGTGGATCCTGAATGGGGTGCCGCGACCGCCAAGTCCATGATGGACCAGGGTGCGGATGCGATCTTCGGTTGTGGTGGTATCACCGGTAACGGCGCCATCACCGCTGCGGCTCAGGCTGGCGCCTACGCCATCGGCGTGGACACTGATCAGTACCTGACCCTGCCCGAAGCTGCTCCTCGCATGCTCTCCAGCGCGATGAAGCTCATCACTCCGGGCGTCTTCGATCTGGTCAAGCTCGCCAAGGATGGAAAGTTCCCGGTCGGTAACTACTTCGGTTCCGCTGGTTACGCTCCTTTCCACGATCTTGATAGCGAAGTTCCTGCTGACGTGAAGTCCGAAATGGAAAAGATCAACGCCGGTTTGCTCGACGGCTCGATCAAGACCAACGTCGCCCCCGTCAAGCCCCAGTAATCTGAGTTAAGCACGATAAAAAACGGGAAGATGCAATGCATCTTCCCGTTTTTTCTTTCATCATTGGAGTGGATTGTCAGTTTCAGGTGATATAATTTGAGAAATACATCACAGTTGGACTGGAGAATCCATGCAATCCGAATCACAAACAGGTTCATCTGTAAGACGGTTGCTGCGGTCTGCTGCGGATGCCATGCTCATCCCCTTCCTGGCTATCCTGACAGCAATTGTTGTCGGCGGAATCATTATTGCGATTGTGCGAGGAAATCCGTTTCTAGCCTATGCCGGGTTGATCCAGGGTTCCTTTGGATCTGCCAAAGCATTGAGCGAGACCGCTGTTTGGGCAACCCCATATATCTTGGGAGGATTGGCAGTTGCTCTGGCCTTTAAGGGCGGACTGTTCAACATTGGTGCGGAGGGACAGCTTGCGATCGGCGCCACGGTCTCTGCCCTGGTTGGATACGCTCTTCCTGAGTGGCTTGGCACAAATATCCCATTGATCATCCATTTGCCGCTGGCAGTGATCGTTGGAATGACAGCAGGCGCATTATGGGCATCGATAGCTGGATTCTTAAAAGCATATACCGGGGGACATGAAGTGATCAACACGATCATGTTGAACTACATAGCATTGAACACAATTTCATTCCTGCTCAATGGTCCCATGAAAGATCGTGATCCGAACAACGTGATCGCCCGCACACCGTTGATCGCGGACAGTGCACGCATCCCACCGATCTTCGATGGGTTGCGCGTTCATTGGGGTTTCGTATTCGCCCTCCTGGTAGCGTACTTCATCTGGTGGCTTTTGAACAAGACCACGGTCGGGTTCGAGATCCGCACGGTGGGAGCCAACCCTGATGCAGCGAAGTATGCCGGTATCAATGTGAAACGTACCATCATCCTGACCATGGCCCTTTCCGGTATGCTGGCAGGTTTGGCAGGTACGATCGAAGTCACAGGCTTGAACTACCGCCATGAACTTGGTTTCTCAATCGGATATGGTTTCGATGCAATTGCCATTGCCTTGTTGGGCAAATCGCATCCGCTGGGTGTGGTATTGTCAGCGATCTTATTCGCTGCCATGCGTAACGGAGCAACCCGTATGCAATTCCTGACGCAGATGCCCATTGACCTGATCTCCATGCTTCAGGCGTTGATCCTGCTCTTCGTCGCCGCGGACGCCATTGTTCGCTACATTTACAGGATTCGTGTCCAGAGTGAACGTGTGGTCCTCACACGGGGTTGGGGAGGCTAGGAGAAAACATGGACTGGAAACGTTTCGGTTTTATCTTTCTCATTATTGTCGTGCTCTTTAGCGTGGTCGTCGCCATTGGAAAAGCACAGACATCCCCTGTGATCATCATCACGAGCATGTTAGCGACCACCATTGCAGTGGCCACGCCATTGACCCTGGGTGCGCTATCCGGCACGTTCTGTGAACGCTCGGGCGTGGTCAATATCGGCATTGAAGGGATGATGCTCAGCTCCGCGTTCTTCGGCTGGCTGGGCGCCATCTATATGTATCACATCTTCAACTTCGGGATTGGTTTCAGCATTTTCATGGGTGTGATCTTTGCCGTGCTGACCGGCATGTTAATGGGGCTGCTACTGGCAGTCCTTTCCATCACGTTCAAGGTGGATCAGATCATCGGCGGGACGGTCATCAATATTCTTGCGGTGGGTCTCACAGGCTTTTTGAACCGCCAATTGTTCTTTGGCAAGGGAAGCGTGTTCGGCGGGAATATTCCGAATTCACCGGGCGTCCTACCCACCATCCACGTCCCGCTCGAAGAGATCTTCATCCCATTGTGCAAGACCGATGGCTGCATCCAGATTATCGATTCGATCAACAAGGTGTTTGACCAGCGCCCCATTGCCATCAGCGCCATTCTCCTTGTGTTCATTTCTCACTACGTGTTGTTCAACACGCGCTGGGGATTGCGCACTCGTGCCGTGGGTGAACACCCTAAAGCGGCGGATACTGTCGGTATCAACGTCTTCCGCATGCGCTATGCGAACGTGATGATCGGCGGCATGCTGGCTGGTCTCGCAGGTGCCTATTTCACCATCGAATCCGTGCCATCCTTTGAACCGCTTCTCACCAACGGTCGCGGTTTTATCTCGCTGGCAGCCATGATCTTCGGCAACTGGACTCCCATCGGCGCATGGACGGCAGCGCTCGTCTTTGGAGCGTCGCAGGCATTGAACATCAACCTGCAATTGTTCCGGGAGATCATCCCGCCACAGTGGGCCTTCCTGCAACAATCGTATGTTGTAGGGCTGGTACCTTACATTCTGACCATGATCATCCTTACCGGAATCATCGGCCGAACCACGCCGCCTGCGGCAGATGGCACACCGTACGAGAAGTAGGCGAACCATGGCAAACGATACTCAAGTTGTCCTCGACGCAAAAGGTATTACCAAAAAGTTCCCGGGCGTTCTCGCGAACGATAATGTAAATTTCGATCTCCACAAGGGTGAGATCCATGCCCTGCTTGGAGAGAACGGCGCCGGCAAATCCACGCTGATGAACATCCTGTACGGTCTGTACAAGGCTGATGCGGGAGACGTTCTTGTGGATGGCAAGCCGATGGTGCTCCACTCGCCAAAGGATGCCATCCATCATGGTATTGGCATGGTCCATCAGCACTTCATGCTCATTCCCGTTTTCACCGTGACCGAGAATATCATGCTTGGCGCTGAAACGGATCATCGCGCCAATCCAAATGAGGCCCCGCTCGTGAAATTGGATCGCAAAGAGGTCTCTCAAAAGGTACGCGATCTTTCGCATCAATACGGACTGGAAGTGGATCCTGAAGCGATCGTGGGAGATCTCCCCGTGGGCGTTCAACAGCGTGTGGAGATCGTCAAGGCGTTGTACCGCAACGCCAATATTCTCATCCTCGATGAACCAACCGCCGTGTTGACCCCGCAGGAAGCAGAAGACCTCTTCCGCATCATGCATGAGCTAACCGACAAGGGTGTTTCCATCATTTTCATCACTCACAAATTGAAAGAGGTGCTTGCCGTTGCAGATCGCATCACCGTCATGCGCGCCGGGCGCGTCGTTGGGACGGCAAACCCCAAGGAAACCAATGAGGCCAAACTTGCCACGTTGATGGTTGGACGCGAAGTGATCCTGACCGTGCAAAAGGAACCTGCCAAACCAAAGGAAGATATCCTGACGGTGGAAAATCTCCACGTCAAGGATGTGCGCGGATTGGAAGCCGTGAACGGTGTCTCGTTCAACGTGCGTGCAGGTGAAGTGTTGGGCATCGCCGGCGTGCAAGGCAATGGACAGACCGAACTTGCCGAAGCCCTGACAGGTTTACGAACTGTCGAAAGCGGACAATTTTTCCTCGACGGCAAAGACCTTACCGGCAAACCGCCACGTCCCATTACCGAGGCAGGATTGGCGAACATCCCAGAAGACCGCCAACGACACGGACTGGTCCTGGGTTATTCTGTGGCAGATAACATGGCGCTCTGCGATTACTATCAGCCACGTTTTGCGAAAGGTGTTGTCATCCAACAGAATCAGGTGGATGCGAACGCACAGAAGTTGATCAAGGAGTACGATGTGCGTACGCCCTCTGCGTTTGTGAACGCCGGGAAGCTTTCAGGCGGTAACCAGCAAAAGGTGATCGTGGCACGCGAGTTGAGTCGCCCCGTTAAACTGGTAATCGCCTCGCAGCCGACCCGTGGATTGGATGTTGGTTCGATCGAATACATCCACAAAGAGATCATCGCCATGCGCGACCGCGGCGTGGCAGTGCTGCTTGTCTCGGCAGAATTAGATGAGATCCTCTCGCTCTCAGACCGCATCGCCGTGATGTACCGCGGACGGATCGTAGCAACGGTGGATCGCAAGGATGCGAGCCGCGAACAATTGGGCTTGTGGATGGCCGGGGTCCACGAACCAGCCTAAAGCCTGGAAAGAGCCGTGCACGGGAGTCGAAGAGACTCCCGTTTTTATTTACCTTGCCAGGTTTGAAACCTTCGCAAGTGTAGGAACAAAGAGGAATAATTGTCCGTCTGTATCCGTGTGCCCTCGTATGCTGCATGAGACTATCTTGAAGATGCATGCGGGGTGTACCCCGTACGCCATGTAAACCCTTTTAATGACGCGTACGGGGTGTAAAATTGCTCCATGATATTGAGGAGAAGAGAATGTCAAAAATTGTACGTTATGTTTCCCTTTTGTTAATCATCATTTTTTTGCTTGCGGCCTGTAACCTGCCGTCGAACGCGCCGGCGACCGAGGAACCCAACGCAGTCTTTACGGCCGCGGCGTTGACCGTGCAAGCCATGTCCACTACCTCGTCATCCACACAGGTCGTGCCGTTCAACACACCTACACTGCCCGCGCCCCAACCGACGAATACGCCCATCTCCTTCCCTACTCTGGCGTTGCCTACTGCGACCGTTGTGGTTCCGCCTACAGCCGCCTGTGACCTGGCTCAGTTCGTCAAGGATGTTTCAATCCCGGATGGAACCGTATTTCTGCCTGGCGCTACATTCACCAAAACGTGGCGTTTGAAGAATGCAGGCACATGCACCTGGTCTGGCTATTCGCTGGTGTTCGATACTGGCGACGTAATGGGAGGTACTTCCCCAACACCCATCGGCACTGTTAGCCCGGGGCAGGAAGTAGACCTGTCCGTGAATTTCACGGCTCCGACGACCAAAGGCGCTTATCGCGGGTACTGGCGCATCCGCAACACGTCGGGAGTATTGATCCCAATCCTGGGCGGCACCCAGGGGAGATCGTTCTTTGTGGATATCAAGGTGGATGTTGTCAGTTCGGGCTTTGACATGTATACCCGTGCCACCGATGCAAGTTGGGTGGGCAGCGCCGGGGTTGTCACCTTCGGCGGTCCCGATACCGACGCCAACGGTTTTGCCATGTTCCGCGCTGGTTCAAAACTGGAGGATGGCACATCCTCCACCAAGGCATTGGAGATCCATCCGCAGTTCGTGAACAACGGCTCGATGTCTGGTTTGTACCCTGCATATACTGTCGTCACCGGCGAACATTTCAAAGCCAAGATCGGTTTCCTGGCAAAACCAGATGGGACCTGTGGCGTTGGCAACGTAAAGTTCCAATTGAACTATAAAGAGGGGGGTGTTCTGAAACCGCTTGGTGAATGGACCAAGACCTGCGATGGTATCCTCAAGGATGTTGATGTTGACCTCAGCAGCATTGCTGGAAAGAATGTACAATTTGCACTGGCAGTTCTGGCGAATGGCGTAGCAGACCAGGATTGGGCGGTGTGGATACGACCCGAGGTGCTCATTCCCTGATCGTTTCGAGACGCCCGGCAAATTGTCGGGCGTCTCTTTTTGCTGGAACGGCGCATAATTGGTCATGCGCCGTTCCAATCGCATAGTTTTAGGGATGAAAATCTACTCATAAAGGAGTGGTACAGTAAACGGTATAATAAATTTCCAGCAATGGCATTACCCAGACATGAGAAAGGAAAATTGAATGTTTGAGTTTCGCAAATTTCGAGGCGGGGTGGTCTTGATCAGTTTGATCCTGCTTGTTTCAGCATGTGGACCTTCAGGGCAGCAGGATTCGGCCATCTCCACAGCAGTTGCCCAAACCGTTCAGGCGCAAAACATACAGGAAACTGCACCGGTAGCAACATCCCCTATTCTTACAGATACTCCGACTCCTATTGTCCCTACTGCTTCATTGCCAGCAACAGTTACAGGGATCGCTTCGACCCAGGTCGCTCCCGGACTATGCAGTACAGATGCATCTTTAGTTGGTGAAACCATCCCCGATGGCACCATTCTCCAGCCGGGAGAGACCTTCACCAAGGTTTGGCAAATCAAAAACATGGGGACATGCACCTGGGATTCCAGCTGGCAATTGGTCTTTTATGGCGGTGACCAATTGGATGGTTTGGCCGTCTATAACTTTCTACTGCCCACTCAACCCGGCCAAACGCTGGATATGCCTATCATTTTGAGGGCGCCATCTGTGTTTGGAACCTACACAGGCGAATGGATTCTCAAATCGCCCTGGGGAGAGACGTTTGGCGTTGGACAATACAGTGCCCCGATATCCGTATCCATCGTTGTAGGCAATGTCGTCCCAGAGAACAAAGATACCGCCACAGTCTATGGTGTAACCAACGTAACCTACCAAGTCGACCGTCGATGCGATCCAGCCAACACTGTCTACACCATCACGGCCTTTATCACAACCAATGGACCTGTGAAAGTCGTGTTCACCTGGGAGCAAAGCGACGGCAACAACCAGCGAAACAACCGGCTCACCTTCCTGGATGCCACAACACAATCTGTGCAACGTGAATGGATTCAGCATTCGACAAGTTCTTCGCCCAATCGGCGCTGGGTGAGTGTAACTATCACATCGCCCACGCACCAGAAATTTGATCAGTTTTTGCTTCCAAAACTTTGCGGCCAGCAATAAATAACAAAGAGAGTCAGTGGTTTCCACTGGCTCTCTTTGTTTGGGAACTCTCCAACAGATTCAAACGTCTTAGAATTTGTCTATTGGAGGCATTTATGCATAAGTATCCTGCCAAACTCTTTATACCGATCCTCGCATTGACGGTGATTCTGGCGTGCGGTCCGTTCGCGGCGTCCACGCCCCAGCCTGCTGCCACACTTGACGCGTTGTATACTTCTGCGGCACAGACCCTGGGAGCCATGTCCACGCAGGGAGCATCCACTCTCACGGCCCAACCGCTCGCCACAGGGACCCTTTCCGTTCCTGTATCTGAAACCCCCTCAGGGTTTCCAACCTATACAACCGTCCCGCCTCTGCAGACCATTGTGAGCCGTTGCGACGCTGCCTCCTTTATTTCCGATGTGACCTATCCCGATGGTTCGACCGTGGCATTGGGAAGCACGTTCACCAAGATCTGGCGAGTCCAAAATACGGGAACGTGTTCATGGAATACATCCTATGCGCTCGTCTTTGTGAGCGGCGATCGGTTGGGAGCGCCAAATGTTGTCTCCTTGCCAGGAAATGTAGGGCCAGGGCAGACCATCGACATCCCCGTCAATTTCACAGCACCCGAAAAGACGGGGAACTATATCGGCTACTGGAAGCTCCGCAATGCATCTGGAGTATTGTTCGGCACGGGCTCGGGAGACGCCAATATCTACGTGGATATCAAGGTTGCCGGTTATCTCGTGGGTGCGTACGATTTCCTCGCCAATTTCTGTGACGCCAGTTGGCGAAACGGCTCAAAGGACCTGCCATGTCCCGGTACCGAAGGCGATAACCAGGGCTTTGTCCTATCGCTTGATTCGCCCAAACTGGAAAATGGCAAATCCCTGGGAAATGCCCTGCTTACCTACCCTGAGAAAGGAACGAACGGGGTCATTGTTGGAAAATATCCCGGCATTACCATTCAAACCGGAGATCGTTTCCAGGCAAATATCGCCTGCAAATACAAGGCAGATGACTGCGATATGATCTTCCGCCTGCAATACCAGATCGGGAATGGAAGCGTCAAGACGCTTGGACAATGGCGTGAAGTCTATGAAGGTGGTTCCTACCCCATCAACATCGACCTCTCCTTCCTCGATGGACAAAAGGTGAAATTCATCCTGAGTGTTCTGGCTAATGGAACATCGCGCGATGATTTTGCACTCTGGGTTCTGCCGCGCATTACACGTCAGAGCTCGAAGCCGCCCACCAAGACTCCCACCCCGTCTCTTTCGCCGACGCCAACAGGTTCCGCTACAGCAACCTTTACTGCCACCATAACCAGCACCGCTACATACACAGCGACAGCGACGTCTACGCCTACATTTACGCCCACATCCACAGAAACACCGACCGAAACGCCTACAACGGCGCCATAATTGGCAACTAGACTATTGCAGTATAATGATGCTGGAAGAGCCACTATTTGGCATGGCTGCTTCCAGTATCATTTCTGACTACAAGCACATGGAGGTACACACATGTACGTTCGAAAATCAATGCGGCCAACGCTTTTTGCCTTACTTACAGCCGCTCTGATCCTGTCATCTTGCAATATGGGAGCCACCCCCGCTCCTACTGTAGATGTCAATGCCATCAGCACTGCCGCGGTTGAGACCGCCATGGGACAGTTATCTGCCCAATTCACCCAGACAGCCCTTGCCGCGCCCTCACCGACCATAGCTCCTACCAATACAGCCATCTCCCTGCCTACATTCCCACCGCCTACAACCGGCGCCGGCGTCCCCACTACATCTGGCGTCCTTCCCACTGTATCTTTCAATAACACGCCCATCCCAGGGTTTACAGCCCTGGCTTCCCCCGCTGTCCCTGCTGCCACCCAATCGCTTGGTGATGCCTGTAATAATAGCGCTTTCGAAGGTGATGTCACCATTCCGGACGGTACTGTACTCAAAGGTGGTGAAGATTTTCAAAAAATATGGGCGCTCCGAAACACTGGTTCCTGCTTGTGGGATGATGGCTATTCGCTCGTCTATATCGCTGGCAGTAAACCAGATCTCGACCCATACAATTTCCAGTTCAAAAAGAGTTCTGACTTCGTCTCATCCGGCGAAGCGATCAACATTGGCATCAATTTGACCGCACCCTGTGCCGTTGGCAAATACGAGGGACATTGGCGCATGCGCAGCGATTCAGGATATTATTTTGGCACGATCCTGTCGGTTTACATCGAAGTTAAAGAGAAGTGCAAAAAA
Organism: uncultured Anaerolinea sp.; assembly: GCA_964555335.1. Classification (GTDB taxonomy): domain Bacteria; phylum Chloroflexota; class Anaerolineae; order Anaerolineales; family Villigracilaceae; genus Defluviilinea. The sequence continues at coordinate 25,879 of CAZKSG010000023.1, forward strand.
TAAAAAGGAGTTGGCATGAAGCTGAAACAGACCGTCATCACCCTCCTGATCGCAACGCTGCTCGCTGGATGTGGAGGCTCCCCAACCCCCTCCGAGCCCACTCCTGATGTTGTCGCCGTGCGCACATCGGCCGCCAGCACCGTTGTTTCGCAGTTCACTCTGACCGCAGCGGCCTTCACACCGACAACCGCTCCTATCACAGATACATCGGCTCCTGAGCCAACCGCCACAGAGACGTCTCTCCCTGTTGCTGAAGTGACCAACGCCCAAGGGACCACCGTCGCCCTGTGCGATAAATATTCCTGGGACCTCGACACGGTGGATGTCAACGTACCGGATAATACAGTCGTCTCGCCCGGACAGGAATTCGTCAAAACCTGGAAGATCAAGAACATCGGTACCTGTACCTGGGGCGAAGGCTATAAGTTGATCTTCAGCTACGGTGAAAAAATGGACGGCGTAGCACAACCTCTCGGTGCCGCTATCGCGCCCGGCGAGGAAGTGGATGTCTCTGTGCAGTTTACGGCTCCTGACCTGCCTGGTACCTACACCAGTTTATGGACTCTTCAGAATCCGAAAGGCATTGCCTTTCAGGGCAACGACAATAAAGTATTGTACGTTCAAATACTCGTTCAATAATTTGTGACTCGCGATCTAAAACAAACGATAAAAGATGAAGCACGCCAGCTGGGATTCATCCTGGCTGGCGTGACGACTCCTGAGCCTCCCCCACATTTCTCCACATTCGAACATTGGCTCGCCCAGGGACGCCATGGCACGATGGATTATCTCGCCACCGACCGCTCCCAAGTGCGCCGTGCCAACCCACGCGAAATCCTCCCTGAATGTAAATCCATTCTAGTTCTTGCCACGCCGTACAGTCCCCCTCTCCATGAGGGAGAGGAGCAGGCAGGGGCAAGGCAGGAATTCCAGCCTAACATCGCATCCTACGCACTCCGCCACGACTACCATGAAATCCTCCCTGCCCGCATGCAGGAACTCGTCCAATTTATTGAGAGACAGGTTGGAGGTCCGGTAGTGAACCGCTGGTATACCGATACGGGTCCCATTCTCGAACGCGACCTCGCCCAACGCGCAGGCATCGGCTGGATCGGCAAGAACACCTGCCTGATCAACCCGAAAACAGGTTCTTACTTTCTACTCTCCGAAATCCTTCTTGATCTTGAGCTCGAACCCGATGCACCATTTATCACCGATCACTGTGGCACATGCACACGCTGTATCGAAGCCTGCCCCACCGATTGCATCCTCCCCGACCGCACCCTCGACGCGCGTCGCTGCATCTCCTATCTCACCATCGAACTCAAAGAGGATATCCCCATTGAGCTGCGAGATAAAATTGGGAATTGGGTTTTCGGCTGCGACATCTGTCAGGATGTTTGTCCGTGGAATCGATTCGCAGGTGAAGGTGACCCTGCCTTTGAGGCAGATCCTTCGTCGGCGCTCAAAACGCTCCATCCTCTGACCGAGGAACTGACTCTCACACCTCAAGGCTTTAATCAACGCTTCCAGGGGACTCCCGTCAAGCGCGCCAAACGACGTGGTTACCTGCGCAACGTCGCCATCGCAATTGGAAATACTGCTGACGTGCATGCCATCCCTGTACTCCAAAATGCCCTCAACGATGAAGAACCCTTGATCCGTGAACACGTCCAATGGGCAATCGAACAAATCAAAAAAAGAACTCCTTGAAACCTTTGTGCCCTTCGTGTTTAAAGATTTTTATGGAACTAAAAAATGAACGAACTCCTTATTGCTACCAATAACAAAGGCAAGATCAAAGAACTCCACGAACTTCTCGATGACCTGGGTATTTCACTCGTCACCCCCGCTCATATTGGACTCGACCTCGACGTGGTCGAAGATGGTCTCACTTATGCCGAGAATGCAACCAAGAAAGCGCTTGCCTTCGCCCAGCAAAGCGGACTCATCTCCCTCGCTGACGACTCTGGTCTTGAAGTAGATGCGCTGGATGGCGCACCCGGTTTATATTCCGCCCGTTATGGCTCGACTAACGGACAAAAACTCTCCGATGGAGAACGCCGCGCATTTCTGATCGCAAAACTTCAAGACAAACCCCATCCGTGGACCGCACGCTTCCACGCCACGATTGCGATCGCTGTACATCCAGGGTATGTCGCCCTGAGCAAAGCAAAGGGACTCGAACACTACCAGGCTGTAACATCTCAATTCGAAAATACGTATCTCACCGAAGGCTGGTGTGAAGGACAGATCATCCCCGAAGAACGCGGCACTGGCGGCTTTGGTTACGATCCCATTTTTCTTCTGCCAGAATTGGGTAAGACGATGGCAGAACTTTCGCCAGAACATAAAAACCGCCTGAGCCATCGGGCTCGGGCGGTCATGAATGCAAAAGGAATACTGAGAACCCTTTTTGGCATCTATTCAATCTGAGAAATTCGTTTTTACCTCTTCGCGTGATGCAACCGGTCTGCTGCTTCCTCGGTGAGCGGGATATAGACTTGAATCCTTGTCCCTTTGCCTGGCGCGGAGTCGATGTTCAACAGTCCATTGACCAGTTCCGTGCGTTCGCGCAAGTTGACCATACCCAGGCTGCCACGCTTATCATACGATTTGTGAACTGATTCCACGTCAAAGCCCAAACCGTCATCTTCGATCTCCAGCAGAGCGATCCCGGCTTCAAAAGCACGCAGTCTCACCCAGATATGCGGAGCATTAGCGTGCTTACGGGCGTTGTTGGCTGCCTCTTCGATGATGTAAAAGATCACGCCCTGCTTGCCCATTTCCAAATTCTCAAGCAGCTTCTCATCCACATTGATGATGACGTTCTGCGAAAAGGTCTCGCGCATCTTCTCTGCCATGGCTTGCAGAGCAGCTGTCAGCCCCTGCGACTCAAGGATGAGCGGTCGCAGCGTGAACAGCATGTGACGGATCTCCTTTGTGGTGCGGTGGGCAAGCTCCTCGATTTTCATAAGCTCGCCTGTTGCCTCGTTGACATCGCGTGACATCATGCGTCGCGCCAGATTGATACGCATTGCCATAGCCGCCACCGATTGTGTGGGACCATCGTGCAGATCGCGGGCCAGTTTCTTGCGTGCCTCCTCCTGCACCTCCACCATGCGTTCCTTCTCTTCAACAAGGTCCTGATACAAACGTGCGTTCTGTACCGCGATCACAGACTGCCTGCCGATAATATCGAGCAGACCGCAACGTTCCTTGGTGAAATAATTCGGGTCAGGGTGTGCGAAGAGCATCGCGCCATAAACGTTGAAACCGCTTCGAAGGGGGAAACAATAGGCAGATGTGCAGGAACGCAATGCGATGATGCGTCCCAACTCAGGATCGTAGCCGATATCCGATGTAAGGACCGCCTCCCCATCGTCAAAGACACGTTTGAGGATGCCCTCGTTGCCCTGCAACTGGACGCGCAGATCGGCGTTTGTAAACCGCCGCGCCGAACCGATCTTCAGCTCGTTACCTCGAAACAGGAATACCGCGCTGACGAGACGTTCATCCACGTTCGGGTCGTCGGGGTCAGGGTTGGGGTTGAGCGCGGTCGTCCCCAGATCCAGCGCTGAATCGAGCACGCGCTTGTAACTGAGAGTCGCCGTCAGTGTGGAGGTCAACTCATAGATGGCCCGCAGCCGTTCGCCTTCCATGCGGCGTCGACGTTCCTCCGCATCCATGCGCGTCTGACGTTCCGTGCGCAGACGGCGCATCGCAAAACGTCCACTAAAACCAGCTGCCGCGCCGAACAACAATGTCAGCAGGATGTCGCTAAGCGCCGTAAGATTAAAACTGCTCAATAGCTGATCGCGCGACATGAGAAATTGCACAAATCCGAATAACAATGCGGCAAGGAACGCACCCCACATTTCAAAATAAACCGCACCAGTAAGGATGGGCATCAATCCCACCCACGCTGCCGGACCTGTCAGCCTGCCCTGGGCCCAAAAGAAGACCACCGCCAGCAAAAAATCCGCAACCAGCACAATCTGTCTGTGATATGCCATCATGCGGATGCTCATACCTGCCAGGATGCTCATCACAATGTTCCAGGCTAGCATAAAGGCAAGCGAGGCGAAGGGCACACTTGCCAACCGTCCGTTCAGGGAGAGCGAAAAGATCAGCCCAACCAACACCACCCATCGCAGTGAAATGGCGAACCAATCTGCTACATATGGGGTCTCAAAGCGACGCATACGTTAATCATACCCGAAAAAATTGCCGGATAAATCCCCCTGAGTTACAGTTGGATTACGGCTAGACCTCGTAGCCCATCTTTACCAGATATGGCCCCAACTTATCTTTCAGGATCATCTGCTCTTCGGCGCTATAAGATTCACGAAAGCGACCGATCTTCCCCTTATAGAAATGGAGACCCTGCTGCCCCTCCGCTGCACCGGGACGATAGGATTCGGTCACTTTCTGGACCTCTGGGCTGCTCCCGTTTAATTCGAGGAATCCCACAAGTTTTGCCGCCTCGTTATCGTACTCCACCAGCAGGTCTTCGTAGCGGGCAATGAGCACGTTCTTCTCTTTTGTCCACTTCTCCCAAATACGGACGTACTCCAGGATGAAACTGAGACTCTTCTGGAAGTCTGTCAGATGCGAGAAGGCATTCGGTCGTCCTTTTTGCAGGGCGCGTTGACCATAGTCATACGCAGAAAGCATCGCATCGCGCGGGTCACGATAAATGTAGGTGATACGGAGCAAGCCAAGGCTTTGTAGAAAGCGTGAAGCGGATGTCGGTCCCGCGTGGGCCTTGATAACAAACGTATTGCCCATCAACGCAGGGATCGTCACCATTCCCAACCTGCGTGCAGAAAGCACGCCAATATTGCAGTTCACTTCCGTCAGGATGTTTTGCAGACGATATTTTTCGCGTATCTCGCGCGCGTCAACACAGTCTGTGGTCTTCATCAGGTCATGGACAAGGTTATAGTGCCAGCCCGAACCGGCACGTGGCATACCAACGGAAAGTACGATCATTGATGGCTCTCTTGAAATGGTTTAATGTTCCCCGATTCTAACGCATACGCGGTCATCCCCGCGAGAATTCCAAAGTTGATCCAGATATTCGGCGTGGCGAATGAATCTTGTGTAACATTGTACATGGCGACCGCCAGCCACGAGAATAGACCAGCAATGCCCAAATAACGCATCACAATCTGATCACTTTTCAGTGCAATCAGCGAATCGCCAAGAACAGAAAATAAAAAGGCAAGGAATACAAAAAAACCGATAAATCCCGTCTCTGCAAGCAGGCGTACGTACATGTTCTTTGGATTCGGATACAGGCGATTCTCGGGACTGAGTTGACGCGCGATCTCCGGGATGGTAGTCAGCGCCCAATCGGGCAGATTGTTATAGATATAGAATCCGCTCGCGCCGAGTCCCACACCGGCAATCGGACTCGTTTCATAAGCTCCCAACGCACCAGCCGTATAGGCTGCACGCGCTCCAGCAGAATTCTCGATGATGAATTCTTCCACGCTCTCTGCATCGGAATTAAAGATACGTGCAATGTACCCTTTTTGTCCGAGAAACAATCCCGCGCCGATGACAACTGCTGCCGTAAGCACGATTACACCGATTCGTAGCATCCAATGACGCAGAACGAACCAATCCCAAGTGGCACGCAGTTCCTTTTGTCCCGCAAGAAGAAACGTAAGGACCAGCGCAAACCCTGCTGCGAGCAACCCGCCGCGCGAGAATGTCGCCAGCAGCAGTAATATGGCAAATCCCAGCAAAACGATTTCGAGCCACTTGAAACGCGTCACACGGATTCTTGTCAACAGCGATGCAAACAACCATGGCAAATAGATCGTCGCGATCTGACCGGCAAGCCAGGCTGGCTCATACGCCATCCCTGAAACACGGTTGGTTTTCACCAGTTCACGCATGGAAAACACCCGCTGCCAGTGCGTTACAGTCACTTTTTTGAGGAGAGGTGTATAGAAAGCAAGCGATTGAATTCCACTCCACAACACATCCATCACAAATCCAGCCAGCAGCCATTTGACCGAAAAGCGAAGATCGTTTTCATCCCGATTCATCCACACTGCCGAGATAAAAAAAGCCAATCCGATGACAAGTGTCGCCCATGCACGGATGACGCGTCCAAAATAGTCCTGTCCACGCAACGGCAGCGGATCGAGCAACGCCCCAACACTGGTCGCCACCAAGGCAAACAACACGAACACGGTAAGCGGAGTCAACGCACCGGCGCGCGGAAAAGAGACTTTCCTACGGGTCAGTTGAATGGCCATAAGCGGAAGCAGGAATGCAATTGGATACAACGACAAGGGCCGGACATAGGTCGTCTCACCTAGGAATGGAAAATACTTAAAGCTCGTAACTGGCAATGTGAACAACGCGGCTCCCCAGAGAAAGCGCGAAATCGTAGTCACAGAGAGTGCAAAGGTACTTGAGTTTTTCATCCAGGCTTATTGAAGAAGAGAATGCCGATCGCGCTGAGCGCTAAAAACAGAATCGAACCCGTCAGCAAAGATGTGCTAAGTGGCGCGCTTCGTTCAACGGGCAATTTCTCTGTCTGGGTTGCATCCACTTGAATAAAGGAATTGAGTCCTTCCGAGTTGGCTACATTTTCGCGGACTTTCGCCTCGAAAGCCTGCGCCCAGGAAGTTGCCAGTTTGCGCGCCTGTTCCGGGTTTTTGTCTTCCGCATAGAAATGCCAACCTGCTTCTGCAGGTTGGCTGAGTTTCAATTTTCCATTTCGCAGTTCTTCCACGGACACGGAAGTAGCAAAAGACACAGTTTCGATCACACCATCGGACAAGGCGATCTCCTCCAGTTTACGGCTCTCGCGTTCGAGATAGTAGAACTGCTGCCGGTCTGTATCCTGCGGCCAGGCCTGCTCGAGATTGAAATCCACGTTGACAGTGGCACGCGCCCGATACGTTGGCGGAACGACATAATATATGAGCGCGCCGATCAGCGCGCCAATGACAGCACCCAGCACCCAAAACTTCCACGCTTTGAGCAAACGGATGAGGTCATCAAGGGAGGGAGAAACGAAGAGGAGTTTCATGAAGTTACCGACTTTATATTACGCAGTCCGCTTTATACGCCACTTCCAAAGTGGACCGATCACTTTGCGCAAATAGTATTTTGCTACGATCGGCGAAAAGAAGGAACCGTTGTCGCGGTAATGGACGCGCAGCATTTCCTCCCAACCGCGTTCGTCGTTGACATGGGTCTTGCTGGAGGTGTGGATCCTGAAATTCGCCCACGTTTTGCCAGGCAGGTATCGGATCGGTGCGTGTCTGGCGATGCGCACCCACAGATCGTAATCCATCGCGAAATAGAAGGACGGATCAAGCGGACCCAGTTCCTTCCAGTAATGGGCACGAAAGAACATCGTCTGCTGTGGGATGTGAACATAACCACGGCGCAACTTTTTATAATCTGTTTGACGCGATGCGAATTTACCGATCACGTTTCCCTGCTCATCGATGAAATTGCAATCGGCATATACCATTGCGACCTCGGGATTCGCAACAAGAAAGTTGACCGCATCCGCAACAGCCCCGGGATGGCTATAGTTGTCATCTGAATTGATCCAGGCCAGGATATTGCCTGTAGCGTGAGCAAACCCTTTGTTGATCGCATCGGTCTGACCCTTGTCCTTTTCGCTCACCCACCAGGCGATCTTATCCTCATATTTCTTGATCAGGTCCATTGTTCCATCGGTTGAGCCGCCATCCACGATGATGTATTCGATGCGCGGATAATCCTGCACCAGAACGGATCGGATCGTCGCTTCGATATAACGCGCCTGGTTAAAAGACGGCGTAACAATGGAAACGAGTGGAGTATCGGTCATTACCACTCCACATCGGGATAGAAGAGATGAGTCACCTCCCCGGTCATGTTTCGGATGCGTTTGATCTCATCCTCGGTCAGGCGCTTCTTCCAGTTTTCCATGTTTGCACGGCTATCGAGTTTCACTGAATGCACCCTCTTGCGCGACAGCTCTGTTGGATTATCGGAGCTACTTGAGTTCAGGATAACCTTTTCGACGCGGTGGGTGAAATCCAGTCCCAGTGATCGATACAGGTTGCGATAGCCGTCGACCGGGTCAAGCGAAAGGTCCTCATGGCGAACGGCAATAAAATCGGGATTCCGCTGAAGAGCGACATGAACCGAGCGGTAGATCAAATTCCAGAGCAATGCCGATTGGCCGATCACATCGTCCGTTTTGGCGGCTTCCAGCTGTGAGCGATAGGGTTCCAAAAAGTCACGCATCAGCAGGGGCTGGTCGAGCAGGTCCTGGAAGTCGAACGGCCAATTGAGTCGCTTAAGGCTGCTGACAAACGCTGCCGGATGGCGTACAGCGATCACAACTTTACAATTCAATCGTTTCGTAAACCAATCTGCCGAAAACACAGCAAAGGGATCCTTCATCAACACACGTTGACCGCGCATCAGTCCGTTGTAAAAGATGAGAAAGTCGCGTCCCATGCGCAGGAAATCGCGTCGCGATTTGATCGAACGGATCTCATCCCACAGGTGATAATCGAATTCCAGCAAATCGTTGAAGGCGGGCAAATAATCACCCTCATTGTCGGCACAAACATACTGATACCAGTGCTTCACCTTTGCTTTGAAAACGCCGGGACGATGCAGTACATTCAACGGTTCACTAACATAGGCCGTGGACGAATCAGCGGCAAGCATTTTACCGATCCAGGTGGTACCGCTGCGATGCGTACCGGTCACGAGAATGGGAGAAAGAGATTGATCTGCCATAAGGTTTATTTTTTCATCGGGATTGCCACGATCGAGTTCACTCCATAGATCATCGATGCACAACGGTTAAGCCTGAACTTGCTATCATCGCCCAGGTCCTGGACTCCTTCATTTTCAAGGAATTGGACTCTTAAGTCTCGAACTCCTTCGTCCTTCAGGGAACGTATCTGCGCATCCCGCGCATCCCAGGCGGCAGCACGCTGCCGGTAGACAGGAACATCTGAGGCAAGCCGTGAGACCGTGCGTAAAGGATACAGGGAAACAATCAAAAACAGGATCGTGACGCCCATCATAAGTTTGGAGGATCTGGTTGCGCGATTTGCCATCAGTATACCTATTATTGCGCCTGTCACCATGAAAATGCATGTAAGCAAGAGCACCCCGGAAAAGCGAGCGCGCGCTGCCGGGAAGCCCTGTCCATACACACTAGGGGCAAAGGAGGCCGCGACCAGAATGTACCCGATCATCCACACAATGGGGATCAAAAACAAAAGTCTTTTCTGGTCAACTTTCCTGGAAGGTCCACGCTGATTGACATATATCAAGTAAAACAGCAATCCGGGGATCGCAATACTGACAAGAACAGGTAACAGAAGGGTCCGCACATTCACGATCATAAACTCAATAGTGCGATAAAAGATGTTCCATACAAGACGAAAAACATTGGTTGTGGTTTCTCCTAACCGTAGTCCATTTGCCGGAGCTAATGCCAACACGATCAAGGCCGCCATTGCTCCCGCCAATGTACAGGATAAGAGCAATAATATCGTGTTACGGGAAGGGACCTTCACCCACCACCATACTGCTATGATAGCTAAAATCAGAATCGTAATCATTAAGGTGGAAGGAGGCTCTGAAAGCCCGCCAATCACAAATGGAATAGCAAAACAGGCGGCATACGCCCACACAGATAGGGTCCGTTCACTCGCCAGACGAATCTGCTGCAAGAGGAAGGCACCCAGAAAAGGGATGAAAACAAACGGTGCAAAATGGGATGTCATGCCTGCGCGCCAATACAACGTTTGATATAGATCCGGGGTCTGCACGAGGGAGAAGTAGGTAAGCAAAGCCGCCAGATGGAAAGAAATCCAACGATTCCATCCAAGCCGGGCCACAGATTGGATCTGGTCGAGGAACAGGAACAATCCAAGAAGAAGAAGCGCCAGCATCAGGGGCGGCAGAATGGCAGGGTTATACCAACCAAGAACTTTATCTACAAGACCAATAAAGAGAATGTTGGTATACCGACTGGATGCATGTTGATAGCGTTCGATCATATTGGTAACGAAATCCGTTTCTTTGTAATAGAACGCAGACAGGCAGTAATCGTCACTGCTGTATCGCGAAAAGGTTCCCAGATACGCATACATGCCAAGTGAGAGGAGAACAGCTACTAAAGCTGGGAACACAAACCCCGATCTTATTCGTTGAATGAAATCAGTCATGATAATATCTTTTCAAAGATTGGCATTCACCTGCCACGGTTTTACCGCAACTGCCACCAGGATCATTCCAAGTGATGATCGGCTTTCGAGTTCGTGCGATAGCTGCGTCTCAGCCCACCTCTGCGATACCAATGACAGGAATGGACTGAGCATATACATGGTGCCAAAATACTCGATACCCAATCTGCAGTCCGTTAACAACTGCCGCAGTGAAGCGGGATGGAACTTGCTGATATGTTGTTCCCCTGCCATTTTGGGAGTCATGTTCGAGCGGTCTACAGCCCATTCCATCACCGGCCAGAAGCTGCGATAATTCGGCGTTGTCACCAGCAAACGCCCACCAGGGCGAAGCACACGTGCTGCCTCTGCGATGGAAATCTGTGGGGATTCCAAATGTTCGATCACTTCAGACAGGATGATGCAATCAAAACTGTCGCTCGGAAGGGGAAGCAATTCACCGATCGATTGGATACAGGCAAAGCCACCCGGTGCATCTGCGCTGCTACCGGCTTCCCGCAAACGCGAACGGACAAATGTTAACGCCTGCATCGAAAGGTCCAGCGCGACCGGGTAGCTCCCACGTACAACCGCCTGCATCAACAAGTTTCCGGCTCCACATCCCACCTCCAGCAAGCGCGAAGTTTCGTTGAGATATACCCGCACCAAACGGTCGACCATGGTCAATTTGCCGCGGTGCCAGAATCGCTGCATGGGATGCCCCGAATTTAAAGCCTTATACTGGTAATCGCCAGCAACGGAATGATAATCAAAAGACAAAGCGGATACTCCTACTTAACCCAAGTTGCTACCAAAGGAAGTTGATGGAACAAGCAAGGACAAAGAGA
>CAZKSG010000024.1:0-36785 GCA_964555335.1 uncultured Anaerolinea sp.
CCAGAACGGTTTCGACTTCCTCTTTCGTGAAGTCCAGGTCGCCGATGAAATCGCGACCACGAAAATTAGTTTGCATTTTTATTTCTCCTTTGAAAATTATTTTTATATGAAAATGTAGCTCTAGCTGTTACATAGATATTCTTAAAATTTCCGCATCGACAAACTTTCCATCATTCCAGAACAACCGCACACCCTCACAACATTCGAAGTGCGAGCCCCATTTGAAGTGGTCCGCGTTGGGCAGCGCCGCGACAGCCCCCATTTCCACAATTCCACCGTGGTTGATGACCAGCGCGGCGCGTCCATTTACAAGATAGTCCGCGAGTTTGGTGTAGAACTCAAGGAGTTGCGCTGCGTATCGCCAGGCTGCACCGCCTTGATTGACCACTTCCGCATACCCCGCCAGGGACAGTGGCCACGGCGCTTCCTGTTCAACAGCGCCGCCATAGGTGCTCATCAATTCGTTCTGTTCATCCACAGCAAAGCCCATCGCAATGGCAGTTTCGAACGCGCGCGGCAGTGTACTCGTCACCACACGGTCAAAAGGACCCAGGTTCTGACCCACCAAACGAGCAAGGGTCACACCCTGCTGAGAGAGATGGTCACCGGGCTTTGTGCGAATGGAATGGCGTCGAATCTCGATTGTTTTCATAATAAACAATATATGTCGTTGCAAGGAGCATTCTTGGTGACGAAGCAACCTACTTATTGGGAGATTGCTTCGGGCGGAATTACACCACCCTCGCAACGACATGCACTATATAACGGAACCAACCTCAGGCTTCGAATGAGCCGTTAACCGCTTCCATGTTGCTCAGGAATTTTGGATGTGTCCTCGGTCAATGCATCCAAAATTTGATGGAGGTCACGCGCCGCTTCGGTCAGCCATTTTACGGTGTTCTTGAATTCCTCGGCGCTCACTTCTCCTGACAGGCAGTCACAAATATCGTCGCTGGCAGTCTGCAACAGGTGCGCCGATGACTCCACTGTGATGATCGGTCTCAACAGTTCGTGACGCAGGGCAACCAATTTCTGTTCCGCAGTCGCTTTGCCATATCGCTTTCGCAGGTCATCAAAAATCGTCATGGTTCCTCCGAATCTTTAGTAGATGAACGACAAATAGCGGTTGTTATTCCATTGCGCCGAGCACCAGGGCAATGAGCGTCATACGCATGACAACGCCGTTGAAGGCCTCCTGCCAGTACCGCGACCATTTGGTGATATCCACATCGGTGGGGATCTCATCCATGCGCGGCAATGAATGAAGCAGGATCGCGTCAGATTTGGCCTTGGTCTCGAGCAGTTCGCGCGTGATCCTGTAGTTCGCAGGTGTGAGAGTGAGCTCACCTGTGCGCTCATCGCGGCTCTTGGTGTAATCAGGCTGCACCACCGGTTCGACCAGGATCACATCGGCTTCGGCGATCGCCTGTTCCACGTGATCGGCTTCCTTGAAGTTCACGCTGTATTGCTTGAGCTCCTTCTTGAAGTCTTCAGTGAGTCCCATATCGGGTGGGGCAACAAACGTGATCGGACAGTCGAACTGGCTCAGAGCATACCCGAGCGAGTGCATGGTCCGCATGCGCATGTCGCCAACTGCCAGCCACTTCAACCCGTCAATACGACCCTTCTCACGCAATACGGTATACAAGTCCGTGAGGATCTGGGTCGGATGTTCACCCCAGCCATCACCACCATTGATGATCGGGATGCTCGCCCATTTCGCGGCCTCGTGCGGGGCTCCCTGCTGGAAGTGGCGCATCACGATCACGTCGCCATAGTATTCCAACATCTTCACGGTGTCTTTGATGGACTCCTGATAGAAGTCCCCTGCACGCGTCATCTTCGGGTCGGCAAAACCGACCACATGTCCGCCAAGCCTGTGCATTGCGGCTTCATGGGCAAGCCGTGTACGGGTGGAGGGCTGATAGAACGCAGCAACGAGAGTCTTATCCTTGAGCAGGTCCACATTCTTGCGCGCACGAGCGATGGGTTCCATCTTTGCAGCGACGTCAAAAACGTGGAAGAACTCATTCCGCTCGAATTCCTTGAGCGAAAGGATGTCACGACCGGCAAAACTACGCATACGAACCTCCTATTCAATTGTTGGATGTGTTAGACGTCAGCAGATTCCTCCGAATGCTTCTAAAGTGATCCTCATTTGGCGTTTCAGACTCAGCCGATAAAGGATCCGGTAGTACTAAGGTTTTCTCACAAAAGAGCACACAAGCAGACAAGTAACCACTTGTGTACCAGTATCCTTGTCTACTTATTTACCTTCTCTCCCAGCAACTTTGGGAACAAGGCATAGAACTCGGTTGCATCGACCACTTCCTGCAATGGGATCTGATCATTAACCGTGTGGGCCCAGATCTCATCACCCGGACCAAAGCCAATCGATGGGATGCCCGCTTTACCGGCCCAATACGTTCCATTCGTGGAGAAGCTCCACTTGCTGGTGGGACGAGTCTCGTTCCAAAGCTGACGAATGGTCTCCTGCCCCGCCTGAACAATGGGATGCTTCTCTTCGAGCGCCCATGCAGGATAGTACTTATCCACGGGGAAGACAAAACCGGTATAGGAAGGCTCATCATAGAAAAGTTCTTCCACAGTGATCTGATCGCGCAGGAAGCCGGGAATTAAATCCTTCACCTGTTGAACTGCCTGTTCTTTCGACTCACCGAACGTCAGACGGCGGTCGATGAAAACGGTGAAACCATCTGGTACAGCATTGATGGACGCGGTGCTGATGCGCGTGTCGGTCACCATGATCGTGCCCTTACCCAGGAACGGATCGGTATGCAGGTGGGCATCCAGATCGCGAATGCCAGAAATTACGTTGAGCATCTTGTACAATGCGCTATCACCCAAATGGTGTGACGCGGCATGAGCGGACTTGCCCGTGGATGTGACCTTCAATTCCACGCGTCCTTTGTGTCCACGGTAGACCTGCATTTTGGTCGGCTCACCGATGACCACAAAATCGGGCTTGATCTTCGGATCCACTTCAACAAAAGTGTTTGGCGCAATGCCATCGCACCACTCTTCCATGTTGCCGAAGTACCAGGCCGTTGTATCTTCGAGCAGACCGAGATCCCTGGCAAATGCCAATCCATACACCATGCCCGGTGTGGAGCCCTTCTCATCGCTCGCGCCGCGGGCATACAGAATGCCATTCTCAACCTTGCCTTTAAACGGGTCCCACTGCCAGGAGGTGGGATCACCGATGCCAACGGTGTCGATATGCGAGTCATAGACGATGACGCGCCTGCCCGACCCGATGCGTCCCATGATGTTACCCATCTTGTCGAAACGGACTTCTTCAAAGCCGAGTTGGGTCATCTCGGAACCGATGCGCTCACCAACTTCCTTTAACTGGGAATCCATCGAAGGGATGGCGCATATGTCGCGCATGAATTGAATGATATTCTCGCGATTTTCCTGGACTTTCTTTTTAATTTCTTGAACTGACACGTTTACCTCGCAATAAATGAATTTAGCCGCGGAGTCACAGAGACACAGAGATTCTTATTTCTCCTCGTGACCTATGATCCGTTTTCCTACAAGATAAATCTCTTTATTCCATCCTTCACGAGACGGGAATTAAAATTGATCAACAATCCGACTCGTTTACCTGTGATCTTTAGATAAGTAAGAACTTGTGCTTCGAAAACAGGGTCAAATCGTTCAACACTCTTTATTTCAACAATGACCAAATCATTCACCAACATGTCAGGCCTATATTCACCAATCGTCTTTCCTCTATACAATAGAGGTATCTTTAATTGTCGTTGAACAACAAGTCCATCCATCGAGCATTCGATTTCCATGGCTTCTTCATACACATTCTCCAGAAGACCTGGACCCAATTCACGATGCACTGCAATCGCGCATTTAATAATCCGTTCCGTGATCGCATTCTCGGGCATATTCACAGGAATGTACTTTACAGGAAATTTCGAATGCATTATTGTTATTTCTCAACACCAACAAAAAAGAGCTCAGTGTCTCCGCGTCTCTGTGGCAAAACATTCAGGAGCTACCCACGCGCCGATTGACGTGGAAACGGAAGTAGCCCGGAATGAAATAACTCACCGAATAATCCACAACATTGCCTTTCGAGTCGTATAACTGTGCCTCGAATTTCAACAATACATCGTCGCGTTGGATCTCGAGCGGTTTGGCAACATCGGCAGTGGCATTGGTGGCACTGATGGCAGCTCGGGAAAGTTGCAAGTCGCGACCACTTCCGAGTAAAAAGTCCAGAACGGAACCGCTGAAATCGGAAGGTAGATCCTCGGGTTTGAGAGTCTCTGTGGGCAGGGAATCGATTAGGTACGCCACCGGGCGTCCCTCGGCACGCATCACGCGCCGGATCCGGGTGAGGCGTTTGCCCTCATCCACACACAAACCTTCGGCGGTCTTCGCATCGGCATCCACCTGCTCCACGTGCAAGTCACTGACCGACACTTCCAGGTTCATGCGACGCGCCATTGTCTCGATGCTCTCCAGCACCTCCAACCCCGCCTCGATCACCTCGAACTTGCCGACCACGTATGTCCCCGACCCCTGACGGCGACGGATCAAACCCTGCGTCTCGAACGTGCGCATCGCTTCGCGCAATGTGGCACGCGATACCCCCATCTGCTTGGCCAGTTCAGGCTCGGATGTCAATCGCGAACCTGCGGGCGTGCTGGCGATCAATTTCGCCAGGTCTGCCTGCAAACGTTGAAACGGAAAGTTAGCCATTTACTCCTCCACCAATGGTACAAATTTGAACTTCGTCACATCCACCAGACCTTTGTCTGAGATGCGCAATTCAGGAATCACAACAAGCGCCAACAACGACAACTGCATGTTCGGGTTGTTCAACCGGCAGCCACAAGACACAAATCCCTTCAAGACCGTACCCGCCTTCTTTGCTACAACATCCGCTTTTTCTGTGGACATCAAGCCAGCAATCTTCAATTCGACCTGGCCGATCACACGTCCATTCTTCACCACAACCTGACCGCCTCCGGTTCTTGCCAACGTGTTGGCCGCCACCGCCATGGACAAGTCATCTGTGCCGACAACGATCATGTGATGGCTGTCATGTGCAACCGTGGATGCAATGGCACACTTGGTATTAAACCCAAAGCCGCTGACCAACCCCATCATGACCTTGCCGGTTCCCTTGTGGCGTTCGACCAGCGCGATCTTGGCGATGTCGCGCGAAGGGTCGGCTTTGATCTCGCCATCCTTCACTTGCATGTCAAAGGTCAAATGCCGGGTGGGCGCCTGATTCTCGATCACACCGATCGCGTTTGCTTTCACCACTGTTTTCCTGCCTTTGACCTCAATACAAAAATCTTCTGCTTTCAAGTTTCTCTTCAGATGCACCGAATCGGTCACCCAGGCTGGATACGTATTCTTCGGTAATTGCACCTTCAACTCACCTTTTTCTGCGATCACCTGTCCTTTGGCAATAACCATATCGGCTTTGAAGTTATTCAAATCCTTCACCAGCACCACATCTGCCCAGCGGCCGGGAGCAATCATGCCCAGTTCTTTCGAAAGGCCAAAATGCTCGGCCGTGTTGATCGTCATCATCTGGATTGCGGTCATCGGGCTCAGTCCCTGTTCGATGGCGTGATGCAGGACGCGATCCATGTGACCGTGGTTGGACAATGTTTCGGCATGGGAATCATCTGTGCAAAGAATAAAGCGCCGCGGGTCCATTCCCAGTTTGGTGATCGCGCCCACTTGCGAAGCAACGTCATGCCAGGAGGAACCGTAGCGCAGCATGGCCTTCATCCCCTGTCGGATGCGTTCGACCGCGTCCTCCAGAGCGATCCCTTCGTGGTCATCCTCCGCCCCGCCAGCAACGTACCCATGAAATGGAAGTCCCAGATCGGGCGATGCGTAATGCCCGCCGATGGTCTTATTATGCGCGTGCGTAATGGACATCTCTTCAAGCATGTTGCCGTCACCACTGAATACGCCGGGAAAGTTCATCATCTCGCCGAGACCGATAATGCCATCCCATTTCATCGCCTGTTCTACTTCCTTTGGTCCGATCTTTGCACCGGGTGTTTCAAATCCCGGAGCTGCCGGGATGCACGAAGGCATCTGCACCCAAACATGGATGGGTTGTTTCTGCGCCTCTTCCACCATCAATTTGACACCCTTGAGTCCAAAGATATTGGCGATCTCATGGGGATCAATGAACATGCCGGTCGTGCCGCGAACTGCCACCGCACGCACAAACTCTGTCACCGTGACCATGCCCGACTCGACATGCATATGCCCATCGAGCAAACCGGGGACGAGGTAACGTCCCTTTGCATCGATCACTTTCGTCCTCCTGCCAATCGTATGGCGTGCATTCTCGCCGACATAGGCAATATGACCATCCTTGATGGCAATATCCGAGCCGGGGATGATCTCACCCGATTGGACAACAACCCATTTGCCGTTACGGATCACGAGGTCGGCGGGGATGCGTCCCATGGCGACGTCAACGAGAGCGCGGGTAAGAGTGAGTGACGATGGCATTCTTTCTCCGTTCGAATGTTCAAAGGGTTCAAGGCCGAAAGCATTAAGCTCCACCAGCCATAAGCACGAATAGCAAAAGCAGGATCACAAGGAAGAAGAGAATGGCAAGGATCCATGACAGCATTTGTTTGTCGTACCGCATCGCCCAGGCAGAACAAAAGATCAACACAGGTGTCAAAAAAACAGGCGAGCGGATGGAAGGAAACCCTGCCAGATACCACGAGAACGGAAAGGACAGGATCGCTGCCCATAGAAGAAACCGATAATCACTTCTAAACAATCCAATGCCAGCGAGAATAACTGTAACGAGGATCGCGGGCCAACCAACAAGAAGAATAAGAAGAAAATTCAACATATTGAAATTAATGTGCAAATGACTATACTATGTATGTGTTCCCGAATGCAGGTTGAAGAACGACCTGGAGGCTAGGGAATCAGCAAATTTCATTGCAATTCAAAAGGAGAATGCCATGAAACTTTCTGCTCCAAAAAATATCACCTGGATCATTGCTGTTGTTTTGGGCGTCCTGGGTCTGCTTGGAAACTTCATTACAATACCTGTCGTCAGCGGGTTGGCCTTTTGGTTCGTATTCCTTGGGTTTGCGATCCTGGGTGTAGCGACATTCGTTGAAGGGATCTAGTTCCTAACGTGTATTCTGGCAGCTGCCTCCTGCCACTCAAGACTCCCGATCATGGGAGTCTTGCTTTTAACCGGCCAGTAATCTCTTCGCTGCCTTATTGTGTCTTTCTATCAACTTGCGTTCATCCACAGTAACAAGTTGTCCTTCTTTGACGACGAATTTGCCGCCGACAACCGTATACTCTGCATTGATGGATTGACCGAACACGATGGCAGACACGGGGTCATGCATGCCGGCAAAGCCAAGTTTGTTCAAATTGACGGCGAAGAAGTCGGCGCACTTTCCACGCTCCAAACTGCCGATGTCTGTACGTCCTACAACTGCTGCCCCACCGCGCGTTCCCAGGTACAGCGCTTCGCGGGCGGTCATCAATTTTCGGTTGGGGTCGTTGGATAATGAATAACCAGTGAGACCTTCCTTGACGCGTGAGACCAGCATGGCGTTGCGGACCTCGGCCAACAAATGCGATCCATCATTGGATGCGGATCCATCCACGCCGAGACCGACATTCACGCCCGCAGCGCGATATTCTTTGATTGGGGCGATGCCGGAGGCAAGTCGCATATTGGAGGTGGGACAATGCGCCACACCGCAGTTATGCTTGGCGAAGACCTTGATCTCTTCTTCGTTCACCCACACTGCATGCGCAAACCAGACGTCGTTCCCCACCCAATCCACTTCCTGCATGTACCCAACCGGACGATGACCAAATCGTTGCAGGCAGAATTGTTCTTCGTCTTCGGTTTCGGCTAAGTGAGTATGAAGATGAACGCCATATTCACGCGCCAATTTGGCGGACTGTTTCATCAGGTCGCTGGTGACGCTAAAGGGCGAGCACGGAGCCAGCACAATCTGTACGAATGCACCGGGCTTGGAGTCGTGATACTGCTCGATGAGCCGCTGGGAATCCTTGAGGATGGAATCTTCGCTATCCACAACGGAATCAGGCGGAAGTCCGCCCTGTGAGGCGCCGAGGGACATCGAGCCGCGCGACGCCTGGATGCGCACTCCGATCTCTTGCGCGGCGGCGATCTCGTCATCCAGTTTGGAGCCGTTGGGGAAGAGATAAAGATGGTCGGATGCGGTTGTGCATCCCGAAAGTGCCAGTTCGGCGAGGGCGGTCTGGGCGGAGGTGAAGATGTCGTCGGGTTGGAGGCGCGCCCAGATCGGGTAGAGCGTAGTTAGCCAGTTGAAGAGGTTGGCATCCTGCGCAGCCGGGACGGCACGTGTGAGGGTCTGGTAGAAGTGATGGTGCGTGTTTACCAGCCCCGGCAGAACTACATGACCGTTGAGGTCGAGCACTTCATCAGCGGTGGCGGGCAGTTCGCCGGTTGCACCGACCTGCTCGATAAAGCCGTCGCGAATAAAAAGACCACCATCGGGAATTTCCCGCTGATGGTCGTCCATGGTAACAATGTAGGCGTGTTTGATGAGAAGAGTTGTCATAGGTTGTATAGTTTGGTCGCTTGTGAATAGACGACTAGACTAGATTTGTCTGACAACTCTAGTGTAGCATAAATGAGATGAGGATGTCAATTAGCACTTCTACAAGAAATCCCCTTTCTCAGGGAATTTCTTCTACCTCATATTGTCGCGGAAGGTCAGTAGCATGATATAAGCACGCAACGGGTTTTCACGATAGAACTGGTCGTTGAATTCATGGTCGAGGAACTGGCTATAGCCGGGTTCACTCTGGATGGCAGGGTTATCGAGGTTCTGGAACGCCATCTCCCAGGCGGAGAACTGACGTTTGGCGATCTGCTCGCGGGAGAGGACGGTCACATCCTTGTGGCGGGTGTCCGCTTCGATGATCTTAAAGAGTTTCTCCACGGACTCGTCCGGTCCTTCCAGCACTTGCATGAAGTTCCCGCCTTTGTAGAGCAACAGCCCGGTGACATCTTTTGCCGAGTTGTTCTCGCGGCTGACCTTGAGAATATCCAGCAATTCCTGGTCGTTCATCAGTTTAACTGAGGTGCTGACGTAGATAAGAGAGAGCATGGTGCCTCCTTTTGAGAAATTATAATCTCGCATCGCCACCATTTCAAAACCAAGATTGTCGTATAGGAGAGTAGAATAACCCCATTACTGGCATTCGAGGAGAGAGTTATGGAGCGAAAAATACAGACCGGTTACCTGGTGCTTGCGGATATCTCTGGCTACACATCCTTTGTAGCGAAGACCGAGATCGAACATGCAGGGATGGCGCTCTCGTATTTACTGGAAACCATTGTCGAACAACTGGATGATCTGCTGATCATCTCCAAGCTGGAAGGCGATGCCGTCTTTGCCTACGTGGAAGAAGACAAGCTGGAAGATTGCCAAAAATTATTGTACCTGATCGACCAGACTTATCTGGCATTCCGCGAGAAAGCTCTCTCGTTGCATAGTCAGGCAACCTGTCCTTGCCGGGCGTGTCAGTCGCTTCCCACCCTGGACCTGAAATTTATCCTGCACCACGGAGACTTTGTCATGCAACAGGTGGCAGGCATCCGCGACCTGTTGGGAACGGATGTAAATCTCATCCACCGTCTGTTGAAGAACGGCATCACCGAGTCCACTGGCTGGAAGGGATATGCAGTCTTCACCGACACTGCCGTCGAACACATGCAGTGCAACACAGACAAATTCTTCAAACGCTGCGAGACCTACGAGCATTTGCGGGATGTGGATATTTATTGCATGAACATGCATACCCGCTATGACGCGATACGAAATTCCTGAGCCATATTCAAAAAATCAGTATAACTCACCCCGAAATTGATTTTTCGCGGGTGAGTTTGTTTATCCAAATAGGACGCTGGTCAACGCAGAAGAACGCTGATTCTGACACCTATCAGCATTCATCTGTGTTCTATTTTAATTCAGGATTTGTATGTTCTATTTGACAACCGACTCCAACCACTTCGACAATTGCGCAATCGTCGGCGGTGGACCGAAGAAAAATCCACCTGCACCACCTGCATCGTCGAACGGTGGAGGCGTGCCGCCTGTAAGCGTGGTCTCGGCAACATCTTTCATGCTGTCAATCTTCTTGAGGCTGATATCCCAAAGCACCTCCGCACGGAATTGTTGTACCACCCTGTAGTAATACCCCCAGGAAGTCCGGTCAATGATCACTTTGTGGTATCTTGATTCAACGGTATGGTTCAACACATCTACACAGGCAACGTAGTGCATCTCTCCAGGAGTCTTGACAGCCAGGTTTTCAGGTAGTGAACCGTCCGCGCCATATAAACCCACGCGGATCGTTTCTTTGTTCAACCCAAAAATTGGCAGGTCTGGTTTCTTGTGCCCGGCACAGATGGACTTCAAAGCCTCTTTGATCGCCTGCCTGGCTTGTGCTCCTGTTGAGTTTGAAAAAGCGATATAGGTCTCAGAGAAGGCAGTCTCCACTACTTGTTTTGTCTCATCCTTGAACGCGCTTCCCTTTGCCAGCTCTAACCGCTCCAACGCGCCAAAGTAATCTTCATCGCTTCTCAACTGGGTCGCCCACTGAATGTATCCGTTGGACAGCGCATCTTTGGCAACATTCTCTCCGCCACCAGTGTCCAACGCAATGGCAAGTTCGAACTTCTTGATTGCCGCTGAAAACTCACTGTCTTTCAAAAGAGCATTCCCCCATTCAACATAGGCGCTTTGTTGAGCTGCTTTTCCCACACCGGGGTCAGCCTTCACCGCCAGTTCAAACCTTGCAATGGCATCGTCAAACTTTGCATCCGCTTGTAATGACTTTCCCCACGCGACATATGTCTCTGCCAGTTCACGTTTGGCATCCAGGACGACATCATTCCTTTGGTAATGTTCACTCCATGATTTGAAATCGTTCAATACGCGTTCTGACGTTGCAAAATCGCCGGATTCACGCAGTTCCGTACCCCAGGAGGTGTAAACCGAAGGAGTTAAAGTCCAGGCGTCGGCAGATGATTCGGTATCGGAATACTCCGAAATGACCTTGTTCAGGTTTGCAATCGCACCCTCATATTGCTTTGCCTCTGCCTGATCTCTGATGATGTGAATCAAAATAGATGCGCTATGCTCATACGCTTCTTTTGTATACAGTCCATTGGAGTAGCGATTGGAATAGGACTGATATGCGTCATACGCATCGACCCACTTTTCATTTTCCTCACTGGTAACAGCAGATGCGTACGCCTCACATTCCGCAACTTGAACATTTATGCTGTTGTCCTCCAGGAACCTCGGATACAAGGTTGTGTAGATCCCGTTTAAAGAAAGGACCGAATCGCAGTTCCGATCTCGATAGCTTGTCAGGATTCTGAGAGGAAAGAGAACAACGCCAGCTCCATAGATAAGCAGCAGAACGACAACAGATAGAGTTACAAGGATGATTTTGACCAGGGATCTTTTGGGTTTTACAGGGGTATTGGTATCTTCAGACATATCTCCGCCTATCATCAATGATGAGTGTAATGGTACGAAATTCAATATTATTATAGTGTCCTTGCCTTAGTTTGAAATGGCACGAGAGTAACACAATTTATAGACAAATAGCACGTACATCTATTTTCCCATTGCCCGCCCGTGAAGTTACAGCTATCATCCTCCACCAAGGAGCACCTATGGATATCCAGACCGAGTTGCCTGATAACGCCCTAGTTACTGCAATCCGTGCCAACCTATGCGAGTTCTTTCGCCATGTGAGCAGATGCATTCCCGAAGAGTGCTTCGAAGATGGGAAATATACGCGCTGGTATACCCGCCTCCTGCATCCGTGGTTCAACGGTGTGTTGAGTTCTCAAATGCCAACAAATCTGGAAGAACCATTCATCCGCCAGACAATTGAATACTTCCATGAAAAGAAGATAGGTGCGTTCACCTGGTGGATGGAGCCGCATCTCCAGCGTTCTGATTGGGAGCCGCTCCTCTCCAAACATGGATTCCGATTCTCAGACGACACACCGGGTATGGCGGCCGATCTTCAGGCGTTGAACGAACCCGCGCAAACTGTGGATGGACTCGAGGTCCGTGTGGTGGCGGATGAGGAGTCCCTGCGCACGTGGACACATATCTTCGCATCCGGCTATGGACTGCCAGACGAATGGGAAAACGATATTTACACCCTTTGGTGGAAACTAGGGCTTGGATATCCGCTGCGAAATTTCATTGGCTATTTGAATGACAAGCCGGTCGCCACATCCTGTCTCTTTTTTGGTGCAGGCGTGGCGGGGGTCTATAGTGTGTCAACCCTGCCCGAAGTGCGCGGCAAGGGGATCGGCGCGGCGGTTACCCTGCGGCCGCTGCTCAACGCCCGAGATATGGGATCCCGCATCGGTGTGCTTCAATCCTCAGAGATGGGATACAACATCTATAAAAAGCTCGGCTTTAAGCATTTATGCCAGATCGAATATTTTTATCGCTCCCTGGCATGATGATTACATCCCGATCAAGCGTTTCACCTGCTGGATGGCTTCGCCTCTTTCCCAGCCGAAACCTGTTTCATATGCCCGCTGCCACTCCCCCGCTGACAGTTTCGCACGTGCTTGTTTCATCCGCTCTCGATTCAGCCTCTGATAAAACGAATTGAAATTGACCCCCGATTTCGTACCAAGCGATTCGATCGCGCCATAGAGTTGTGCGGCTTTGCGAATATCTTCCTTATTCCCACTTGATAAGACAAAATAACCCGCCAGTGCGCAAAGAAAGACCAGCGTTCTACGAATTTGTTGGCTGGCAAGTTCATAGGCTTGCTCCAACCAATGACGGGCTTGAGGGTAGTCCATTTGAGCGAGGGCGATCTCTGCCAGATCAGTCTGTGCCATGGCAATAAAGATCGCATCCTGATTATCCAACGTGGCAAGGGTCTTCTCCAGCAAGGACCTGGACTCATCCAACCTGCCTACAAACAAGGCGATCTCGCCCAATTGCGCCATTGGCAGGCCTGGGTTCAGAATCACTGGAGAGGCATGCGCCAGGGCAAGACATTCTTCCAGCAAAGCTTTTGCCTCTACATATCGTTCCTGTTCAATGTAAATACGCCCCAGCCGATTGAGATACCTTGGATAGGTATCCTTCAATCCGTGCACGCGACCCAATTCCACAACAGCTTTTGAATATTCAAGGGCGGTCTCAAAGTCATGGAGTTGCCATGCCAGATCAGACGCCATTTGTAAACGATTCGCGCGCACTTGCGGACCTGATTTGTCTGGTAGTGACATCAACTGATGCACCAGCTCAAGGCCCTCTTTCAAATATCCTATCGAGCCCCAAACATCGCCCAAAAATTCTGTCAGATGAAAACCCATCTCGATCTGCTTTTCTTTGATCGCCCAGCGCAACGCAGATAGAAGGTTGTTGATATGTAGGCGGTAGTACTCTTCACGCTCTGTCTGCGATGATCCCTGCTGTCGAAAAGACTGCAATTGTCTTGAAAAATAGTCCGCTCGGAGGCGTTCCACTCGCGAAAGTTGATCCTCCGTTAGTTTTGAAACAGCATACTCATGAATCAGTTCCAACATTCTCCAATAGGTTTTGCCATTGAGTATCTCACGTTGCAGCAGGGAATGATCGGTCAATGCGCTTAGAAATTTCGTCGATTCAGTTTCACAGACATGGGTCGCAGTTTCCGCATCGAACCAGCCGGAGAAGACGCCCAGTTTGCAGAAGAATTCCTTTTGATCATTATCGAGCAGTGTATAGCTCCAGTCAATAACGTTTTCGAGCGTGCGCTGGCGCTGAGGCAGGTCCCGCGCGGGAGTGGCGATCTGTTTAACCCAATCTTTTCCGCGTAAGAGCGATGCCATTTCATTAAGAGTCATCTGTCGCAAAGTCGCAGCAGCAAGTTCGATGGCAAGGGGAATGCCATCGAGAACGGTACAGATATCGATGATGGCATCTCCGTTTTCGGATACAACCTTGAATTGGGGTTGGTGCTGGCGAGTCCGTGCGACGAATAACTGTACCGCCTCAAATTGCATTAAAGTCTCTTCCGTCTTTTTCATATCACGCGATGGGATGGACAATGGCGGGAGCATATACTCATGCTCCCCATAAATGTGCAAAGGTAGACGGCTCGTTACTAGAATCTTGATGTTTGGACAGGTTTTGAGGATCTGCGCCACATCGAGTGCAGACTTGTCCACGATATGTTCGAAGTTATCGAGGATAAGCAGGAGTTGCTTGTCTCGGAGACTGCTGATGAGTTGGTCAAGGTTCGATGACGGAGGCAGGCTGAGGTTTGGCAGTGAACGTAGGAGGGTCGGGAGAAAAAATTCCGAATTCTGGATCTCTGCCAGGTCTACGAACCAAACTCCATCGGGAAAATCATTCAGTAATTCATTCCCACAGTGAATGCTCAAGCGTGTTTTGCCAATGCCGGGCGGTCCGATGAGCGTAACGAGATGCACAGTCTCGCCTTTGAGGAGCGTTGAAATATTGGCGAGATCGTGTGTACGATCAATTGTGGATGTAAGCAATACAGGGAGATTATGTGGATGCCGTTTTGTTTCGATGTAGATCGTATCGACAAGGACACCGCGGGCGAATTGCAAGAAGGATTCTTTTTCAGCAGCAGGGATTTCAAGAACAATGGCGAGCAATTCCGCGAGTTGACGTGATGGCTTGCGCTCGTCTGCTTCGATCTTGCGGATGGCAGCTTCGGAGCAACCGGCACGCTTTCCCAACCCAGATTGGGTCAGGTCCAACTGCCTGCGGCGGGTTCGCACCCACGCGCCGAAAGTGGCGGGATGTTTCGCAGCGGTCATTTTGTATCGGTTTTTGTCACGATGAGCGTGACCAGCCTGATAGTGGAAAGCATTATGCTTCCAATTGTAATCTTTCAAAAGGAAGCATAATGCGCAATTTCATTATAGGTATGTTGTTTCTGGTGATGACATTAAGTGCGTGCAACACTGTGGCAGCGATTTCTCCAACGCCAACTGTGATAACTCTGCCAACCTCCACGCCAAAACCCGATTGTTCTGCCGATACGACACCCGATTTTACAAGTTATGCCACATGGACCAAGGTCAATCCCAAACCGATCAAAGGACATGAAGTGTATGTGGATATCTTCGTGAACGACGCGGCAAAGGATACATATCTTTCCGCTTCGGGAATGACATTTCCAGTTTGCTCGATGATCGTTAAGACACATTTACAAAGCGCAGACTTGGGTTTGGTAACAGCGATCACCGTCATGGTGAAAATGCCCGCCGGGTATGACCCTGAAACCAACGACTGGTGGTGGGGGATGTATGACAAGGATGGCAAGGCGGCGGAGATGAGCGGGAAAGTGCCGGTTTGCATTGCCTGCCACAAGCCTGCTGCGGCGGCAGATTATGTTTTTTCACAGAAGGTCATGGAAGAGTCTACGAAATAGAGGAATTGAAATGCGAAAACGATTGAATTCAACTGTTTTGATCCTGGTCTTATTGAGCGCCTGCGCCCCAGCCAGTGTAGCCCCATTACCCATTGGCGTGACGCAATCTGCCACCGAGGCAGGATCTGTCTCGGTCAAGGATACACAAACCACATCCACACCCATCAGCGGCGGGATCGTTTTCGAGAACGATGAATGTGACAACCCTTATTACCCTGTTGTTAACGGCGCATGGTGGCAATACAACATTTCCACGGGATCTACGCCGATGCACACCATGTCGGCAAATGAGGATAAGACATTCACCATCACAGTGACCAGTGATACCACCACCTTCACTCTTGATGGCAGTTGCACCGAGGATGGCATCATCCTACTGGAAGTGCCTGGCGTTTCAGCCACGACAAAATCGGCAGATGGCAGTTCAGCACTCACTACCACTAATGACGATGGGGTAACCTTGCCCAACGATGTACAAGTCGGCGATGACTGGTCACAGTCCATTAGTGTAAATGCGGATGCCGGCGCAGGCGTCCTTTCAGCGCATATCGAGACGAACTACAAAGCCATTGGCTTTGAGATAGTAAGCACGCCAATTGGTCCGATCAATGCCCTCAAGGTGGAACAAACCGGATCGCTAAGCATGGAGGGAGGGCTGGTATTTGATATCCATGGCTACATCTGGTATGGACAAGGCATCGGTGTGGTCAAAAATACTGTCGACGAGTCCTTTGAAGCCACTCTTGCCACCTACAATATCCCACAACCCTAAAGGAAAATATCATGAGTCAAAATTCTCGTTTCGTACTTGTCCTGGTAATTCTCGCCTTAATCTCGAGCACTCTCGCCTGTGGGACCTTCTCCGCACCGCAAACGACAGAACAGCCTGTCCAGCCTGCATCTGCCACCGAACCGCCGGTCAGCGAACCAGTGAATAATGGAACAAATGCAACGGTTTCATGCTTGCAATTGATCCCAGCAGACGAACTCAGCAGTTTGCTGAATAACACATCTGCAACGTTGAAGGAAACATCATATCCCGGCGGAACCTCCTGTGAATGGAAGTACACAGCGAACGGTGCTTCGCAGGAAAGTCTTTTCTACATCCAGGTGGATTTTTCAGACGGGGCAGCGTCCATGTGGGAAGCCACACGAAAATCCGAATTATCGAATGAACCATCTGATATTGTGGTCAACAGTATAGATTGGCTCGGCGAAGAAAGCTATACCTGGATATCCAAAACCACGGGTCAACGTGTTGTCTATGGTCGTACAGGCGGCAAAACGCTTATCATGCGCTTCAATACGCAAGATATACTTTATATGACAAGCGAATCAGGGATTATTGACATGGCAAACCGCATCTTCAACCGGTTCTAATCCCTTGACATCTCCATACGCCATTGGTACACTACCGCACGTAATTCATCCCAAACGAAAGGAGACGCGCGTTTTATGTCAAATATGAAATCGGTGCTTGTTAGCGATATCCCCCATGGGCGCGTCTCTGCGTAGCAGTTAAGCCAGATCGTTCGATTCGACTTTACAACTGCCACGGACGTTCCCATGTCCGTGGCGTTTTTCTTTAAACAGCCGCGTCTATTCGCTGTGCACCGAACCGGTAGGCAGCAATGGATGTCTGCCTGCGCAAACCCCAGCCACGGAAATTTCCGTGGCTTTTTGTTTTATCCACTCAAGAAAATAACACTTGTCTGAAGGAATATCGCTTCGGGACGGTGTGAGCAAAGAATAATATAAAGAAGAAAGGAGAACGTTTTATGTCGGCCCAAGTCGCACAAGCCATTCACTCGAATGAAAAACTCTCTGTCCAACACAACGGGCAATTATCGGAAAACCTTATTTCTCTATTTACAGGAAACCCTGACAATGAGTATACAAATATCAGACGACACAGGTGTCGTCTTTCGAAAAACAATCGGACATTACACAGTCCACGCCAACGGACGGGAACTTGACTGCACACTCTCGTCCCTCATACATAAAAACCTGATCTATTCCACGGCCGATCCCACTTCCATGCGCACGCGTGTGCAGGAGGTAAAGGAAATGGACCATGTGGATCCCATAGCCATCGGGGATCGCGTTCGTTTTGTGGATGCAGGACAAGGGCGCGGCGTGGTCACCGAGGTGCTGCCACGTGCTTCCAAGTTTTCGCGCCCCGCAGCCACCACCGGTCAACGCGCCTTCGAACAGGTGATCGCCGCCAATGTGGATCAGATCATCCCGATCTTTGCAGTTGCCACCCCCACTCCAAAGTGGGGACTCCTCGACCGTTATCTGGTCGCGATCGAAGCGGCAGGACTACCGTCCTTAATCGTTGTCACCAAGCTCGACCTTGCCTGGAAGAATCCAGAGATCGATCGCGATCTGGATATTTATCGTCAGATCGGCTATCCAATTCACAAAGTCAGTTCAAGTACAGGCGAAGGTATAGAAGATTTGAAGTCCTTACTGCGAGGGAAGATGTCGGTCCTTGTTGGGAAATCTGGCGTGGGCAAGACCTCTTTGCTCAACGCCATCCAGCCGGGACTCGGGTTGCGCGTGAAAGCAGTGAGCGATGGTGAACTCGGCAAGGGACGTCATACGACCACTCATTATGAAATGTTCGAGCTGGACTTTGGCGGCATGCTCCTCGACACGCCCGGCATGCGCGAGTTCGGGCTATGGAACGTCACCGCCGATGAACTGGCTGACTTCTTCCCGGAGATGACAGGTTTCGTCGGTCAATGCAAATTCGGTTTGAGTTGTCAGCACGACCGCGAGCCCGGCTGTGCGATCCGCAAAGCGGTCATGGATGGAAATATCCATCCGCATCGCTATAAGAACTATATGAACCTGCGGAGCGAGCTATGAAATACTCGGCCGCATCCTTTGGCGATTTTCGGTGTGCACATTGTCACAACCTTGTTCCATCGACACATCTTGTTTCTGGAGTCAACAATCGTAACCACTGTCCATATTGTCTGTGGTCTTTTCATCTTGATCTATTTGTCTCAGGTGATAGACTGTCTGCTTGCAAGGGACAGATGAGACCGGTTGGGTTGACGATGAAGAAGGGCAGGAACAAGTATCGGCTTGAGAGCGGAGGCGAGTTGATGTTGGTCCACGAATGCATCGAATGCGGAACGTTGTCCATCAACCGTATCGCAGCAGATGATATCTCATCTGCCATTGTCGCCGTATTCGAGAGGTCGCTTGAAAGTTCCATTCATGCACAGTGTGAGCCTCATGGAATCACAACACTCAAGGGATCTGACAAAGACATTTTATACAAACGACTTTTTGGGGGAGTGGAACTTTCGGCGCTGTATCAATATCAAATCAGTCTGGAATAGTTCCTATGGCACAAAAAATATCCCGCACAAAGCGGGATATTTTGATTCTTACAATTTCTTCGCCAGATCGAGAAAAGCTGGCACGATTGCCGGGTCAAAGTGTCTCCCGGATTGTTCGCGGATATATTCCAGGGCTTCCTGTTTTCGCCAGGCAGAACGGTAGGGACGGTCGGAGGTGAGGGCATCGAAGACATCAGCAAAGGCAAACAACCTTGCTGAGAATGGGATCTGCTCTCCGTACAAATGATCGGGGTAGCCTGTCCCGTCCCAACGTTCATGATGCCAGTGTGGAATGTCGAGTGCGGGAGCCAGGTAGGTGACGGGCGACAGAAGTTCCATGGCAATATCGGGATGTCGGCGCATGATCTTCCACTCCTCCTCCACCAGGGGTCCGCGTTTGAAGAGGATCTGATCAGGGATGGCCACCTTGCCAATATCATGGAGGATCGCGCCGCGTCGTATATGGATATGTTCGGATTCAGCGACACCTAGATTATCTGCCAGCCTCATTGTGATCTCGGTGACACGCCGGGTATGTTCCTCAGTTTCCTTGTCACGCAAATCAAGTGCACGAGACAAGCCTTCGATGGTTGCATCGTAGGCAATATTCAGTTCCAGGTTGGAGATCTGTAATTCCCTAAACATGTTGGCGCTGTCGATGGCGATGGCGGCCTGCCCGGCGAGCATACGCAGGAAGTTCACCCATTCCACATCGGGGTCCAACATTGACCGTTGGAAGATCTCAAGTACACCGAGCACCCGTCCCTTTGCGATCAATGGAACGCCGTAATAAGAGACAAATTTCTCCATCTCGAAGAATGGAGAACGTTCGAAACCGGTCTTTTCTTTTTGCAGATCAGGTACCCGCACCAACGCACGCTCGAGGGCCACTCTTCCACCAAAGCCCTCCCCCAGCCTGAGATGTGTGAATTGCAGTGTGCGTGAAACAAATCCTTTTCCTGATGTATATTCAAGAAGATTCGTTTTGGGGTTGAGCAACAGGAGCGCGGTCGCATCCACGTGAAGAAGCGTGCTTACCTGGTCCAGGAACATGGAGAGGAGCAGGTTAAGCTCCAAACCAGAGGCGATGGCCAGATCCAGAGAACGAAGCGCCGAGAGTTGTTGCACCTTCTGACTCAAACGGGATTCAGTCGTGCGGCATTCCGTAATATCCCGGGCTGTGAAAATAAATTGCGTGGGAGAAGAAGGTGTCAACCGTGCATCGAACCAGAACTCAGTATTGGTAGTTGTAACCGAGTATTGAAACGTTGCCACCCCATCCGTCTTCTGAACGTGACTGAGAGCCTGTTCAATCTTATTGGCTTCTTTCACAGGAAACACATCACGGATGTTTCGCCCCAACAAATCTGCGGGCACAGGATAGGGAGATAAGGATGAACCCTTGCATTCCAGGATCTTGCCCTGCTGGTCAAAGACGATCATTAAATCTGCAAAGGCCTGAAAACTCGTTTCAAGCCTTGGGTTTGTCTTCAACAGGTCCGTGATCGATAAAGTCGTGGTCATGATGAACGATTAAAGGCGGACGCGGGGCACCGTGATTTCCCTTTATCACCGCGCCCCCAGAACCGCCGCGTCACCCAGTGTGACATCAGTACGACGTGTATGGAATGCGTCTGATGCGATATATGATGAACTACACAGTTTTCAATGCTTGATTGACCTTCTGGGCGAAATCAGCCAACGTTTTGGCACGGACAGATTTCAAAACGATCTTTTCCTGATCGCTCAATGTAAATGGCTGCCCAAGGTATCCATTTGCCAGCGCCGCCTCCGGCTCGCGGAGAAGAGTCTCGCGGAACTGGTCATTGACCACTGCCGCCGCAAAGAGACGATGCAAGCCGTTGCGTTGTGCCGGAGCCTGGCGGGCACCCAGCGATGGATCCGTGTACATGTCAATGGAAAGTATGGTCACAGTACCACCTCCTTCACAGGTTTAGCGCGGCCCAACTCCGCCATCTGTAGGGGATTGGGTGAACACAAAAGCGACGAGAACGAACGCAAAATAGGCAAGCTGCAGGGTATTGCGATCGAATTTGCTGACCAGTGTGAAGAGTTGCGGGAGTTTGTTTCTCATGTGGGCGTACCTTTCTTTCATTTTGAATGGATACGCCGATGATACATCCCCCCAGGCTGCAAAACAGGCTGCAAAAAAACTGTTTTTGCAACCCCAAATGGACGATTATTGGGTCAATTCTCGATAAATTTGCTCAGTTTCGGGGGTTGGAGCCAGTTTCAGGTCTTCCTGCAAGGCAGTTTTGCAGGCCTGATAGCAACGGACAATGGATGCCCGGTCACCAAGAGCAGCATACGCCTGCATCTCAAGCTGGTACATTGTTTCATTGGTACGGTCATTTTTCAGCACCTGCTGGCAGATGGAAAGACAGTTCAATGGCTGGCTGGTGATCAGATATAGACGCGCCAAATCCTCCAAGGCAGAGGCATGTGCCTGCGAAAGTCGTACACGTTCCAGGTCTGCCCAGGCAGCATCCACCCCGGAAAGGTACGGTCCGTGCACAAGGTCCACTGCTTTTTGAAAATATTGGATGCGTTCATTCACATCGCGCGAACGGCGGGCGCGGGCAAGGTGTGAGTCAAAAGCATCCACATCGTATTCGTAGTCGAGCGAGCGGTTGAAGCAGTAGTATTCCTCATCGAAAAGAATCGCATTCCTGCCCACCACACGCCGCAAACGATAGATTTCATTCTTGAAGCGTGCCTTGAGCATTTGCGGATCATCGGTCTCCGGCCACAAGGCGATACCGATCTGCTCTTTGGTGACCATCTCCTGATTGTATAGAAAATAAAAAAACAGGTCCCGCACAGACTGGGTTTTCCAGTCCGGCATAGAAACTACGCGGCCGTTCACGATCACTTCGGGGCGGCCAAAGGCATGGATGACAAGCCCGGCAGTGGACATTTGGATGGACTGCGCATGACGCCGTAATGATCTGCGTGCGGAGGGGAGCTTGCCACTTAAGCGCCGTATTCGTTCGAACAAGGCGCTCACTTCGGACCGCAGCCCGGGTTCGTTTTGCAGGTCACTCAGCCACTCTGATGCCTGTCGAAACACAACGATTAATGCATGATCCAGACTCGCAACATTCGAAAGGAATGTAGAGAGTTCCGCCCGAGCCGCATCGCGCTGCCCGGATTGTTCGTATGCCGCGCTCAACCAAATCATACTGGCCTGCTTTTCTACAATACGTCCGTCTTCGAGAAAGAAATTACGGCTCTCCTGAAAATGTCGAATGGATTTCTTCGACTCGCCTTTCATCAGCAAGTAACGCCCTTCGAAAAGTGACCACAATCCGCGCTCATAGGTGGATTGGCTGCTTCGCAGTTTACGCCGATAGGTGTGAATAAATTGTGCTGCGCTATTCAAATCACCCTTCAATAAGGAAAGCAGCCCCTTGGCAATGGCAAGATAATTGAAAACGAACGAACCGGCCTGCGCAATTGCAATGGTTTCGGCCTGTTGATAGGCCTGTAATGCCGCGTCGAATTCCTCGATCTCACTATATAAATCCCCTAACCCAGCCAGGATGAGGACCTCGGCTCGCAGGTTGCGGCTTTTGCGGGCGCACGTCAGCCCGTTCTCGAAGGTTTCGGAGGCAAGTTCATATTCACCCAACTGGTGGTATAAAACGCCAAAATTGTTGAGGATCTCTGCTTGTGATTGCAGGTTACGTTCGGCCTGCCGCAGTTCGAGTGCTTTCTGATACGAATGCAGCGCAGACTGCACATCCCCCACCGTAAAGTGCACCATTCCAGTTTCCATCAGGACCGTGGGAATGACCCCCGTTTCCTTCAACGCAGAGTACAGTGAGAGGGAATGTTCCAGAGATTCCACTGCACGTTTGGATTCGCCCAGACGAAATAGATTCAGTCCCTTTAAGCGCAAACCTTCGGCATACAAAGATTGGAACGTCGAATCCGATTCGGCGATCTGCAGCGCTTCCTCCACATCTTCGATGGAGGCTGTGTAATTGCCAAGCAAACGCAAAGTATTGGCACGGCGGATCAAGGCGAGGAGCAATCCCTGCTGGTCACGCTTTTTTCGGTAGATCGTTATGGCTTTATCGAGCAAGTCATACGATTCTTGAAGTCTTCCCTTGAGCGCCAGGATGGGGCCGCGCAACGAAATCAAACCCGGGCGCGTTATGAGAAGATTTGGCGGCAGGCTGTTAATCCAACCCTCGAGAGTGACGATCGCATTCTGGATCAGGGATGGTCCCGCGCGCTCGACGAGTTCAGCCAACGCTTCACTGTCATTCAACTGGCTGCATGTGAAATAGGCTTTTTCCCATTCACCGGCTTTTTCATAAGAGACCACCATTCGCTGCAGGATCGGCTGTACTTCGTGCGGAAGTTCTTCTCGCAGCCGGGTTTGCAGGAATTCGCGGAACAATGGATGATAACGAAGCCAGCGTCCATCGGCGCCGAGAGGCTGGACAAAAAGGTTCTTTTCGAGGATCAGTCCCATGAGCGCCGTCCAATTTTGGGGCTTTGGATGAAGCGGACCAAGGATGATCTCGCATACTTCCGCGTTAAATTCCTCCGGCAGCGATGTCCGCAAGAGGAATCGGCGGATCTCCTCCGACTGCTGATCGAGTACCTGGCGTCCGAGATAGGCAAACGCGTCCACACCAGAGAGACGCGCCGCCCCCGAAAGATTCGAAAGCACCATACCTGTCACCCATCCACCTGTCTGCTCCACGAACTGAGAGGCGGTCTCATCAGAGATGCGCTCATGATAATTCTGTGCATACAGCGCCTGTACTTCACGTGGAAGAAAGGCCAGATCCACATGGCTGAGCCCAGCCACCTGTTCACGTGCCACCATTAATGTAACATCATCCAATGCAGGAAGGGTGCGGGAGGAGAGCAGGATGTGACAATTTTCATCCACCAGCTGCAGGAAGCGGTTCAAAAGGGTCGAAATTATAGGAGCATCATCGAGCAGGTGGAAATCGTCGAGGATGAGCAGGAAATCATTTTCTGCATGCTCATACAGCTCATTGGTAAGCATGACGAGGATGGCTTCTGCATCTTCTTCAATGGACCGCAATTGATTCAATTGCAGTCGGGAGGTTTCGCCCACATCGGGAAACTGTTGGGCAAGCGACGCGATCAGATATGCAAGAAAACGCTGCGGGTCACGATCGAGCGGGTCGAGTGACAGCCAGCAGACGGGCACATCCAATTCGTCTGCCAGATCGATTAAAAGCGAAGTCTTGCCATATCCCGCAGGCGCGGAAATAAGCAGGAGTTTATTATCGAGCGACCCTTTCAGGCTTTTGAGCAGACGAGGGCGGGAGAGTAACTCTGGACGACGGGGTGGAACGATAATCTTGGTTTTACTAATTGGGATCGATGGAGTAGACATACGTTCAAATACAATCCCCCTTATTTTACTTACTTAAAGAGAGATTGCACTTGCAGTTTGTTTTTAGTATTTGAAATGCAATGCCTTTGCGAGGACAACGGTCCCAAGCCGTCTCTGTTTATCGACTCGCAATGACATAAGTAGCGATTATTTCTGCTCGTGCAATACTTCCAGCATTCGCGCGTGAATTCCCAGCGCCGACGCCACCACCGATTGCGGCGGGGAAATAAAATCAGCATGTCCGTCCACGTTCGTAATACGAGCGCCTGCTTCGCGGCAGATCAACCCACCAGCGGCAACGTCCCAGGGTTTGAGCGCCAGTTCCCAAAATCCATCGAAGCGTCCTGTGGCAACATAGCAAAGGTCGAGCGCTGCCGAACCGAGTCGGCGCACACCCTGTGTCAGCTTGGCAAAACGTACAAAATTGGCAAAGTTATCCTGGGCTGTGTTCCAGGCATCGTAGGGAAAGCCCGTCACCAGCAGGGACTTTTGCAGCTCAGTTACATCGGAGACATGGATGGATTCCCCATTCAAAAATGCCCCTTTGCCACGTTCGGCGCTGAACATCTCATCGCGCATCGGGTCATACACCGCACCGAGGGTCAATTCCCGTTGGAACGAATAGGCGATCGATACCGAAAAGATCGGGATATGGTGGGCATAGTTCACCGTCCCATCCAGCGGATCGATATACCAGGTATGTTCATCACTTCCCTGGATGATGCCCTTCTCCTCGGAAAAAATATGATGATCAGGATAGTTCCTTTGCACTTCGCCGAGCAAAAACGCTTCAGATTGATGGTCTACTTCAGTGACCAGGTCAATGACGCCCTTGTAATTGACCTGATGTTCCTTGTTGTATCCAGCGTGAAGAATCGCGCCTGCTTCACGGGCAAGGCGTTCGATGTCAGAGAGAGTCGGTTTCATTATTTTTTCAGGTCGTCGATGGTCTTGTAGATATCGTAGAGTTCCGTCTGGATCTCATCGCGGTCGCGTATCGATTGTTTGAGCAAGGCTTCGAACGCAGGCTTTTGGTCGGTAGGCAGTGTAGGAAGCAAACGTTCAGCGCGCGCGATCTGCGTATTCTTGTGTCGCAGTTTGTTTTCGAGCCGCGTACGATACCCAGCATAGAAACGTTCCATGTCGAGTGGCTGCGGCTGTGTGAATGGCTGCTGGGTGACCAGTTCAGCCACGGTCAGTAGAAAATCTTCCGTGTCGATGGGCTTTTCGATAAAGCGTGCCGCACCCAGGCTTAAGGCAAAGTCCTTGTCTTCCGGGGTGACATAGGTCGCTGATAAAAAGACTACAGAAATGGAGCGCGTTTCGGGATTCAGGCGCAGCTTTTGGACAAATGCATATCCATCCATTTTCGGCATGAGGATATCGGTAATGATCAACACCGGTCGCTGGCGAGCAATGACTTCCAACGCTTCTTCACCGTTCCGTGCCGTAATGACAGCATATCCCTTGAAGCGCAGTGTCACTTCAAGAAGCTCAAGGACATTGGGGACATCTTCAACAATGAGAATGGGGCCGTATGAATTGCTCATATGGATATTGTAGCCTCGTTCTGAAGGAGGAACAAGAGCACATCTTTCTTTGGCATGAACTTATGACCGACTTGTCAAACGCGTTAACCGCTCCACACACGCGAGCCCAATGCCGAGCGGATGAACTCCACACCCAGGATCGCAGTCTGGTTTTGCACATCGAGGATCGGGTTCACTTCAACAAGGTCCATGCCGATGAGCTTTCCCGTTTCGGCAACGACCTCGCAAGCGAGGTGCGCTTCACGATACGTCAGCCCACCCGGGACAGGCGTCCCAACACCCGGTGCATGGCGCGGATCGAGCGCGTCCATGTCGAACGACAGGTAGATGCCGTCCACATCGCGGCTGACACGGTCGATGGCTTTCTCCAGAGCCGCAACCATGCCCATGCGGTCGATCTGTTCCATGCTTTGCACCATCACGCCCGCTTCGCGCAGGTTGCGCTTTTCGCCCGGGTCGAGGTCACGCGCCCCGATCACAGCCACCCGCTTGGGGTCCACGGCTGGAGGCGTTTCATCCCACAGGCAGACGAGGCGCGGATCACCAAGTCCACAAAGGGCGGCAAGCGGCATCCCATGAATATTTCCTGAGGGTGTTGTTTCAGCCGTGTTAAAGTCCGCGTGCGCATCCACCCAGATGACACCGATCTTCCTATGTTTCGCCGCGCCCCGGATCGACCCCACCGACAGGCTATGGTCACCACCGATCACCAAGGGGAAACGCCCGCTCTGAATGGAGGTTGCCACCGCACCAGCAACACGACGCCCCATGGGAATGATGCAATCGATATACTTCAGCCGGGGGTCGGTGATACTGCACATCTCCTGAATGGGAACTTCGATATTCCCCTTGTCTTCCAATGTGTATCCCAACTCCCTCAGTTTTTGATGAAGATGTGCATATCGCACCGCGCTGGGACCCATATCCACACCGCGGCGGTCTGCACCGAGATCGATGGGAACACCGATAATGTCAATTTGCATGGATACCTCCAAATGATTTAAACACGAAAGACATCAGGAGCAGCAAGGTTTTTATTTTGTGCACTCTGTGTCCTTTGTGTTTGTTTAGGCTGTTCGGTAATATCCCACATCCACTGAATAGACCTGCCCCCGTTTGATAACCTGCTTCACCAGATTCGTCCCATAGCGATAGCCAATATGGCGGTAATCTGGCACAGAGAGGATCAACATATCTGCCTGTTTGCCAATTTCAATGGAGCCGATCGTGTCAGACCGGCGGAGGGCGTGTGCAGAATTGATCGTCGCAGCAGCAATAGCCTGAGCGGGGGTGATCTTCATATACCGGCAAGCCAGCGCAATCGCCATCTGCATCGACTCATTCCACGAAGTCCCCGGGTTACAGTCAGTGGCGAGGGCAAGAATGGCATCTGCAGCGATCAGTTTATCGGCAGGGGTGTATTCCTTTTCAGCAAGTCCGAAGGGAGTACAGGGCAACGCCACTGCAACCGTATCCGACTTGCCAAGCGCAGCAATATCGGCATCGGATGTCTTCACCAAATGATCGGCAGAAGCTGCGCCCAACTCCACTGCCAATGACGCACCCCCCAAATTATCGAATTCATCGGCATGGATCTTAAGCGGGAAGCCCAGTTCCATTGCCTTCCTGAGGACCTGTTCCGATTGCTTCAGGTCAAATGCTTTATTCTCACAAAAGACATCGACGAAGGGCATGGAAAGGCGCGGTGCATGCGTTTCCCACCATTCTTTGAGGATGGGAAGCATGGTCTCACTGACAAGATCTGTATAACCCTGTGGGTTGTCCTTGAATTCGGGGGCGATCGCGTGCGCTCCCAAAAACGTGAACACAAGGTCGAGTGGGCTTTCATCGTCAAGAGCCAGCAGCGCCTTGAGCAAACGGAGCTCCGTCGCTGTTTGCAGCCCGTATCCCGTCTTGGCTTCGGCAGTGGTCGTACCGTTCCTGAACATACGCAAGAGACGCGGACGAGTCTGCGCAATGAGAGTTTCAATGGATGCTGACCGCGTCGCACGAACCGTGGAGAGGATTCCGCCTCCGGACGCGAGGATATCGAGATATTTCGCTCCCGCCATCTTCATCTCGAATTCATTGGCACGGTCTCCTCCCCAAATAACGTGGGTATGTGGGTCCACGAAACCTGGCATAAGCACACATCCGTTCGCATCGAGCCGTGGCTCATCAGGATAGGATGCCCGCAATTCGGCAGTCGTACCCACAGCAACGATCTTTTCATCGCGGATCACGACCGCGCCATCTTGGATGATCCCAAGCGTGCCCAGGGATCTGCCGCGCTGCGGTCCGCCGGCGAGCGTGAGGAGTTGGGAGGAGGAGTGAATGAGCATGGGATATTCCAGATTGAATGAATGGAGAGTTACGATACAATTTAACCACAGATTGGGTGCGCTTGATAGCCGTGCTATACTTTTTATACTAACAGGAGAGACCATGGCGTCAATTTCCCAATTCATTGGCAGGTTGAAATTTCAATTTCAGGGGAAACATCGCGTCGTTGGATGGAGCATGTCGCCCGAGGAAGCAGTATCTTTTATCAAGGGTCTCGGCAAAACAGTACTGACCTTCTTTGGATATTCCGGCATGGGATATGAAGATGAAGATGCGATGCTTCAAGTCGCAAAGAACCTTCTGTCCGGTTATTCACCTGAGACAACGCTGGTCAATATCGGCGCAACCAGTGTCGGGATCGGCGCCGTGTATGAATTGGCAAAATCCATGGGTTTTGAAACCAGTGGGATCGTCACAACGAAAGCGCTGGAATATCCGGACGAGATCAGCGTTTTTGTTGATCACATCTGTTTCATCAAGGACGATCAATACGGCGGAAGACTCCCCAAGTCTAATGAGCTGTCCCCCACTTCCAAGGCCATGGTGGATTGCAGTGATATCCTGGTCGGCATCGGCGGCGGCGGCATCAGCCTGGACGAATTGTTGGCCGGGCATGTGCAGGGAAAGAAAATCCTATATATTCCAGCCGATATGAACCATGAACTGGCCCAACAGCAGGCAGAACGACGTGGTTTACCTCCGCCAACATCCTTCAAGGGTGACGCACATGATACGATGACAGGCATAAAAAAATCGGATCTGCAAAAACAATTGAAGGAGTTGAAGGATAAGTGAGATAGGATCAATTTGTTCAAACAAAAAGTGACCATTTTGGTAGAGCGAAAAAAAGGCGGCATCAAATGAGTACACTTCGTCGGTTCATCGGCAGAGTCAGGCTTCAATGGCGGGGTAAACATCATATCGTTGGTTGGAATATGAAACCCAAGGAAGCAACTGCATTTTTCAAGAGTCAGGGCAAAACCGTTCTCACCTTTTTTGGGTATATGCTGGGGTATGAAGATGAAGCGGAGATGTTCAGGATCGTCCGCGAGGAACTCTCCCAATATTCACCGGAGACGGCACTGGTCAACGATGGCGTGACAAAATGGGGGCTGGGTGAGATCTATCCACTGGCAAAATCCCTCGGCTTTACTACAACTGGTATCGTTTCCAAGAAC
Organism: uncultured Anaerolinea sp.; assembly: GCA_964555335.1. Taxonomy (GTDB): domain Bacteria; phylum Chloroflexota; class Anaerolineae; order Anaerolineales; family Villigracilaceae; genus Defluviilinea. The sequence goes on from CAZKSG010000024.1 coordinate 29,348, forward strand.
ATATTGGATGATCCATCCGATATCAGCCCATCGGTGGACTACATCTGCTTTATGGACGATATTCAATGGGGTGGCAAGGTATCGAATTCAGAAGAACTATCCCCCACTTCCAAAGCCATGGTCGAATGTAGTGATGTGCTCATCGCCCTGGGCGGAAATGAAGTTTCCCGCGACGAGTTGGTGACAGCCCGAAACATGGGCAAGCCCATTCATTATTATCCTGCCGAGATGAACCACGAAAACGCGATTCGCCATGCAAAACGAAAAGGATTGCCTCCACCCGAGTCGTTTTTAGGGGCAGTCCATGAAGTATTTGGAAAATAACTACGACGTCACCTCGTATCAATGACTTTATTCTCTTAACGCGGTCAAACAATCATGATAAAACAACTCCACGCGGAGGCACACCATGTGGATTCTCTATACACTGCTCGTCATCATCATCGTTGCGGGGGGATGGTACTTCTGGAAAAACATCAAGCCTGACATCAGCACACGCAAAAATCTGTCGTTGCTCGGGAAGGAGGCACCAACCCTCACACAGAATGGGATTACCTTCCGTGATCTGAACAAGAACGGAAAGCTCGACATCTACGAGGACCCGCGTCGCCCCATCGAAGAGCGTGTCGAAGACCTGCTCAAGCAGATGACTCTCGAAGAGAAGGCCGGCATGATGTTCCAGACCATGATCGGCATGAACAAGGATGGTACCATCCTCGAAAGAATGGGACTGTTCCCTCTGCCACAAACGTCGGACATGCTCGCGAAGCGGTTGATGAACCATTTCAATATTCTCGAAGGCACCGATGCGCGTCACATGGCAGAGTGGCATAACCGCATCCAGAAACTCGCAGAACGGACACGCCTCGGCATCCCGGTCACGATTTCCAGTGATCCGCGCCATGCCTTTTCGGATAACCCGCTTGCCGGACTGCTCGCAGGGAGTTTTTCTCAATTCCCTGAGCCCACTGGTCTCGCTGCAACCCGGGATGTAGACCTTGTCCGGCAATTTGGCGACATCGCCCGGCAGGAATATCTCGCTGTGGGCATTCGCCTCGCCCTTCACCCAATGGTGGATACCGCCACCGAACCGCGCTGGTGCCGCATCAACGGAACCTTCGGCGAAGATGCCGACCTCGTCTCTGAGATGGGCGCGGCTTATATCCGCGGTTTTCAGGGTGAAACGCTTGGCAAGGATAGTGTCGCCTGCATGACCAAACATTTCCCTGGTGCCGGTCCCCAAATGAACGGCGAAGACGCGCACTTCCCCTACGGACGCGAGCAAGTCTACCCCGGGAACAATTTCGATTACCATCTCAAGCCGTTCGAAGCCGCGTTCAAAGCCGGCACGTCACAGATCATGCCCTATTACGGAATGCCCGTTGGCACTGAGCATGAAGAGGTCGGATTCAGTTTCAACAAGAGCGTCATTACTGGTCTGTTGCGTGGAAAATATGGATTCAATGGCATCGTCTGCACAGACTGGGGACTGCTCACGCCGATGAAGATTCTCGGGCGTGAGATCATGTCTGCCCGCGCCTGGGGCGTGGAACATCTCTCTTTGGCAGAACGCGCCCAAAAGATTCTTGATGCAGGCGTGGACCAATTTGGCGGCGAAGCCTGTCCTGAGGTCATTGTTCAGTTGGTGCGCGAAGGCAAGGTCAGTGAAGAGCGAATCGATCAATCCATCCGAAGGTTGCTACGTGAGAAGTTCGTGCTCGGTTTATTCGATAGTCCCTATCTGGATGTCAATGCTGCTGAAAAGATCGTGGGCAATCCTGAATTCCGTAAGGTGGGCGAATTGGCACAACGCAAATCGATCGTGCTGTTGAAGAACGATAAAGGCATACTGCCTCTCAAACCGGGACTCAAGATCTACGCGGAAGGGATCAAGCCCGAAACGCTCAAACCCTACGGCGAAGTGGTGGATGACCCATCCAAGGCAGAGATCGCCATTCTGCGGCTCTCCGCACCGTATGAAAAGCGGAAAGGCATGATGGAAAGTTACTTCCATGCGGGCGATCTTGATTTTAAAGAGCCGGAGAAGTCCCGAATCCTGAACATCTTGAACAAAGTTCCCACAGTGGTGGATATTTACCTCGAACGTCCGGTTGTTATTCCCGAGATCGCGGGAAAGAGCGCTGCATTGCTCGGTAACTTTGGCGCCAACGCGGATGCTGTGTTGGATATTATCTTTGGCAAATTCACGCCACAGGGAAAACTTCCGTTCGAGTTGCCTTCTTCACTGGAGGCTGTACGCAAGCAAAAGGAAGATGTGCCTTATGATTCAGAGAATCCACTATTCCCATTTGGGCATGGGTTAAGTTATTAGCCGATCGACCACTCGCCAAACTCTAAACGTACAAAACGAGCCGCCTATTTCAGAGCGGCTCGTTTATTTCGCGTTCTTCAACATATAGGATGTAACACTTCCCTTTGTCGGTGGCATCTCATAGATAAAGATCAGATCATGGTCATCAACAGTGGACGGTTCCCATTCACTAAAGTCTGCCGAGATGGAAATCAGGCGTGACCCATTTTTCATCTGTTGTTCCAGGTGAGGAGCAAGCTTCATCACTTCCTTCGACGTTGCATACACAAAGACAACATCTGCATCCTTCAGATCTGCCTTGTAATAATTCTCCCATCGGATCCGAATCCGACCTCCAAATCCACTCGCGGCTGCACGCAACCAGATCAGCGCACATTGGATGGGACCGATCTCAAGCCCCACTGATTTGGCGCCAAATTCACCTGCTGCAATGAGCAATACGCGTCCATCGCCTGCGCCGAGATCGTAGAGAATCTCATTTTCTTGAAGATTTGCCAGTCGCAAGGCTTTCCGTATCCTCCCGGGCTTTGTGGGGACCGGGGGAAGCCCATACAACGCAGGGATAAGAATCCACAAGAGGACGATCACAAAGAGCAGGAGGCTGAACCCAAACGCAACGAGAACGATCATATCTCGCTTCTTTCCGACCCTTTGAAAAAAGCCAAAACACGCGGCAGGATCATGATACGTTGCGTCAATTCACCGAGAGCCAGCAAAGCAAAAACGTTGAACACGATCGCAATCAATGCCACTGGAAGAAATCCAAACGATTGATAGACAAATGTCGCCAGCAATGCACCGATCATGCGCCCCAGTGAATGACCCATCAAATTGAACGACAGCAATGTTGCCCGTGCATCTGGCATTACTTCGGTCATCAATGGGATGTGACTGACCATCACATACTCGAAGGTGATGTAAAACAGGAACAATCCGATCAGGGCGCCGAACTCTGTTTTACCAACGATCGGCAGCAACAGCGCAGCAAGTGCATTACCCGATAATCCCAACACCAACGCACGTGGTTTACCAAGCCTGTCGGTAGTCAGGGCAACGAGTCCCTCCCCACTGAGCTCGGAAATGCCGATCACAGCAGAGGCGCCTGCAAGCGCAGCGATCTTCAACCCGAATGAATCTTCCAGCCATACTCCAAAGATCAGGTTGACCAATTCATTTGCCGCGCTGGCCCACAACGCAATGGAGATGCCTGCCAACGCGGGGATATTGGTCAGCACAGCGTGGACATTTTTAAGGGAATCCACCGTCGGCTTGGGATGATCGTCGCGCGGGATCATCCACCAGATGATCGCGAACATCACCAATCCGAGTCCCGTCAAAAGAGGGAACGGTGCATTCCACCCATAAGCGGAGATCAGATATCCAACAAGCGGAATCCCGGCAATGAACGACAACGACCATGCCGCCTCTGTCACTGCAAGTGCCGTGCCGCGTTTTTCATAAGGAATGCGATCACCGAAGTAGGCTTGCATGGATGGGTCAAAGAGATACTTCCCAAGAATGGCTAAAATGATGGCGGCGCTGAACGTGTAAAAGGTAGGGGATACTGCGACCAATGCCATACCAACGGTAAAAAGAACAATACCTGCCAGCATCCCAAACCTGCGCCCGCGATGGTCGGCAAAGGAGCCGAATACAGGGGCAAACATACCGACAAAAGAACGCGCGGTCACTACGAACGAAAACGTTGTGACGTCCACGCCCAACCCGCGTGCGAAGACCGCTAAAAATGGATACACCATCCTGTGCATGGTGTTCAGGATGGTGCGAAGGAACATGAAAACGAACAGTTGAAAACGGATACGCATAAAGAATGGAAGTTCGCATCGCCGTCTCTGGCGATGCAGGCGGAACTACTCTGCTATTTTCAAAAGCACACGCGTTAAGAAAAACGCCGCCAGCAATGTCAACGCGATCAGGGCCAGGAAGAATCCGATGATAACGAAATTGCCGGAATTAAAGATCGGGGACGGAGGTGGATGCATAACATTGCTTGCCATCGAAAAGACCACGCGCAATGCAACAATGAAAACGATATTCGCGACGGATGTGATCCAGTGGGTGTTAATCAGCCAAAGTCCTACCTGCAGCAGAATACCCGTCACGGCGAAGATGACTGCCAGGCGGAAGCGCGGTTCAGAGAGGAAAAGCCCATTCCAATTGGATTCCATCGCCCACAACGAAAGCGGAAGATAGGTGAGCCAGAAGAAGACACCGGTACGACCGAGTGCCGCAGACCAGTGATGGAACGCATCGCGCTTCGTGATCAATGCGATCGCACCCGCCAACGCCGCAGCCAGGAACGCCACTTCCGCGCTGAGCACCCAGGCACCGTGCAGGTATACGATGCGCACATTGGCACCCAGGGATTTCTCTTCAGGTCCAAATAATGCCAGAAGAGCAATTACAATTACTGTCGCCAAAAAGAGGAGCAGAGGAGTTTTGATTTTCGACATTGCCCGATTTTACTCTACAAGAAGAAATTCCATTGAGAATAATCTTTTGAGAGTCTCTGAGACCCAAAACCTTTAGGAATAAAACGTACTATGATTGACCCGCCTCCTGCAAGTATCGCCCTTGAAAAACTGAACATCCCGCATCAACTCTTTCGACATGAAACACCTGTCACGTCGTTCGAACAGGCAGCCTCCGACCGTAACCAGCGACCGGGACAGATCGTGCGCAGCATCCTGTTCAATATTCGTCCGGAGGAATTTCTGATGGTCCTTGTGGCGGGACCTGCACAAATCGACTGGCGAAAACTGCGCCAACTGGTGAAACGTTCACGCGTACGAATGGCAACGGAGGAGGAAGTGTTGGACGTGACCGGGTTCCGCGTTGGGACGGTGGGCCCATTTGGGGTGAAGACTCCGGTCAAGGTGTTGATCGATGCGAGCGTGATGAGGGAGGAGGAAGTGTCCATCGGGTCGGGAGTCCGTAACACGGCGATCATCCTCAAGACAGCGGACCTACGCCACGCTCTGTCCGATTCCGAGATTGTTTCCTTGTTGGAGGAATAAAAACGCAGGGCTGTGCCTGCGTTTTAGTTTTATTCAGCAATCAAAGGGGTTACATATTTTTCGAGCATGGCTCTACTGATCTCACCCGTCCATGCATAACGAACCGTCCCGGTGCGGTCAATGACGTACGAATTGGGTAGATTCCCATTGCCGAATACTTTTACAGATTCGCCATTCGGGTCGAGCCAAACCGGAAAGGTCATCTGGTAGCTTTCGGCAAACTGCGATACAAGGTCTACAGGTTCACCCGCCTCCACTGCGATGACGGTAAAACCATCGGCAGCATGCTCATTGTGATACGCAACGAGGGTCGGCATCTCCGCCTTGCACGGCGGACACCACGTGGCCCAATTGTTGACAAGGATCACCGTGCCACGATAATCGGAAAGTGACTCCACTCTTCCGCTTAAGTTCTGCAAGGATAATTGCGGCGCAGCGAAGTTGACTTTGATGGGAGTCACGGAAGAAGATACAGGATCTCTACTGGAATTTTGTGACACGAACGCGAGTACGCCAAAGACAACCAGTACGAGTCCAATTAACATGGGAAGAACTGGATACGGCTTTTGATTTTTGCGGCGATATTTCTTCTTGGTCATGGAAAAGATCGTTTTTTGTCACAAAGAACACAGAAGTTTTGAGAAAATTCCTGTGTTCTTCATGCACCGAAAGTGAAATTGATTCTTTAGTTCTGCAATGCGCGCCGGATCTCGGCGAGCAGGTTCTGTTCTGGCATCGCGCCGACAACGGTTCCTGCGCCAGAGTTAATCACGGTCTGCGGCACACCGCGGACATTGAATCGGTTCGCCAGTTCGGGGAACTCGGTCGCTTCGACACCCTCAGCACGGATCATCTGCGGATTCTCCATTGCCATCTGGTGGGCGAGCAGCACCGCGCGCGGACAATATGGGCAGGTCGGTGTGACGAAGACCTGCAAATGTAATGGCTTGTCGAGATTGCGCAGGAATTCACGTGTCTTTTCAGAGAGTCCCGAATCGCGTTTGGAGACGATCAAGATATCATTGATCAATGTGCTGAACTCATGCCCAGCCGGGATACCGGAAAATTGTACTCCCAGATTCTTCACATCTGCGTTCTCTTTCGCAGCGATGACAATGCCCGGCGCATATTCAACGTTGAATTTGCTGGCAACGTCTTTGTTCTCATCGATATCGTACACCCCCAGCTCGATCTTGTCATTGAGCGAGGTTACTTCCTCAAGAAGTTGGCGGGTTTCAGTGCAGGTCTCACAATTGTCCTTTGAAGCAAAGTACAGCACCTGCACGGGTTCTTCAATCCCGGCAAAAGCTTCGTTGATCTGTTTGATGATCTGATCGTTGAGCATTTTTTCCATGGTAAATTCCTATACCTGTAATATATTGAGGTTGAAATTACGCCACTTCCACTTTGGTCGTGGTCACTTCGAAACTGGGCGGATTTTCAAGAGTCTTTTTCACCTTGCACAATTCTGCCGAGCGGACAAGTGCGCCATAATATTGCTCAGGGAATGTCGGCGGCACCTGGATCTCCAGGTCGATCTTCTCCACCATGCCGTTCGGAGCAGCATGATTACGCTGGACGATGCGAATACCATCGGTGGGCAGGTTGCGTTGTCGGCAAAAACCCAGCACGTAGATCCCTGCACAAGTGCCAATAGATGCCAGGAAGATCTCAAAAGGCATCGGCGCGGAATCGACAGGCGGTTGATCCGTCATCACAGTGTGACCACGAAAATGAGCGTCTACTCGAGCGCCGCCGGGGAAGTCAATGATCATTTCCATATTGAAGTACTCCTTTTAGTACAAGTGGCGTTGAAACCACATTCGTGAAAAATTTCGTTATCACCCATTGGATGCACATGTACAGAAAAAAGTTGCAAAATGTACAAGCGAAGATGTATACTTTTCAAAGTTGAAGGTTTGCAACTTTTTGAAAGGATTTGCATCTAAAATCATAGAAAATGCAAAACGATATCTCCCTCGACGCGCTCACTGCTGGAGACCGCGCTGAATTTGCACGGCTCGTGGATGCCTATTCCAGTTCCATGTACCGGCTCGGGCTGCGGATG